>NZ_CP019509.1:2475000-2846810 GCF_002002905.1 Aquaspirillum sp. LM1 | reverse complement strand
CACCCGGACAAAGTTGCCGACCAAATCTCCGACGCCATCCTGGACGCCATTCTGGCTCAAGACAAACACGCTCGCGTGGCGGCAGAAACGCTGGTGAACACCGGGCTGGTGGTGCTGGCCGGCGAAATCACCACCCATGCCAATATCGATTACATCGGTGTGGCGCGGGAAACCATCCGCCGCATTGGCTATGACAGCTCGGATCTGGGCTTTGATGCCAAGGGCTGCGCCGTGCTGGTGGCGTATGACAAGCAGTCGCCGGACATTGCTCAGGGCGTGAACGAAGGCCAGGGCCTGGATCTGGATCAAGGCGCTGGCGACCAGGGGCTGATGTTTGGTTATGCCTGCGATGAAACCCCAACGCTGATGCCGTTCCCGATCTACTACGCCCACCGTCTGGTGCAGCGTCAGAGCGAACTGCGCAAGGATGGCCGCCTGCCGTGGCTGCGCCCGGACGCCAAGAGCCAGATCACCTGCGTGTACGACAGTGCAACCGGCTTGCCCAAGGTCATCGACACCGTGGTGCTGTCCACCCAGCACACCCCGGACATCGATCACAAGATGCTGACCGAAGCGGTGATTGAAGACATCATCAAGCCAGTGCTGCCCGCACATATGCTCACCGCCGATACCAAGTATCTGATCAACCCGACTGGCCGTTTTGTCATTGGCGGCCCGATGGGCGACTGCGGTCTGACTGGCCGCAAGATCATTGTGGACACCTATGGCGGCGCGGCCCCGCACGGTGGTGGTGCTTTCTCCGGCAAGGACCCGTCCAAGGTCGACCGTTCGGCTGCCTACGCCGGTCGCTATGTGGCGAAGAACATTGTGGCTGCCGGCCTGGCGCGCATGTGCCAGATTCAGGTTTCCTACGCCATCGGGATTGCCAAGCCCACCTCGATTTCGGTGGATACCTTTGGCACCGGCAAGCTGCCCAACGAAGCCATTGTCGAACTGGTCAAACAGCATTTCGACCTGCGCCCGAAGGGCATTGTGCAGATGCTTGACCTGTTGCGCCCGATTTACGGCAAAACGGCGGCTTATGGCCACTTTGGCCGCGAAGAACCGGAGTTCACCTGGGAAGCCACTGACAAGGCGGCGGCTCTGCGCGCTGACGCTGGCCTGTAACCCTGGCCATTCTGCTGCGCTGGCCGCGGATTGAGTGTGCCGGCGCGAGTGTCTTCTGACCGCTTGGCCTGGCACGCAGGGCTGGGCGGCCAGGCAAAATCACGTATAATTGCTGTTCATTCCGAGGAGCGCTGCAAGGCGTGGCCCACAAGGCTGCCCCCAGGCTCGGATTCAAACTGCGCTCACCTGAACCCCATGCCGGGCCCGGTATGCACGCACAGGTGAGCATTCCGCCCGGCCACCGCGTAGGAGTTTTCCATGAACGCCGTGGTCGACCTCAAGACCTTTACTGATTACAAAGTTGCTGACATTTCCCTGGCCGATTGGGGCCGCAAGGAAATTGCCATCGCTGAAACCGAAATGCCTGGCCTGATGGCGCTGCGCGAAGAATACAAAGGCCAGAAACCGCTGGCTGGGGCGCGCATCGTTGGCTGCCTGCACATGACCATTCAGACCGCCGTGCTGATTGAAACCCTGGTGGATCTGGGGGCTTCGGTACGCTGGTCGTCGTGCAATATCTTCTCCACCCAGGATCAGGCTGCTGCAGCCATCGCCGCTGTCGGCATTCCGGTGTTTGCCTGGAAGGGTGAAACCGAAGAGGAATTCTGGTGGTGCATTGAGCAAACCCTGCGCAGCCCGGACGGCTGGACGCCGAACATGATTCTGGACGATGGCGGCGACGTCACCGCCATCATGCACAGCAAATACCCGGAAATGCTGGACGAAGTGCGTGGCCTGTCGGAAGAAACCACCACTGGCGTGCACCGCCTGTACGACATGGTCAAGAAGGGCGAGCTGAAAGTCCCGGCTTTCAATGTCAACGACTCGGTGACCAAGTCCAAGTTCGACAACCTGTACGGCTGCCGCGAATCACTGGTAGATGGTATCAAGCGTGCTACCGACGTGATGATCGCTGGCAAGATCGCCGTGGTGTGTGGCTACGGTGACGTGGGCAAAGGCTCGGCCCAGTCCTTCCGTGGCCTGGGTGCGACTGTGTGGGTGACTGAAATCGACCCGATCTGCGCACTGCAAGCCGCGATGGAAGGCTACCGTGTGGTGACCATGGACGAAGCCGCTGCGCTGGGCGATATTTTTGTTACCGCTACCGGCAATGTCAATGTGATCACCCACGATCACATGCTGGCGATGAAGGACCAGGCGATTGTGTGCAATATCGGGCACTTCGACAGCGAAATCGACGTGGCTGGCCTGCGTCAGTACACTTGGGACAATATCAAGCCGCAAGTTGACCATATCATCTTCCCGGACGGCAAGCGCATCATCCTGCTGGCCGAAGGTCGTCTGGTCAACCTGGGCTGCGCTACCGGCCACCCGTCGTTCGTGATGAGCGCCTCGTTTACCAATCAGGTGATTGCCCAGATCGAACTGTGGCAAAATCCGGGCAAGTACCCGGTGGATGTGTATGTGCTGCCCAAGCATCTGGATGAAAAGGTTGCCCGTCTGCACCTGAAGAAGATTGGTGCCAACCTGACCGTGCTGAGCGATGATCAGGCCAGCTATCTGGGTCTGGACAAAGCCGGCCCGTACAAGCCGACGCACTACCGCTATTGATTTCTGTGTTGATGCACAGCAAAAAGGCCGGGCTTCCGGCCTTTTTGCTGTCAGCCTGACCCGGCGCGCTGCAGCGGCCAGGGGGGCAAACTTGATTATCGCGCCGCCGGGCGTCTGCCGCCCCTGGCCAACAGGAACCCTGTCATGCAATCACAATCGAATCCCCGTACCTTCAGTTTTGAGTTTTTTCCGGCCAAAACCCCGGAGGGCATGGCCAAGCTGCGCACCACCCGTCAGCAACTGGCCCAGTTCAAGCCGGAGTTTTTTTCCGTGACCTTTGGTGCTGGCGGCACCACCCGTGACCGCACGCTGGATACCGTGCTGGAAATCCGTGGCGAAGGCTACGCCGCTGCGCCGCATTTGTCGTGCATCGGCTCCAGCCGCGACAATATTCGCGCCATCCTCAACGAATACCGCAACCATGGCATCCGCCATATTGTGGCTTTGCGCGGCGATATTCCGTCCGGCATGCTGGAAGTGGGTGAGTTCCGCTTTGCCAATGAGCTGGTCGAGTTCATCCGCGCCGAACATGGCGAGCATTTCCACATTGAAGTGGCCGCCTACCCGGAATACCACCCGCAAGCGCGCACCGCCCACGAAGACCTGCGCAACTTTGCCAACAAGGTCAAGGCCGGGGCCAATTCGGCGATGACCCAGTATTTTTTCAATGCCGATGCCTACTTTGCCTTTGTCGATGAAGTGGGGGCGCTGGGGGTGGACATCCCGATCGTGCCGGGTATCATGCCGATCAATAACTTCAGCCAGCTGGCGCGTTTTTCCGACGCGTGCGGTGCGGAAATTCCGCGCTGGCTGCGCCTGAAGCTGCAAAGCTACGCCGACGACGTGCCGTCGATCCGTTCGCTGGGGCTGGATGTGGTGACCAATTTGTGCGACCGTCTGCTGGCCGGTGGTGCGCCGGGCCTGCACTTTTACACGCTGAATCAGGCTGGTGCCGTGTCAACCATCTGCCAGCGTCTGGGTTTGTAAGCTGCCGCCGGGGTGGTGCAAAAAGTGGATTTAACTGGATGAGACTGCGATGAGTGCTGAGTTTTCCCGTTCGCCCAAAGGCCGTCTGGCCGGGCTGATTTTCTGGAGCCGCTGGCTGCAATTGCCGATTTATCTTGGCCTGATTGTGGTACAGGGCGTGTATTCGTGGAAGTTCCTTTCCCAGCTGTACGAGCTGCTGGTGCATCTGGGGCAACTGACCGAAACCGAAATCATGCTGACTGTGCTGGGCCTGATCGACGTGGTGATGATTGCCAACCTGCTGCTGATGGTCACGGTGGGTGGTTACGAAACGTTTGTGTCGCGCTTGCGGGTGGATCACCACCCGGACCAGCCGGAGTGGCTGGACCATGTCAATGCGTCGGTGCTGAAGGTGAAACTGTCGATGGCGATCATCAGTATTTCGTCCATCCATCTGCTGCAAACCTTCATCAACGCCGGGCAATTACCGGAGCACACCATTAAATGGCAGCTTTTCCTGCATCTGGCGTTCTTGCTGTCGGCGGCGGCCATTGCCTATACCGACCGGCTGCTGCAGCACAGTCATCAGGCGGATGCCCATTGATGAAGCGCTGTTGACTGAGAGTGTCTGGCTGGTTTGTGTCCTTGCCCGTCGAAGATGACGCCAAGGGAACGATCCGGCCAAGCTTTCCATTTCGGAAAGTGAACATGCTAAGATTAGGCTCCTAAGAGTATCTCTACCATGCCCATGCGCGCTTTTTTTCTCATTCTTGCTTCACTGCTGGTGTTGTGCGTGCCGCGTGCAGGATGGGCAGCACAGGCCGCAACCCAGGATCCCCGTTCTACCATTCAGAAAATTTCTACTCCCGAGGGGGCAGAAACCAAGGATGCTCGCCCGGATGCGCCATTGTCGGTGATTCCCAAGGCCAAGGTGTCTGAGCTGAAAGCCTCCGGCTTGCTGGTGGAGGAGTTACCGTCAGAACCGCCGCTGGAGTTCCAGGCGTTTGTATCCCAGGCAAGTGGACGCAGCCTGCCATTGTTTGGCCGGGATTTTTTCTCCCGAGCGCCTGCTTCTTTTTCTCCTGTGGAAGAGGCTGCGCTCTCAGGAGATTATGTGATTGCCCCTGGCGATGAGATTCTGATTCGTGCCTGGGGGCAGGTGGAGATTGATTATCGATCCAAAGTTGACCGGGCGGGTAATATCAACATTCCCAAAGTGGGTGTGTTGCATGTGGCGGGTACTGAGTATCGCCAACTGAATAGCTATCTACGTACCGCGATTGGCCGGGTATTTCGTAATTTTGAATTGAACGTATCATTGGGTGAGTTACGTTCCGTGCAGGTTTTTCTAGTGGGGCACGCACGTTTTCCTGGTAGTTATTCAATCAGTCCAATGAGCACCCTGCTCAGTGCTTTATTTGCTACCGGCGGGCCTTCTAATAAAGGCTCATTGCGTCGGATTTATGTGCGCCGCAATAATCAGCTGATTGCTGAATTTGATCTTTATGACTTCCTGTTACGTGGCGACAAGTCCAAAGACATTCGCTTGCTATCGGGCGATGTTATCCAGGTTTTGCCCGTGGGACCACTGGTCGCGCTGATGGGCAGTGTCAATACGCAAGCCATATTTGAGCTGAAAAAAGGGGAGTCGCTCGCTCATGTACTTGAGTCCGCTGGTGGCATGACAACAACAGCGGCAGGTCAGCGCGTCACACTTGAGCGTATTGTTGAACGTAGTTTACGCAAAATTGAAGAGTTTACTTTAGACCCTGATGGATTGGCGCGTCCGGTTCGGGATGGTGATATTGTCCGGGTATACGCTATTTCGCCAAAAATCGAGAATGTGGTGACCTTGCGTGGCAATGTGGCCATGCCTGCCAATGTGCCATGGCGCAAGGGAATGCGCATCAGTGACCTGATTCCTGAGCGTGCAGCCTTGCTGCGTCCAGAATATTGGGTGGCGCGCAATCAGGCGATGGGTCTCAAGATCGACAAGGAAAGTGATTTCAAGCCTCGAGTGACGGGTGAGGTGAACTGGGCATACGCAGTGGTGGAGCGGATGCATCCCGTGACCCAGGCAGTGACGTTGATTCCATTCAATCTGGCCAAGGCTGTTTTGCAGCGTGAACCTGCCGCCAACTTGCTGCTGATGCCGGGTGACGTGGTGACGGTGTTTGGCCGGGAGGATATCCGCCAGCCAGAGGAAAGCCATGATCGCTTTGTGCGTCTGGAAGGAGAAGTGCAGGCACCTGGTTTGTACCGTTTGCTGCCAGGAGAAACCGTACGCCAGCTGATCAAGCGGCTGGGCGGGTTGACGCCCAATGCTTATCTGTTTGGAACTGAGCTGACGCGTGTCTCTGCTCGTGCTTTTCAGCAAGCAAGAATGACGGAGCTGATTGCCCGTCTGGATGTGCAAATGGAATTTGAAAATATTGTTACCACTCGGAACAGCTCCAGCGGTCAGGATGTTGCCGAGTCGCGTGATGGTGAGGTTCGTCGCCGATTTTTGGCTGCGCTGGGTGGTTTACAGGCATCTGGCCGGGTGCTGATGAATATCGACCCTAAAACCAAAGATATTAATAGTATTCCTGACGTACCTTTAGAAGATGGTGATCGTCTGTTCTTTCCGCCTCGGGCCAAGGTGGTGACGGTGGTCGGGGCTGTTCATCGCGAGTCATCCGTATCATTTCAGGAGTCACTGAGCCTGTCTGACTATATTGCCCGTGCTGGTGGAGAAGGAAGAGAAGCAGACAGTTCTGCGATCTATGTTCAGCGTGCTGATGGCTCGATCTGGAGCCGCAAGCAATCCATGTGGCCAATCAGTTCTGTCACCATTATGCCTGGTGATACGATTGTGGTGCCCTACGAAACTGACCGGACGCTTTGGCGGAAATTCCTGCGTGACTGGGGGCAGATCTTTTATCAGTTTGGTATTGGGATTGCCGCAGTGAACGCGATGAATAAGTGAGGTTTTAGTTTATGTCCTCACAAGAACCCATGGTGGCGGCTGACAAAAAAGCGCTCTTGTCTGAAGATGGCACATCCCACGCCAATGCTGCAAAGTTTCACCCGTTAGATATTGTGCTGGCCTTGCTCAGGCATAAGCTATGGCTGTTGCTTGGACCTATGGTGGCTGTCGCAATTGCCTTGGTGTTTCTCTCCTTTCAGGAGCCCCGCTATAGCGCAATTGCCCGGTTGCTCCCGCCTAAAACCAAACCCAACACCGCGACCATGCTTAATCAGACCGGCTCGCTGGCCGGGGCGGGGGTCGGGGGGGTGCTAGAAGGGCAAAAGCCGGTAAACGATATGTATCTGGCTATTTTACAGAGTCGAGCAGCGGCTGATTTTATCGAAAGCAATTTTGAGTTGCGCAAGCGCTGGAATATTGCGTCTCTGGAGCAGGTGTATAACCGGCTATTCGGTATGGTCAAAATTACACCCAGCCCTAACGGGATTATTAATATTGAAGTCGAGGATTCTGATCCTGTCTGGGCAGCAAAAATTGCCAATGGATATGCCGATGCTTTGCAGTCTATTACGCAGGAACTGGCTGTCAATGATGCATCCAAACGCAGGTTGTTTTATGAGCAACAGATGCATGTTTCCCTGCAGCAACTGACTGCAGCAGAAATGGCTTTGCGCAAGATTCAGCAGGAAACGGGGGTGCTCAAACTGGATAACCAAATTCAGATGGCTATTCAGGAAAGCGGTCGCTTGCGTGCAGAAATTGCCGCCAAAGAAACTGAAATGTCAGCCATGAAAGCTTTTGCGACTGAGCAGAATTCTGATTATCTGCGGCTGAAGTTTGAAGTAGAAGCATTGAAAAAACAACTGGCACAATGGCGTCAGCCGATACAGACAACCCCTGATATTTCTTTACAGGCTTCCGAAGGGTTGTTGCCTGAAATCTCTATGGAGTATGTCAAAAAATTCCGCGAAGTAAAAAATCTTGAGTTGGTATATGAGTTGTTTTTAAAAGAGCTACAGCTGACTCGAATTGACCAAGTCAAAGACGCGACCATGATTGAATTGCTGGATCGGGCAATTCCTTCTTCAACTGCTTCTTACCCCAGAAAACGGCGAGCGGTGTCCTTGGCAGCATTGGTGGGGTTTTTAGTCAGCGTTTTTGGTGTGCTAGTTTATGAGTTGATTAGTATTCAGTTGCGTGATGAAGAAAATATGCGCCGCGTTCGCATGATTGGTGATGCATTGCGCTGGAAGAGGCCAGCCATGCCGTCACGGATGAATTTCAAGTTTAAGTGGAAGAAAAAATGAACAGTGTGATGCTAGTGACTGGCGGGGCTGGGTTTATTGGGAGTAATTTTGTACACGAATGGTTTCGCCAGCATCCTGAAGGGCATGTGGTGGTGCTTGATGCGCTGACGTATGCGGGACATCGCGAAAGCTTGGCCGGTCTGGAAGGGCGGCCAGGCTTTCAGTTTATCCATGGCGATATCGCTGACATGGCCTGTGTCAGCGCCATTCTGGCTGAGCATCAGCCGGCGGCCTTGGTGAATTTTGCCGCAGAAAGCCATGTGGATCGTTCCATTCATGGGCCGGGTGATTTCATCCGCACCAATGTCAACGGCACGTTCACCCTACTGGAGGCTGCGCGCAGCTACTGGCAGGGCCTGTCGGCGTCGGCGCAGGCGGCATTCCGCTTTTTGCACGTTTCGACCGATGAAGTCTATGGCTCGCTGTCGGCAGACGATGCGCCGTTTGCTGAAACCCATCCCTATCAGCCCAATAGCCCGTACTCTGCTTCCAAGGCCGCTTCGGATCACTTGGTGCGAGCATGGTTCCACACCTACGGCTTGCCGGTGCTGACCACCAATTGCTCGAACAATTATGGACCTTTTCATTATCCGGAAAAACTGATTCCGCTGGTGATCCTCAATGCGCTGGCCGGACGACCGCTGCCGATTTACGGTAATGGCAGCAATGTGCGTGACTGGCTGTTTGTCACGGATCATTGCGCGGCAATTCGCCGGGTGCTGGCTGCCGGCGTGCCAGGTGAAACGTATAATGTGGGCGGCTGGAATGAAAAAACCAATCTGGAGGTGGTGCATACTATTTGCGCCCGTCTGGATGCATTGCACCCTCGCGAGGATGGCAAATCCTACGCCGAGCAGATTCAGTTTGTCACCGACCGCCCGGGGCATGACCAGCGTTACGCCATTGATGCCAGCAAGCTGGCGCGTGAGCTGGGCTGGAAGCCGGAAGAAACCTTTGAAACCGGCATTGAAAAAACGGTTCACTGGTATCTGGAGCACCAAGATTGGGTGCGCGCTGTAACCGGCGGGGCATTTGATGCTTGGTTAAAGAATCATTATAAATAATTGAGTGAAGCAATCATGAAACGAAAAGGTATTATTCTGGCTGGCGGCAGTGGCACCCGCCTGTACCCGGCGACGCTGGCGGTGTCCAAACAACTGCTGCCGGTATACGACAAGCCGATGATTTATTACCCGCTCAGCACGCTGCTGCTCGCCGGGATTCAGGACATCCTGATTATTTCCACGCCGCAGGATACCCCGCGCTTTGCCCAGCTGCTCGGTGATGGTAGCCAATGGGGTGTGTCGTTTTCCTATGCCGTGCAGCCCAGCCCGGATGGCCTGGCGCAAGCTTTTCTGATTGGTGAGGAATTTCTGGCGGGCGCGCCGTCGGCGCTGGTGTTGGGCGACAATATCTTTTATGGCCACGCGCTGGGCGAGCTGCTTGGGCGCGCCAATGCCAAGACCACTGGCGCTTCAGTGTTTGCCTATCAGGTAAACGACCCTGAGCGCTATGGTGTGGTGGAATTTGACCGTGAAGGTCAGGCGCTCAGCCTGGAAGAAAAACCTAGCAAGCCCAAGTCCCGGTTTGCCGTGACTGGCCTGTATTTTTATGATGAACAAGTGGTGGAGATTGCCCGCAGTATCCGCCCTTCGGCGCGCGGTGAGTTGGAAATTACCGATGTCAACCGGGTGTATCTGGAACAAGGCCAGCTGGATGTACAACTGATGCGCCGAGGTTACGCCTGGCTGGATACCGGCACACATGATTCGATGCTAGAGGCCGGCCAGTTCATTCAAACCCTGGAAAAACGCCAGGGCTTGAAAGTGGCCTGTCCGGAAGAAATTGCCTGGCGGCAAGGCTGGATCAACGCTGCCCAGCTGGAAAGCCTGGCGGCTCCGCTGGCGAAAACCGGATATGGCATGTATCTGCAGCAGTTGCTGGCCGAGGAGCGGGCATGATGGCGGCCAATCCGATTGCGTTTCTTGATCTGAAAGCCAGCAATGCCCAGTATCGTGAGGCATTGCTGGAAGCGTGCGCCCGGGTGATTGATTCCGGCTGGTATATCCAGGGGCAGGAAGTCAGCGCGTTTGAACAGGCGTTTGCCCAGTATTGTGGCAGTCGGCACGCCATTGGCGTCAGCAACGGCCTGGATGCCTTGCACCTGATCTTGCGCGCCATGGAGATTGGCGCGGGCGACGAGGTGATTGTGCCGTCCAATACCTATATAGCCACCTGGCTGGCCGTCACCCAGGCGGGGGCGCTACCAGTGCCGGTTGAGCCCGATCCAGCCACCTACAATATTGATCCTGCTCGCCTGGAAGCCGCCATTACCCCGCGCACCAAGGCCATCATGGCAGTGCATCTGTACGGCCAGCCGGCAGACATGGCGGCGGTGCTGGCCATTGCCGATCAGTATGGGCTGAAGGTGATCGAAGATGCCGCCCAGGCGCATGGTGCCCGCTATCAGGGCCGGCGCACCGGCACGCTGGCGCATGCCGCAGGCTTCAGTTTTTATCCGGGTAAAAACCTTGGCGCACTGGGCGATGCTGGCGCAGTGACCACCGATGACGATGTGCTGGCTGAACGCATTCGCATGCTGGCCAATTATGGCTCCAGAGTCAAATACCAGCATGCCTTGCAAGGCTATAACTGCCGGCTGGATGAGTTACAAGCGGCGTTGCTGGCAGTCAAGCTGCCGCATCTGGATGGCGATATCGCCCACCGTCAGCAGATTGCCGGTTTTTACCAGCGTGAACTGGCCGACTTACCTTTGGTGTTACCGACGGTGCTGTCTGGCGCTGAGCCTGTCTGGCATTTATACGTTGTGCAAACCCCGCGCCGTGACGCCCTGCAACAGGCGTTAGCTGCTGCTGGCGTGGGCACCTTGATTCATTATCCGGTGCCGCCGCATTTGCAGCCGGCCTATGCCAACCTGGGCTTGGCCGCAGGGGCATTACCAATCGCCGAAGCTATTCATCACCAGGTGCTGAGCTTGCCGATGGGGCCGACGCTGACTCTGGAGCAGGCCGCGCTGGTGGTGGCTGCCTGCCGCGATTTTTTCGCAAAAGGGTGAGGCATGACGACTGACCCTGAGACAATCGCTCATCCTGTCTTTACCGTACTGACACCGTGCTACAACTCAGTCGGATTGATTCATCGCGTCTATGACAGCCTGTGCGCGCAGACGCTGCGCAGTTTTGAATGGGTGGTGATCGATGACGCGTCCACGGATGACACCCTGGCGCGTCTGCGAGCCTATCAGGCGCAAGCGGATTTTCCCGTGCGCATCATTGAGCACTCGGAAAACCGCATGGTCCTGGCCGGGTTCAATGCCGGCATTGCTGCGGCACGCGGTGAGTTCATCATCCTGGCGGGCCACGACGACGCCTTTGTGCCAGAAGCGCTGGCGCGACTGTACGAAGCCTGGTTGTCCATTCCTCCTGCCGAGCGCGCCGGGGTTTCTGGCGTATCGAGCCGGTGCTGCGATCAATATGGCAAGCTGATTGGTCGCCCTTATGCGCAATCTCCTTGGTTGACCGACATGTTTACGGTGTT
The DNA here is from genome assembly GCF_002002905.1 of Aquaspirillum sp. LM1. Classification (NCBI taxonomy): domain Bacteria; kingdom Pseudomonadati; phylum Pseudomonadota; class Betaproteobacteria; order Neisseriales; family Aquaspirillaceae; genus Aquaspirillum; species Aquaspirillum sp. LM1. The sequence goes on along the minus strand of NZ_CP019509.1, from coordinate 2,835,311 downwards.
TTTTCAGCATCACTACCTGGGGGAGAAATGGGGGATGGCGCGGCGTGACATTCTGCAAGACCCGCATTTCCGCTTCCGTGACGATATTGACCGTTATGTTCCCGAACAGCACGTTTGGCTCAGCATTGCACTGCATTACCGGGCACTGTTCATTAACGATGCATTGCGGGTGTATTTCATCAATCAGACTTCGCATGAATCGCTGTCATCCATGCACAAGATTCGCTATGTGAAGGGGCAGCGCTTTGCCGCCATGCTGTGCCTGAATGACTTTTTCTGGCGCGTCTGGCCGGACAAGCGTACGGTGTTGGTCTCCTTACTCATGTACGTTCGCTTATCCATTCACGCCCGGATGGGTTTCTGGCCAACCGTGCGGGATGTTCGCCCTGTATTTCAGCGTGTATTGGTGGCCTTGGCCTATCCCGCAGGGCTGGCGATTGCCTGGAATGATCGACGGAAGGGGCGCATTTGAGCGTCCTTAAACGCGATATATGGCGCACCATGAGCCGTACCGTGGGGGCCAAGCTGTATAGTTTGACCATTGGTGTGCTGACCTTGATGCTGACTGCGCGCTGGTTGGGCCCGGATGGACGAGGGGAGTACGCTGCCGTGCTGGCTTGGGCAAGCGCCTTTGTTGGCATTGCGCATTGCAGCCTGGCTGAAGTGGCTTCCCAGCGCCTTTCTGGCCATGCGCACGAAGAACGTTTTCGCTCGGTGGCCATGGCCTTGGTCTATGCGTGCCTTGCGCTCTCCGGCATCGCTTGGCTGGTTGCCTTGCTGTTGTGGCATCTGCGTCCAGAAATGTTTGGCCAGTTGTCGCCTGGCTTGCTGGCGTTAGCCTTGGCTTATCTACCTTGGATGATCTGGGAGATTTACGGCACGGTTTTGCTGGTCATGAGTGAGCGCATTGTACTGGGCAATATCAGTTTGGTGCTCGGTCGGACAGTGTCAATTACCTGTGTGTTGTTGGCTGTGGCTGTCTGGGATTTTGGCATTGTCGGGGTACTGTTGGCTGGGTTGGCTGGCCAGATTGTGATTTCTTCTGGTGGCATTTGGCTGGTGTGGCGGCGTTGTGCCCAGTATTTCCCTTCCTGGTCTGCTATTCGGGCAGAGTTCAAGCCCTTGCTTTCTGGCAGTGCCCGTCTGCATTTAAATGCGCTGGGGGCTATCTTATTGAATACCACAGGTACCCTGATGATTGCCAGTACAGTTGGGGTGCGTGAAGCAGGGTTTTTCCAGCTTGCCCAGCAATTGATGAATATATTGCTAGTGGTTTCGCAATCGGCTTCACAAGTATTGTATGGTCGGCAGGGAACGCTGGGGCCAGATGGCGTGTGGCGACTGCAGCGCAAGATGATCTTGCTGATTGTGTTATTAACTATGGGCATGGGGCTCATGGTCGCATTAAGCGCTTCTTACTGGCTACCCTGGGTTGCTGGACCAGGTTATGAGTCTGCTGCACCACTTTTGCTGGCTTTGGTGCCTGTACTGGTATTCCTGAGTTTTTCTTCTATTATGGCTTCCCAATGGATTGGTCGTGGATTGTTTTTGTCTACTTCGATCATTACATTGACCGTCGGTGGCGTGAATCTATTGGTTTCTTCGATTTTGATCCCGAAAATTGGCATCATGGGTGCTGTTTATGGCCAAATGTTTGCATTGGCCATCGCCGTGTTCACTAATGGTGGGATGGCCCTATGGTGTGAGCGTCGGTTTCGCCAGCACAGGGTAAAGGTGACCGAATGAAGGTATTACTGCTAGGCGAATTTAGTGCGCTACATAAGAATTTGTGTGATGGTCTGCTGGAGTTGGGGCATGATGCCCGTGTAGCATCGATGGGAGATGGCTGGAAGCACATTCCGACTGACATTATGCTGGGTAGCCGGGCATCTGGTGTGCGTGGTCGTATTGGCCGCATTATAAACCCGCTGCTGGCTTTGCCTCGTTTGGTTAATTATGATGTGATTCAAATTATCAACCCCATTTTGTTTAGTACTCAGTTTGGCTATAACGAAAAGATGCTTAAGTTTCTGCTTGAACATAACCAAAAAGCTTTTCTGGTTGGCGCTGGCTGTGATGCTTTTTACTGGAAGGAAGGGCGTGAGCGATTGCGCTATGGCCCTTTTGATGATGTGGAACATTATGAGCTCAATGACGATCCAGGCCCATGGCAGGCACCTGAGCGCCGCGCATTCAATCTCTGGCTGGCCAATCGTGTGGATGGGATTATTCCTATCATGTACGATTATTGGGTTGGATATCAGAATCTGTCTAGGCTGAAAAAGCCATTGCCTATTCCAATCAATGTAGAGAAGATTGCTTGCCAGGAAAATCTACTGAGACATGGTAAGCTGGTGGTGTTTCATGGTTTGATTCGTGAGGGCTTCAAGGGTACTCATCATGTTCGTGCTGCATTTGACATCTTGCGCAAGAAATACCCGAATGATGTGGAGTGTATTATTCAGGGTGGCTTGCCGCTTCATGAGTATATGAACTTGTTATCAACCGTGAACGTGGTGGTGGATCAAACTTCCTCACATGGAAGTGGCGTGAACGGATTGTTTTCCCTGGCACTGGGCAAAGTGGTGTTAGGCGGTAATGAGTCAGAGCATCAGCAGCTGATGTATGGGGAAGACCTGTGCCCGATTCGCAATATTTTGCCGGAGCCAGAATCGATTGTGGCCCAAGTGGAAGCCATTCTGGCACAGCGTGATCAATTGCCGGCACTGGGTCTGGCTGGGCGTGAGTTTGTGCTGCGCCAGCACGATTATCGGCATGTGGCTGCCCGCTATGTGGATGTCTGGCAGGCCGGAGGAAGCGCATGAGTGCGCCATTGGATGTATTGTTTCTGATTCGTTCTCTGCATCTTGGCGGTGCAGAGCGGCAGCTGACGCTGCTGGTCTTGGCCATGCATGCTGCCGGGCATCGGGTGCGTGTAGCCACTTTTTATGATGGGGGGGCATTTGAGCGCGATCTGAATCAAGCAGGCGTCCCGGTGCTGAGTTTGCATAAATCAGGTCGGTGGGATGTATTGCCATTTTTTTGGCGACTGGTTTGCTTGCTGCGTCAGGAAAATCCTAAAATTGTGCACGGCTATTTGCCGATGTCGAATGTGCTGCTCTGGTTGGCGCGTTATTTTGCGCCGGCTTGCAAGCTGGTCTGGGGCGTGCGCGTTTCTGATTTTGACCCAAGTCAGTATGGGTGGATGGGGCGTTTAGAAAGCTGGCTGGAAACCCGGTTAGCCTGTTTTCCTGACCTGATTATTTGTAATTCCTGGAAAGGGCTATCGCTAGTGCGCCACCGCGGTTTTCCAGAGTCCAATACGGTCTGTGTTCCTAATGGCATTGATACCCGGCGCTTTCGCTCAGACCCCTTGTCCGGTGCACGGATCCGTAAGCAATGGGGTATTGCACCCGAATGCTTTGTTTTTGGGTTGATGGGGCGTTTGGATCCGGTAAAAAATCATCCTGGGTTTATTACCGCTGCTGCACGTTTGGCTGCCGAGTTTTCTGAGCTAAATTTTGTCTGTGTCGGCCCAGGGCCAGATGTCTATCGCCAGCACTTGCAGGCATTGGCCAATGCTGCTGGGCTGTCTGCCAGAATGATTTTTCCTGGTGCGTGCCATGATATGCCATCGGCTTATAATGCCTTGGACGTTTTTGTTTCGGCATCCCTCTCCGAGGGATCGCCCAATGTGTTAGGCGAAGCCATGGCCTGTGGGGTACAAGTGATTAGCACCGATGTCGGTGATGCGGCCTGGCTGATGGCAGATTATGGGGAAATTGTACCCCCTGGTAATGTAGATGCGTTATACCTTGCTATGCGGCAGATGTATTTACAGCGTGCGCTACCTAGGAAAAACCCACATGAGCGAATTATCGAAGTATTTGACCTCACATTTTTGGAGCAGCGAACAGTTACCTTGCTATCAGAATTGTCTGGGGTGAAGTAATTTTGTACCATTGTCACCATCAGCAGATCAATCTGGCACCGGTGAGGGTGCTGGGGGTCTGGGCGTAGCGGATGCTGGCTCCAAATCTGCCGCAGGAAGAACATCAGGAAAGGTAGCATCATGTGTGGATTGGCTGGCGTGATCTGGCGACATAAACCAGCAGTGGAGAGTCTGGAGTTAGTGGGGCACCGCATGGCGCAGTCGCTCCAGCATCGCGGTCCGGATGATCATGGCGTATGGTTTGATCCCGAACTTTCAGTGTTGCTGGTGCATACGCGCTTGTCCATTGTGGACTTGTCGCCAGCAGGTCATCAACCTATGATTTCCAGCTGCCAGCGTTATGTGTTGGTGTTTAATGGTGAGATCTACAACCATCTTGATATGCGTGCTGAACTGGGCGCGTACGACTGGCGGGGTCACTCTGATACAGAAACCTTATTGGTGGGTTTTGCTCGCTGGGGTGTACAGGCTACTGTTGAGCGTACAGTGGGCATGTTTGCTTTTGCCTTGTGGGATAGGCAAACGCGCACGTTAACCTTGGGGCGTGATCGCCTGGGTGAAAAACCACTGTATTACGGTTGGCATGGCGATGCTTTTCTTTTTAGTTCAGAGCTCAAGGCCATGGATGCCTGCCCAGGTTTTCAGCCACAGATCAATCGCAATGCGGTTGCGCTCTATTTGCGGCATAGTGTTATTCCTTCGCCATATTCTATCTGGCAAGGGATTGCCAAACTGGAGCCTGGCTGTATTGCCGTTCTGGATTGGGCTGCGGTGGTAAGTGCACGCCCCCCTGAACCGCTGGTGTATTGGTCCTTGTCCGAAGTTGCATGTTCAGGACATTCAAGTTCGCTGGATGTTTGTGAGGCTGAAGCGATCCAGTTACTGGATCAGACCATTACTAGGGCAGTTGGTGGACAGTTACTGGCAGATGTGCCGTTGGGTGCTTTTTTATCTGGCGGTATTGATTCATCGCTGATTGTGTCCATGATGCAAAAGCAGTCAGCTCAGCCAGTTAAAACTTTCTCGATTGGTTTTGATGTGCCAGGGTTTAATGAAGCCGAGCATGCCAAGGCTGTGGCCCTGCATCTTGGTACTGAGCATACTGAGCTGTATGTCAAGCCAGATGATGCGCTGGAGGTGATTCCGCGCTTGCCTGCATTGTACGATGAGCCATTTGCCGACAGTTCTCAGATCCCCACCTTCTTGGTTAGTCAACTCGCTCGTCAACAGGTGACGGTTGCATTGTCCGGCGATGGTGGGGATGAGTTATTTTTTGGCTATACCCGTTACCTGCAGATGCAAAAGCTGGTTGCTACCTTGAAAAAAATGCCTGATAGCTTGCGTCTGCTCAGTGGTGCTGGGCTGCAAAAAATGTCACCCAGTAGTTTTGGCCGAATTTATCGAGCGTTAATGCCGATGTTGCCAGCTGCGTTGCGCGCAAAATATCCCGAAGACAAGCTAAATCGTCTTCAGCATATTCTGGCCGCTCGGGGGGATGAGGCTACATACCAAGCATTAATTTCGCACTGGGCTGACCCTGCCAGTGTGGTGAAGGGCGCACATGAGCCTAGCACCTGGCTAACCGGGCGCAAGCCAGTGCCAATTGAATTGTCGTTGGCAGAGAAGTGCATGTTGCTGGACAGTTTGTCATATTTGCCCGATGACATTCTGACCAAGGTGGATCGTGCTGCCATGGGTGTGAGCCTGGAGACTCGAGTCCCCTTACTGGACCATAGAGTGGTTGAACTGGCTTGGCGCTTACCAATGCGCTACAAGCTGCGCGGTGATCAAGGCAAGTGGTTATTGCGTCAGGTACTATATCAGTATGTTCCAAAGGCCATTATTGATCGGCCAAAAATGGGCTTTGGTATTCCCGTTGGAGAGTGGTTACTGGGGCCGCTGCGTGAATGGGCTGATGCTCTGCTGGATCCTGTACGTTTGAAGCAGGAAGATATTTTTGATGCGGATCGGGTGGCGTGGGTATGGCGTGATTTTGTGGCTGGCCGCACCAATGCCCAATATTTGCTTTGGGATATTTTGATGTTTCAGGCTTGGCTGGAGAGCCGTCGGCATGTTTTCTCCTGAAGAAATTGCCAATTTGCTGACTGTTTTGTGCTTGCTGGTAGGTCTGCGATTGACCAACCGTCTAGGCACGCTGGCTTTTTGGGTGTTTCTCGGTAGAACAGCCATGGTGTTTTTAACTAACGATGTGTTGTTTCCCGTATCATATATGCCTGATCAATTGGGTTATGTGCGTTGTGCTAATATGCGCAGAGGAGGGGATGCCGAGTGGTGTATGGCATTGGCTGGGGTCAATGTATTGAATGCTTCCTGGTTTTTTACCCTGTTTCCTTTGCCATACATTTATAGTGTTCGATCCACTTCATTAATGAATTTGACGCTGATTGTCTGTTTGTATGTTTATTTGAATAGGCAGGGCTTTCTTTCCGAGCGTAGTCAGCTTTTTTATCTGTTTTACCCCAGTTTTGTGCTTTATGCTGCAATTGGGGGGCGTGATGTGCTGATTATGGTGTGCATGTTTATGGCTATCTATAATCTGATTGAAAAAAGAAATGTTTTTTTGGGGCTGCTATGGGTGTTGCCACTATTCATGATTAAGCTGCAGAATGCTATGATGGTGCTGGTGCCTTTTGCGATGAGTTTGATTGCAGGTAAATCAAAATCTAGAATGATTTTGGCTATTGTTCTAGGAGGTGTTTTTGCTTTGGTGATGCTATTGGGTGTCGGATTCTTGGCTGACCTAAACAAATACCGTAAGTCTTTTTATGCCGAGGATGGCGGGGTGGGCGAGGTGCCGCTACTGTCTTCTGGCGTGATCTTGCCTTTTGAACTGCTGTCTGGGGCGATTGGCGTCATGTTGATGCCTCTTCCATGGCAGGCGGGTAAGGCTTTTCAGCTAGTTCAGAGTATAGAAAATTTGGTGATGATGGGGTTGATGGTGTCTTTCTGGCGGCGTCAAGCCAAACCTGGAATGGAGAATATTTTTCTCAATTTAAAAATTTTTATGGTGTCTTCCATGATGATTTATGGTGCGGTAGTGTTCAATTATGGCACGGCAGCGCGTTATCGGTTTCCATTTGTCTTGTTGTTTATTTTGTTTGCTGATCGGTTGACACTTCCGCCTAAGCAAAAAACGTAGTCCTGGGTTGTTGGTTATATGAAATGATTCGGAATGGTAAATAAAAGTGCATGGTTAGGGATGTGCTGGAAAAATCGTCATTCCCGCGAATGCAGGAATTCAGTATTTTGGTTTTGCTGCGTTTTGCTTTTTGGAAAATGATTTTTCTGAATAAATTAGTGCATCCTTAGAAGATAAAGCTGGGTTTTTTGTGTGGCATGGCATGCAAAAAGAATTGCTGTTTCTCATGAGGGTGAGATTGTAGACTCTCGGTTTTTCTGTGTTTTGCTTCTGGTGGCAATGATTTTTGAACTCATCAGCGTTTCTCTGTGTTCTCACGTTATGAGTATTGGCCGGAGGTATCGGTGGAAGGTGTGATTGGTGAAAAAAAAATTAATTGTAAATGCTGATGATTTTGGGCTTTCGCCATCGGTGAATCAAGCTATTTTAGATGTGTTTTTACAGGGTAATCTGACATCCACCACATTGATGGTGAATATGCCGGGCACCGAGCACGCGCTGGCCATGGCCCGCCAGTATCCTGCGCTGAGTGTGGGCTTACATTTTTGCCTGACCGAAGGGAAGGCAATAACTGGCGTATCATCTTTGACTGATCAGGCAGGGGTGTTTTTTTCTCGTAAAACGCTACTTGCGCGGTGTGCCTCTGGTCAGGTGAGGGTGGCTGATATTCGTGCTGAATTTCGGGCGCAGGTCGATTTTTTTTCTCGTCATCAATTGACTCTGGCTCATATTGATTCACATCAGCATGCACATATGACTCCGCTAGTATTTTTTGCGATTTTATCTGAGGTCAATCGGCTGCAGGTTCCTATTCGTTTGGCATTTTCTTCGGCACCGTTTCACTTGTTGTGGCAACGCCCTGTGCGTTTTTTTAAGCAAGGTGTTTTGCGTATGGTTACGGCTGTCTATAAAATGATGTTGCGTGTACCAACAAACGATGCATTAATTTCCGTGCATGATTTGGGTAAAATGCAATTTGCTGTTGAAGATTATCTTCAATTGATGAAGCAGAGTAGGGGGCAGTGTGTTGAGCTATTTATTCACCCCTATCGCTCCGGTCCTGATCTTCAGGCGCTATATGCTGATTCTTGGGAGGCTCATGCCGAATTTATCGGAAAATGTTATGCTGAACATCATGTTTTGGCTGTCGAAAACGTACTGAGTAAATTCGAAGGTGAGGTAACCACATATGCAAAAATCTGATGGTATTCGTGTTTTTGAGGCTAGTCGATCTGATGTTCCTCGCATCAAAGAGTTAATCAGGGTTGAGAATAATGAACCTTCGGTTTCTGAGCACTACCTCGATTGGTGGTATTTTCAGGCTCCAGGGTGCCCTCCCAGTTTAGTGGTGGCTGAGGATGCCAGTGGACAACTGGTTGGGGTTACCACTATGCGGAATTTTCCTTTGTGCTATCGTGGTGATGCTGTGCAGATGGCGATGCCGCAGAAAGTATTAACGGCAGAAAGTGTACGTGGTAAAGGTTTGTTCGGTCGTCTTTACCGAGAGGCAGAGGCGGTGAATGCTCGCCAGTCAGTGATTAATTTTCTGGCGTTTCCCAATTTGGTGGCTCGCCCAATCTACTTGACCAAATTTGACTACATTGTCGGGAAAAGTCCGGATATCTGGCTAATCCCTTTGCCTGGGGCAGTTTTTCGCCCATCAGCCAAGTTGCATGAGCGTTTTGACTCTAATGTCTTGCAAGCTTACGCTGGCCAGAAGATTGAAAATGTATTTATTAAAGATGCCGAGTACTTGCATTGGCGGTATGAAAAAAATCCACCGGAAAAGCCAGTATATAAGGTTCCTTTATACGCTGATCGAGAGTTGGTTGGTTATGCCATCTTGGCGGTCAAGTTTAAAAAGGGAATTCCTTTGGCGTGTTTAATGGACATGTTTTATCGGCCTGGTGTAGAAGCCCAGGGATTTGTTCATCAGGTAAAGCAGGCTGCAGCCTCTATTGGGGCGTACGCATTACTCGTTCTGGAGCATCCAGCGTTAGTCTGTTTTCGAGATACTTGGATGACGTATACGGTTAAAAACAAATTTAATTTTATTGTCAAGGGGCAGGATGCAGCATGGGCTACCGATTTGTCCAATCGTCGGTTTGGGTTTACCTTTGGCGACATGGATTTTATTTAACTTAATACTCACTCAGTTCTGGCGTGATTTTAGCCATAGCTGATTGAGTGTGTTTTGTTAAGGGTATGTGTGAGGATTCTTGTCTTGACTACTGCGTTGGGCACTGGCGGTGCTGAAATGGCGCTGTTTCGTGTACTCAATGCGCTTCGCCCCAAGGGAGTTCAGCCACTGGTCGTGTCTATCATGGCGCTACAGGGTGAGCATTTTCCTGAGATGGGGATCGAAATTCGCTCACTGGATATGCCTCGGGCGCGGCTCAATTGGCAAGCAGTATCTCGGCTTCGTGCCATTGTGAAAGAGTTTCAGCCAGATATAGTGCAAGGCTGGATGTATCATAGCAATGTTTTAGCGCACTTAGCTCGTTACTTTGCTGCTTCGCAACGGCATATTCCTTTGGCAATTGCCATTCGTAGTTCGATGACTATTTTTGCCCAGGAAAAGCGTTTAACCCGGCTGGTGGTGCACCTAGATGCCTGGCTGTCACGCTGGGCCGATCGAATTTTTTATGTGTCTCGCCTAGGGGCTCAACAGCATACGAATTTTGGCTATTCCAGTCAGCAAGCCATGGTGATTCCAAATGGTTTTGATTGTTCGGTTTTTCACCCGATGCCCGAGGCAAGACTGAGTGTATGTGAGGAGCTTGGCCTTTCCCCCAACTGTCCATTGATTGGCTTGATTGCACGCTGGCAGCCACTGAAAAACCACCGGGGGTTTTTTGCTGCGGCAGCCATGTTGGTTCGTCAATATCCAGATGCAAACTTTCTTTGTATTGGCCGTGGATGTTCGGCAGATAATCCAGAGGTACTGGCGTGTGTGCCAGAAGAAATTCGGCATCAGGTTCACTTGTTGGCTGAACGGGGCGATATTCCACGGCTGACTGCTGCCCTGGATATTGCTGTCAATGCTTCGCATGCCGAGGCATTTCCAAATGTAGTTGGAGAGGCGATGGCGTGTGGTATTCCGATGGTGGTGACCGACGTTGGAGATTCTGCCTGGATTCTGGATGGTTGCGGGCGTGTGGTTATGCCGAGGGACGATTTTGCGCTGAGTGATGCGATGGCTGCCTTACTGGCCTTGCCGCAGCATGAACGGAAGCAACTGGGGCATCAAGCATGCAATCGTATTGTTGAGCATTTTTCCTTGGCTGCTGTAGCTGATCACTATTTTCAGGAGTGGTCGTCTTTGCTCAGACGCCCAGATTAAATAATTTTTTGTTGGGGTGGTGCGTGATATAGCCGTGTATGACGCACGTTGCCTGACGGGGTGGGCTATCCCATTATGATCGTGTGTATTGCAGTGAATGCTGCGTGGAATGTAGTTAATTTTCGCTTAGGGCTGATCCAAGCATTGCTGGCTCAGGGGCATCAGGTACATGTGCTGGCACCTGCTGGCCCTGAGTTTAGTATTCTTGAACAGCTCGGTTGTATGGTGTATCCTCTGAATATTGATTGTAAAGGCTCAAATCCAATTAATGACATCAGGCTAATGTTGCAGTTGCATGCCTATTACACTCGAGTGTGCCCTGATGTGGTTTTGCACTACACCATCAAGCCTGTGATTTATGGGTCGCTGGCAGCGCATCACCTGGGGATCCCTGTTCTGAATACAGTTACGGGTCTGGGAACTGCATTTTTGTCTTCTGGCTGGTTACAGTCGGTGGTAAAAAAACTTTATCGGCTTGCATTGAAACCAACTTCCTCGGTAATTTTCCAGAATCCAGATGATAAACAACTGTTTTTAGATAATAATCTAGTGAGTGAAACTCAAGCTCTTTTGGTGCCGGGTTCTGGGATTGATATTGAACGCTTTTCCCCTGTCCCACTGCCTGATCAGCAAGGGGATCGTCCTGTGTTTTTGCTGTTGGGACGAATGCTACGTGATAAAGGTATCGCCGAGTTTGTTGAAGCCGCTCAGTGGCTCAAGACACAGGGTTTGCAAGCCAGATTTGTTTTGCTAGGTTTTTTGGGGGTAGAAAACCTATCTGCGGTGACGCGTGAACAGATGGAGGCTTGGGTGGCCACTGGCATAGTTGAATACTGGGGCGAAACCAGCGACGTGCGTCCCATGATTGCACGGGCCGATTGTGTGGTGCTGCCCTCCTATAGAGAAGGCATGCCGCGCACCTTGCTGGAAGCTTCGGCCATGGGACGTCCACTGGTGGCTACCGATGTGCCGGGGTGTCGTGAGGTGGTGCAGGACGGTGTCAATGGTGCTTTGTGCCGAGTTAAGGACGGTCCCTCGCTGGCCCAGGCCATGTTGCGCATCGCTCAGCTTAGCCCTGCACAGCGCTTGGCGTTAGGGCTGGCTGGTCGGGAGCGAGTCGAGCGCCTTTTTGCTGAGCGTTATGTTATTAATTGTTATCTCAAAGCAATATCGGGTATGTTAAAATAGTAGCCAGCTTTACCTGATTAGAAAGCTCAATCAGGCTAGGTGTGCTGTTGTGATGGCACATTTTTCCATTTTCAAGATTGTCTGGCCGGCGTGTGATCTCTCAAGCATGATTGTTTTTCTGACTGCCTTTTTCGCCTCGGCCCTTGCTGTCTGGCTGATCATTCGTTCCGAGCATTTGCATCGGCATCTGACTGCAGACTCTGATCTGGGGGGCGTGCAAAAATTTCACGTCGTGGCTGTGCCTCGCGTGGGTGGGCTAGGTATTCTGATTGGCATGCTGGCCTCAGCCTGCTGGCTGTCCTTGCTACTGGCGGAACCTCCCTATCAAACCTGGCTTTTGCTGATGGTGGCCAGCCCGGCGTTTTTTGGTGGTATCACCGAAGACATGACCAAGAAAGTCGGTGTCCTGCCACGCCTGCTGCTAACCATGCTGTCGGCGGTCACTGGCTACTGGTTTCTTGGTGCCGCGCTTACCCGTCTGGATATTCCGTTGATTGACAGCATGTTATCGGAATTGTGGCCTGTGTCACTGATGCTGACTGCCGTAGCGGTGGGCGGGGTGGCCAATGCCATCAACTTGATCGACGGTTACAACGGCCTGGCAGCCATGGTGTCGGCTGGCGTGGCGTTGTGCCTGGCCTTTGTCGGTTTTTTGCTGGGCGATAATTTTATTGTGGTGTCCGGTTTGTCGCTGGCCGGGGCGCTGTGTGGGTTTTTGCTGTGGAATTTTCCGTTTGGACGGATTTTTCTGGGGGATGGTGGCGCGTATCTGGTGGGGTTCTTGCTGGCTGAATTATCTGTGCTGCTGGTGGCGCGTCATCCTCATGTATCTGCATGGTTCCCCATGTTGTTATTGTTTTATCCAGTATTTGAAACCTTGTTCACGATTGTGCGTCGGGTCAGTTCGCATGCCGGCTCTCCTGGGCACCCCGATGCATGCCATATGCATCAAATGCTGTACAAAAGAGTCGTCCGGTGGCATGTTGGCAGCAAAGATCCCTTTCACCGCACCATGCGCAATGCGCTGACCTCTCCCTATCTCTGGGTGCTGTGGGCCTTGTCAGCCGTGCCTGCGCTGCTGTTCTGGCGCTACCCGGTGATGCTTTTGCTCAGTTGTGTCGGTTTTGCTGTGGTATATGTCTGGCTGTATCGGCGTCTGGTGCGCTGGCGCACGCCAAAATGGCTGATTGTGTATCGGCGACGTAGCTGATAACCATGCCGATGTCACACCAGAAAATGCGCATACAACAAAACGCCTTCGATGATGTTTCATCGAAGGCGTTTTGTTTGGGGTTGTTAAGCGCTTAGATCCGCTTGGCCAGCTCGGCAGCCTTGCCCAGATACGTGGCCGGCGACAGTGCCAGCAGACGGGTTTTTTCGTCTTCCGGAATCGCCAGGTTCTGGATAAAGGCCGCCAGGGTGGCCTGGGTGATGCCGCCCTTGCCACGGGTCAGGTCTTTCAGCTGCTCGTACGGCTTCTCAATGCCGTAGCGGCGCATCACCGTCTGGATCGGTTCGGCCAGCAGTTCCCAGGTGGTGTCCAGATCTGCCGCCAGCGCCGCCGGGTTGGCTTCCAGCTTGTTCAGGCCGCGCAGCAGTGCGGTAAAGCCCAGCTGGGTGTAGCCAAACGCCACGCCCATATTGCGCAGCACGGTGGAGTCGGTCAGGTCGCGCTGCCAGCGGCTGAGCGGCAGCTTTTCCGCCAGATGGCCCAGCAGCGCGTTGGCGATGCCCAGATTGCCTTCCGAGTTTTCAAAGTCGATCGGGTTGACCTTGTGCGGCATGGTCGAGCTGCCGACTTCGCCTTCCTTGACCCGTTGCTTGAAGTACCCCAGCGAGATATAGCCCCATACATCGCGGTCGAGGTCGATCAGGATGGTGTTGACCCGGCTCATCGCCTGGAACAGCTCGGCCATATAGTCGTGCGGCTCGATCTGGATGGTGTACGGGTTCCAGCTCAGGCCCAGGCCTTCAACAAAGCGGGTGGCCAGGCCTTCCCAGCCCACGTTCGGGTAGGCGCTCAGGTGGGCGTTGAAGTTGCCCACCGCGCCGTTAATCTTGCCCAGCAGCGCTTGCGCGGCAATTTGTTCGCGCTGGCGCTTCAGCCGGTACACCACATTGGCCATTTCCTTGCCCAGCGTGGTCGGGGTGGCCGGCTGGCCGTGGGTGCGGCTCATCATCGGCAGGTCGGCGTGCAGATGGGCCAGCTCGGTCAGTTTGGCAATCAGCTCATCCAGCTTGGGCAGCAGCACGTCTTCGCGGGCGGCCTTGAGCATCAGTGCGTGCGACAGGTTGTTGATGTCTTCCGAGGTGCAGGCAAAGTGGATGAACTCGCTGGCAGCCATCACTTCCGGGTTGCCGGACAGGGTTTCCTTCAGCCAGTACTCAATGGCCTTCACATCGTGGTTGGTGCGGGCTTCAATGGCCTTGATCGCCTCGGCGTGCTCGACGCTGAAGCCGGCAATCACCGCGTCGATTTCTGCAATCGTGGCCGGTGAGAACGGTGCCACTTCGGCAATGCCTGGCTCGGCGGCCAGCATTTTCAGCCATTCCAGCTCCACCTGGATGCGGGCCTTCATCAGGCCATATTCGGAAAACACCGGGCGCAGGGCTTCGGCCTGGGCGGCGTAACGGCCATCCAGCGGCGACAGGGCAGTGAGCACATGCAAAGTCATGGGCAATATCCTAAATAAGTGGGCGAGGGCCACAAGGCGGCTCGCCGGGGTGAATCAAACATCGGTTTTCATCCCTGTCTGGCTGCGCCGACAGGGCTGGGCATAAAACCCAAGCGGTCTTGGCAAGGCGGCACAACACCGCCCGGCACGTTTTGTGCGCGCTGCTTAGCGGGCGGCGTCGGTCAGCCGGCGGGCAATGCCGCTGGCCAACTGGTCGGCTGCTGCCGGGTGAAAGCGGAAAAACAGCTCCGGCTCGACCATTTCCAGCTCCATGATTGCCAGCTGCTGCTGGTTATCGCGGATCACATCCACCCTGGCATACATCACATCAAACGGCACGGCAGCCACCGCTGCTTCGGCAAAGGCCATTTCCTCGGCGCTGGCCTGATGCGGATGCACACTGCCACCGTGGTCGTCCTGCACGCGAAAATCATTGGCCTTGGGGGTTTTGCGGATGGCGTGGCTGACTTTGCCATCAATCACCATCAGCGACACTTCGCCGTGATGGAGCACGCTGTGCTGAAACGGCTGCAGCAGCATGGCTTCTTCGCGCACGAGCTGGGCAAACACCTCGGCGTGTTGCTGGGCATTGGCGGCGGCAAAACGGTAGGTGTGCCGGGCCGCACCCGATACAGCGGGCTTGAGAATCAGCTCGTCCCAGCCAGTGGCAGCGACAACTTCGGCCAGGCTGCGCGGGTCGCCGGTTTCGACAAAGCAGGTGGGCACCACGTTCACCTGGCTGGCGGCCAGGTCGGCCAGATAATGCTTGTCGATATTCCAGCGGATCAGCGCGGCTTCATTCAGCAAGCGGCACTGCTGGCTGACCCGGTCCAGCCATGGTGAAAACTCGGCAAAGCGGTCGAAGTAATCCCAGGTGGTGCGAAACAGCAGCGCACGGCAATCCGACCAGTCTACCGACGGGTCGGCCCAGTCGCGGCGGATGGCGTTCAGCCCCTGACGGCGCAGGGCGTCCAGCACCAGATTGTCTTCCTGATGGATCTGGCTGATATACCAGTCGGCATCGTTGCTGGCCAGATAGCGGCCATCGGTCAATACAGCAATATCGTACATGACGCTTCTTCAACTAAAACAATTCGCCAGCCTGGCCTGTGGCCTGGCTGGCGCTGATTATCCGGGCAGGTCATCCGCCTGGGGTTCATTCCGGTCGGAAAGCCTGCCACATGTGGGGCACCTTGCCCGGCAGGGGGCGTGCCGCAGTGGGTTTCGGCACCGGCTGGTTTACATCCCGCCCGGCATCATGCCCTTCATGCCGCGCATCAGCTTGGACAAGCCTCCCTTGGAAAACTGCTTCATCATCTTCTGGGTTTGCTCAAACTGGGCGAGCAGGCGGTTGACTTCCTGCACGGTGACGCCAGAGCCGGCGGCAATCCGGCGTTTGCGGTTGGCCTTGATCAATTCAGGCTTGCGCCGCTCGGCGGGGGTCATCGAATTGATGATGCCCTCGATGCGCGCCACCGATTTGTCGGCCTGCATGCCTTCAATGCCCTTGGCCAGCTGGCCGATTTGCCCCGGCATTTTTTCCATCAGGCTGGCCATGCCGCCCATTTTTTTCATCTGCTGGATTTGCGCCTTGAAGTCTTCCAGATCGAAGCCCTTGCCGGACTTCATCTTCTTCATCATTTTTTGTGCTTCGTCCTGATCGATGCCCTTTTGCACATCTTCAATCAGCGACAGCACATCGCCCATGCCCAGAATCCGGCTGGCCATCCGTTCCGGGTGGAACGGCTCCAGGCCGGTGAGCTTTTCGCCCACACCGACAAACTTGATGGGCTTGCCGGTGACATGGCGCACCGACAGCGCCGCGCCACCGCGCGAGTCGCCGTCCAGCTTGGTCAGGATCACCCCGGTCAGCGGCAGCGCCTCGTTGAAAGCCTGCGCGGTGTTGACGGCATCCTGCCCCTGCATGGCATCCACCACAAACAGGGTTTCCACCGGATTCAGCGCCGCGTGCAGGGCTTTGATTTCTTCCATCATCGCCGTGTCGATGGCCAGGCGACCGGCGGTATCGACAATCAGCACATCATGAAAGTGGCGCTTGGCGTGATCCAGCGCGGCGCGGGCAATGTCCACCGGTTTCTGGCTGGCATCGGACGGAAACCATTCCACGTCCAGCTGTTGCGCCAAGAGCTTGAGCTGTTCGATGGCCGCCGGGCGATACACGTCGGCGGACACCAGCAGGACTTTTTTCTTGTTCTGCTCTTTCAGCAGCTTGGCCAGCTTGCCCGAGGTGGTGGTTTTACCCGCCCCCTGCAAACCGGCCATCAGTACGATGGCTGGCGGCACGGCAGCCAGATTGAGCGCGTCGTTTTTCTCGCCCATCAGCCGGGTGAGTTCTTCGTTCACCACCCCGACCACCGCCTGGCCTGGGGTGAGGCTGCCCATCACCTCATGGCCCATCGCCCGTTCGCGCACATCGTTGATGAAACTTTTCACCACCGGCAGCGCCACGTCGGCTTCCAGCAGTGCCATGCGCACTTCGCGCATGGCATCCTTGATATTGTCCTCGGTCAGCCGGGCATGGCCGCGCAGGTTCTTGATCACGCCGGAAAGGCGTGTGGTGAGATTATCCAGCATAGGTGTTCAGGCTCCGCCTAGCAAAATCGGGGTTCAGGGTGGCCGATGCGCCCATCCGTGCCAATGTCGAAACGGTTTGGTGTATGCTTCGACGAAAGCATGATTTTACAACAGCCGGGGGCTTTGCGCCCGCCGCGCTTGACTGAACCACTCCTGATGACACTTCCGTTTGCCTCTCTGACCGCCTGGCTGGCCCTGGCGGCATACGCCGGGTTGTCCTGGCACTTTCTGGCCCACGCTCATGGCTGGCGCATTCCCTGGCGGCGGGCGCTGCCCACCGAGCATCTGCTGGTGGCCGCCACGCTGGTGCTGCACCTGCTGGCGCTGTTGCCGGCCAATGCCCACGGCCTGGCGCTGGGCCTGGGCCAGAGCCTGTCCACGGTGATGTGGCTGACCGTGCTGATTTACTGGACCGCCAGCTTTTTTTACAAGCTGGATGGCCTGCAAACCTGCCTGATGCCCATGGCCGTGCTGGGCGTGGTGCTGGCGCTGGCCTTGCCGCCGTCCCATCTGGCCTACGATCTGCACCAGCCGGCGGTGTTGCTGCATATTCTGGTCTCGCTGCTGGCTTACAGCCTGCTGCTGATTGCGGCGATTCTGGCGGTGATGATGCTGGTGCTTGATCGCGCGTTGCACGCCAAGCGTTTTTCGCCGGTGATTCGCCAGATGCCGCCGCTGCTGGCGCTGGAAAAACTGCTGTTTCAGGTGCTGTGGGGTGGTTTTGCCCTGCTCACCCTGACGGTGTTTTCCGGGGTGTTGTTTTCTGAGCAGCTGTTTGGCCGCCCGGTGGCGCTGTCGCATAAAACCGTATTTGCTTTGATGTCCTGGCTGATTTTTGCCGCGCTGATGTGGGGCCGCCTGCGCCACGGCTGGCGTGGCCGGCTGGCGGTGCGCTGGACGCTGGCCGGTTTTGGCCTGCTGCTGCTGGCCTATGTGGGCAGCAAGTTTGTGCTGGAAGTGCTGCTGCAACGGCCTGGCTAAGCTGGTGAGAATGCCGCAATCGGCAGTGCGTGAATGCCCAACGCATGGCCTGCACGCCATCTGCGTGGAAATAGGGATTGCTGTGCCAGAACGCCCATGCTAGCGTCTTGATCTGGCTTGTGCCAAAACCCATTGTGATAATCACTTATAACCAAGGAGAACGCCTGATGAAAAAACTGCTTGTGATGCTCGCCAGCGTATTTGCTTTCAGCACTGCCTTTGCCGCCGTGGACCTGAACACCGCCACCCAGCAAGACTTGGAAACCGTCAAGGGCATCGGCCCGGCCAAGTCCAAGGCGATTCTGGAATACCGCAGCAAGAATGGCCCGTTCAAGAGCGTGGACGATCTGGCCAAGGTGCCGGGCTTTGGTGAAAAATCGGTGGCTGGCATGAAGGCTGAACTCGCCGTGGGCGCTGCCAAGCCTGCTGCGGCAGCAGCCAAACCGGCGGCTCCGGCTGCCCCAGCAGCCAAACCGGCTGCAGCGCCTGCTGCCCCGGCCAAACCCGCCGAGCCGGTCAAAAAGCCGTAAGCCACGCGCCGTGGCCCACGTACAACGCCCGCGCCCTGCGGGCGTTGTGCTATTCAGGGAAATACGGCAACACGGTCACCCCGGCAAAGCCGGGAATCCTGCGATGCCAACCAAGGGAGCGCGCCATGCCTGATGCTGTTTCTTTCTCTTCTGCCCAGGAGGGCAACCTGGCTAAGCCGACGGGACCTCTACACGGTATGCGAGTGGTGGAGTTTGCTGCCCTGGGGCCGGCCCCGATGGCCGCCATGCTGCTGGCCGATATGGGCGCGGAAGTGGTGCGCATCGCGCGCAAGGCACCGGCAGGCCGCCCGGTGGCCGAGTTGTTCGATCCCGCCCTGGACATCCTCAACCGTTCGCGCCACACCGTGACGCTGGATTTGAAACGCCCGGAAGACATCGACGCCGCGCTGGCGGTGATTGCCCAGGCCGATGTGCTGATTGAAGGCTTTCGCCCCGGCGTGATGGAGCGCCTCGGGCTGGGGCCGCAGGTGTGTCTGGCGCGTCAGCCGGCGCTGGTGTACGGGCGGATGACGGGCTGGGGCCAGCACGGTGCCCTGGCGCATGCGGTGGGGCATGACATCAATTATCTGGCGCTGTCTGGCGCGCTGCATGCCATTGGCGGCGCTGGTCAGCCCATGCCACCGCTGAATCTGGTGGCCGACTGTGGCGGCGGGGCCATGCTGCTGGCGCTGGGCGTGCTGGCCGCCCGGCTGCACGCCAGCCAGACCGGCTGTGGTCAGGTGGTGGATGCGGCCATGACCGACGGCTCGGCGCTGCTGATGAGCATGATCTACACGCTGAATGCCATGGGCCAGTGGCACCAGCAGCGCGAAGTCAATCTGCTGGATGGCGGCGCGCATTTTTACGGCACCTATTGCTGTGCCGACGGCAAATGGCTGGCAGTGGGGGCGATTGAGCCGCAGTTCTATGCTGCGCTGCTGGCCACGCTGGGCATCGACGATCCGGCGTTTCAGGCGCAGTGGGATCGCGCCCACTGGCCGGCCTTGCGCGCCAAGCTGGCGCGGATTTTTCTGGAAAAACCGCGCGATGCCTGGTGTGCCTTGCTGGAAGGCAGCGACGCCTGTGTATCGCCCGTGCTGGACATGGACGAAGCGCCACACCACGCACATAACCAGTCGCGACAGACCTTTATCCAGCTGGGCGGTGTCACCCAGCCGGCACCGGCACCGCGCTTTAGCCACACCCCGCCGGCCACCCCGCGCCCGCCCGGCGTGGGTGAGGATTGCGCGGGGGTACTGGCGCGCTGGGGCGTGGGGGCTGATTGGCTGGCGCGGCTGTGCCCGTCACCATAGTGCTCAATCGCGGCCAAACAGCGCCAGCGCGCGGGCGCGCTGGGTCGCATGGTCCACCACAGGCCGGGGGTAATCGCGCCCCAGCTTGAAACCATCCGGCAGGGTTTTCGCCTGCCACGGCGCGTGGATGGCCTTGTTGTCCAGCGCCGCCAGCTCAGGCACGTAGCGGCGGATGAACTTGCCTTCGGCGTCGAATTTTTCTGACTGGGTAACCGGGTTGAAAATGCGGAAATACGGCTGCGCATCGCAACCGGTGGATGCCGCCCACTGCCAGCCGCCGTTATTGGCTGCCAGATCAAAATCCAGCAACTGGCGGGCAAAGTAGTGCTCGCCCCAGCGCCAGTCGATCAGCAAGTCTTTCACCAGAAAGCTGGCGACAATCATGCGCAGCCGGTTATGCATATAGCCGCTGTGGTTCAGCTGGCGCATGGCGGCATCGACAATCGGGTAGCCGGTGCGCCCTTCGCACCAGGCGGCAAACAGCTCGGGATCGTTATCAAACGCCAGCGTGTCGTACTCCGGCTTGAACGCGTGCTCGACCACCTGAGGGTGATGCCAGAGAATCTGCTGGTAAAACTCGCGCCAGATCAGTTCGTTCAGCCAGGTGTCGGCCCCTGGGGTGTTGTGCGCGTGGGCCAGTTGCACCAGTTGGCGGATGGAGCAGGTGCCAAAGCGCAGGTGGACCGACAGATAAGACGGCCCCTTGATGGCTGGAAAGTCCCGCGTGGTGTGGTAGTGGCACAGCCGGCGCTGAAAATCGGCCAGCAAGGTGGCCGCGCCGGACATGCCGCAGGGCAGGGGCAGCGCAAGTGTCTCGGCCTCGGCAAAGCCCAGCGCGGCCAGGCTGGGCAGGGGGTGTGCCGGCAGGGCCAGCAGCGACGCCTGATAGCGCGCCACCGGGTAGCTTTGCTGGTAAAAGCTGTTCAACTGCTTGAGCCAGGCGTTTTTATACGGGGTGAACACCGAAAACGGCTTGCCAGCCTGGGTGAGCACTTCGTTCCGCTCAAAAATCACCTGATCCTTGAACGTCAGCAGGGTCACCCCCTGCGCCTGCAGGCGGCTGGCCACGTCGGCATCACGGGCCATTGCGGCGGGCTCGTAGTCGTGGTTGGCAAACACCGCCTCGGCCCCCCACTCGGCGGCCAGCGCCGGCAGCGCGTCCACCGCGCGGGCATGCTGCACCCGCAAATCCCCCCCCATCTGGCGCAAGGCGGTTTGCAGCTCCAGCAGCGAGTGCCAGATAAAGCTGACCCGGCGATCGTTGGCAGGCAGGGCGTCGAGGATATCGCGGTCAAAGACAAATACCGGAATCACCTCGGCGCTGTGCTTGAGTGCGTGGTAAAGCGCGGCATGGTCCTGGGTGCGCAGGTCTCGGCGAAACCAGCACAGGGCACGGCGAAAGCGGGGCATGGGGCAACTCGTTCAGCGGGCTAAACTTGTAGTGTACAAAATCGCGCTACCCACTGCATGGCATTGCTGCGCAGCGGCCATTGCCGCCGGGCTGGCCGCACTCAGTGTGCCCACGCTGACCCGCTCCTCCCTGGCCGAAATGGGCGACTGGATCGACTGGCTTAACTTGCTGATGATCGCCGGTGCCATCGGCTTATTGTTCGGCCTGCTGATCTGGCCGTTTGCTGCCATGCCTCAGGCGGGAGCCTGCCCGCTGCAAGGTTGTTGCACTACCCGCAACTGAATCACGTGGCTGGGTCATTCTGGGCGATAATCCCGGCATGACTGCCTGGCTTGAAACCCTGGCGGGGATTGTCGGCCCCCGCCACTTGATGACCGACCCCGACCAACTGGCCCCACATTGCCTGGACTGGCGGCAGCGCTACCAGGGCCGCGCGGTAGCACTGGCACGGCCCGGCTGCACTGCCGAAGTGGCGGCGCTGGTGCGTGCCTGCGTGGCCGCTGGCGTGCCGATGGTGCCGCAAGGCGGCAACACCTCGCACTGCGGTGCCGCCACCCCGGACGACAGCGGCCACGCGCTGATTATTCAGCTTAACCGCATGCACGCGTTGCGCGCGGTGGACGCTGACAACAACACCCTGACCGCTGAAGCCGGCTGCACGCTGGCGCAGGTGCAGGACGCCACCGCTGGCGTGGGCCGGCTATTTCCGCTGTCGCTGGCCTCGGAAGGCAGTTGCCAGATTGGTGGCAATCTGGCCACCAATGCCGGCGGCGTGGCGGTGCTGCGTTATGGGCCGATGCGCGAGCTGACCCTGGGCCTGGAGGCGGTGCTGCCCGACGGCAGTGTGCTGGAGAGCTTGTCTGGCCTGCGCAAGAACAACACCGGCTACGACCTCAAGCAACTGCTGATTGGTGCCGAAGGCACGCTGGGCATCATCACCGCCGCCACCCTCAAGCTGTTCCCCGCCCCCGAAGCCACCGCCACCGCATTGGTGGAAGTCGCCAGCCCAGCCGACGCGCTGGCGCTGCTGCACGCGCTGCAAGCGCGCTTTGGCGACCGGCTGACCGCCTTTGAGCTGATGTCTGGGCTGTGCCTGCAACTTCTGGCCCGTCACCTGCCCGACGCCCGCCCGCCATTCACCCCGCCGTGGTGCGTGCTGCTGGAGCTGAACGACGGCGGCGACGAAGCGGTGCTGAACCAGGCGCTGGCCGAGACGCTGTGTACGCTACGCCCGCAGGCCGACGCCGTGCTGGCCCGCCACGCCCGCGAGCGCGCCCAGCTGTGGGCCTTGCGCGAGCAGATTTCCGAAGCGCAAAAACGCGACGGCCCCAGCATCAAGCACGACATCGCCGTGCCGCTGTCGCAACTGGCCCGCTTTATCGAGCGCGCCGACGCCGCCCTGCAACAGGCCTTCCCCGGTTGCCGGGTGGTGTGCTTTGGCCATGTGGGCGACGGCAATCTGCATTACAACGTGTCGTTCACCCGGCCAGGCAATGTCGATCTGTTCGACGACGAGCCCGCCGTCAACACCCTGGTGTACGACCTGGTGTACGCCCACGGCGGCACGCTGTCGGCTGAGCATGGCATTGGCCAGCTCAAGCGCGACTGGCTGCGCCGCTACCTGCCACCGGCCAACCTGGCCGCCATGCGCGCGGTCAAACAGGCGCTGGACCCACTGGGGCTGATGAATCCGGGGAAGGTGTTGTGAAGGGGGAGATGATTTAACGCAAGATCTGTGTGGCGTTGTGCATCCTAGTAGCCAGTCACGTTGAAACGCGAGGATAAAGACGAGCAAGCTTACGCCGGGCATCCTGAGTGGAGAACTTCCACTTGACGGGGATGGCGTTGGCGTTGCGTTCACGCACATTGGCCTCAACCTCGCGTCGCAGCATTTCTTCATCGGCGATACGTTGCGACAAACACATGTTAGACAGCACCGCCAGCTCAAGCTCAGCGATGTTGAGCCAACTGCCATGCTTGGGGGTGTAGTGAAACTCCAGCTTCCTGGCAATGGCGCGGGCTTCTTCTGGCTGAAACGCTTCGTAGAGAGAGGCTGTTTTGTGGGTGTTCAGGTTGTCCAGAACAACCCGAATCACTTCGGCGTCCGGGTAGCATTCGACGATGTGCCGCATGGCGTGAGCAAAGTCGATCTTCGTGCGGCGCTGCATGATCAGCACCTCCCGCCAGCCCCGCTTCGGTTCGCAGATCATCATCAGATTGCGCACGCCGTTGCGCTTGTATTCAGTATCCTGACGAGCGGGCGCGCTGGGTTGTGGCGGTATGGGTTCACGCACCTCACCAATCAGTTGCTTCGGGCTTTCGTCGAAGCAGATGACCGGGCGTGCCGGATCATAGGGTTCTGCGTACAAATCAAGCAGATCTTCCATCGGCGCAACAAATTCGGCGCCGACCTCAGGAATACACCACTCCTGCACCTGCCACGGTTTTAAGGTGTTTTTTTAAAAGCCGACGCACCGTTTCGTGACTGAACGAATCGGCGTATCCCAGTTGTACGACCTTGTCGGCCAACAGACGCAAGGTCCAGTGGTCATGTCCGGCGGGAGGTGGGGTACAGGCGGTGGCAATCACATGGGCGCATTGCTTATCCGTCAATTTCGGCGCTTTTCCAGGACGCGGTCTATCGCTCAACGCGGCTTCGACGCCTTCTTCGACACATCGTTGCCGGGTGTGGTGGATCATGGTGGCGGACACGGCCAGGGCTTCCATGATCGCCGTATCCTTACAGCCCGCTGCCGCCTTCAGCAGTATCCTGGCCCGCGTTTGCTTGCGCGCTGCGCACTTGCCCTTGCGCAGTATGGCTTCCAGCATTTCGACTTCGTCATCTGTCAGCGTGACACGATACTTGATGGCGGGCATGGTGGTTTCCTCAGCGGGGTTGTGCCGTCCTGTATGCAGCAGCTGTGCCTATTATCTGTTCAGATCATGGTGACTGGCTACTAGGTAGTTTCCGCAAGAGGCGCAAAGATTGCTTCTGTCTTTTCCCGCGAGATGGACGGGCGGCATGGCAGCCGCTGCCCGTTCAGACGTCGACATAGGGTAGCAGCGGAAAGATACGGCCAGATTTTCCCATATAAAGGAAAGACAGTAACGGACAGAAACGGGGGTTTTCGTCCGCGAAGAGAGTCTGGCCATTTTGCCCGCTGGCGTGCCCGTGCCGCCATGCTGACTGGCCCGACAGGCTGTCGAACCGTGGACCACTAGGGCCAGGCCTGCGGTCCGGATCAGCCTCTTTACTGTATGCGCAATGAGGCGGGACTCATGAAAACGCTTAAAATCAAGACCCTGTTCTGGGGCATGGTGGGCATTTCCACCATCATGGTCGGCTTGATGGCATGGGCCATCACCCGGCTGTCTACCGCCAGCGAGCAGGTGGCCACGGCAGAACGTCAACGCTACCAGTCCTATTTGCTGGCCGACATGCTGCGGCAAAGCTCAGATGACCTCACCCGGCTGGCCCGGACCTATGTGGTCACCGGCGAAGCCAGCTACGAGCAGCAATACTGGGACATCCTGGCCATCCGCAATGGCGAAAAGCCAATGCCGGAAGCCTACCACCGGATTTACTGGGACTTTGTTGCCGCCGGCCAGGCCAAGCCACGTCCGGATGGGCAAAAAGCCGCGCTGCTCGACCTGATGAAGCAGGCTGGCTTCAGCGAGGCCGAATTTGCCAAGCTGAACGAGGCCAAGGCCAATTCTGACGGGCTGGTGAATACCGAAACCGTGGCAATGAATGCCGTCAAGGGCAAGTTTGCCGATGGCCAGGGCGGTTTCAGCCGCGAAGCACCGCCGGATTTCGAGCTGGCACGCAAGCTGATGCACGACGCCGCCTATCACCGAGAAAAAGCCAAGATCATGAAACCGGTGGATGATTTTTATCTGCTGATGGACCAGCGCACCCAGCAGGCGATTGATCTGGCCCGCGACGGCCAGCGCGACGCGCAGTGGTTGACCGGGGTGATGATGCTGGTCAACCTGCTTGGGCTGATGCTGGCGCTGGGCTATGTCTACCGCCATCTGCTGAGGCTACTCGGTGGCGAGCCGGCACAGGTGGTGGAGATTGTGCGCCAGATTGCCGCAGGCGATCTGTCTGCCGCCAGCGCCAGCCAGGCCCGCGCCGACAGCCTGCTGGGCCATGTTCACGCCATGCAGCAGTCGCTGCGCACCATGGTGTTCATGATTCAGGCCAAGGCCACCGACCTGCAACAGGCCAGCGCCACCTTGTCTGGTGCCACACGCAATATTGGCAAGGTGGCAGAAAGCCAGACCCACTCCACCAGCTCCATGGCCAGCTCAATGGAAAAACTGACCGCCAGTATTGGCCAGATTTCCGTGCGCGCCAGCGACATGAGCGAGCTGTCCAGCGAGTTTGGCCAGCATTCCAGCAATAGCCTGCAGGTGATCGACGCGCTGCATGACGAGATTGGCAAGATCTCCACCATCGCCGACCAATCTTCACAGGCGGTCACCGAGCTGGACGCGATGTCCACGCAAATTGGCTCGGTGGTGAAAATCATCGACGAAATTGCCGACCAGACCAATCTGCTGGCGCTGAATGCCGCGATTGAAGCCGCCCGCGCCGGCGAATCCGGGCGCGGCTTTGCCGTGGTGGCCGACGAAGTGCGCAAGCTGGCCGAACGCACCTCGCGCTCGACGCTGGAAATCCAGCGCATGATTCAGGACATCACCCGCTACACCACCCACGCCACTACGCTGATGCAATCGCAGATTGACCAGGTGCAGGCCGGCATCGAGCTGGCTGAACAGGCACGCCAGGTGGTGGGCGGCATTGCCGAAAAATCGCTGGACACCGTGGAATCGTTTGAGCATATCGCCAGAGCAGTGCGCGAACAGTCACAGGCCAGCGCGCAGATGAACGGCGAAATTGACCATGTGGCCGAACTGAGCCAGGGCGCGCACCAGGCCATTCATCAGGCCAACCAGGCAGCGGAACAGCTGCACCAGCTGGCACAGGATATGCACGGAGCGGTATTGCAGTTCCGGACATAAACAGCCGTTCGAACGGACTGATTCAGCCATAAAAAGATACCGGGGCCAGCAGATGGTCCCGGTATTGCTTTAACTGTGCGCGCTTGATTAGGTCATTTTACTGATAGCCAAGCAAACCGTGGCTGACGCTCAACGTGATCTCGGGAGAAATTGTCAGCTTCATCAGTATTTTGTTGGAATCCACACAATCGTCAGGTGATGCAGATGGGCCTCCCTGACGAACCATTCCTGGATGAGCAGACAAAACATGTTCCGTTCCCCCCTGCACTTGCCCGGCATGGCCCTGCTATGGGCCGCGCTGGTCAGCCCACCCGCCCAGGCCGCGCTGCACACCCCACCCACCACCCAGGAAAACCTGAACTTCATCTGGATCATCCTGCGCGCCGCGCTGGTGTTTTTCATGCAGGCCGGGTTTTCTGCGCTGGAATCCGGGCTGGTGCGCGCCAAGAATTCGATCAATGTCTCGCTGAAAAACTTCAGTGACCTGATTTTTTCCATGGTGACATTTTTTGCTGTGGGCTTTGCCTTCATGTTTGGCACCAGCGGCAATGGCATCATCGGGCTGGAAGGGTTTTTCCTGGACGGCAAATCCGAGCCCTACGATTACGCCTACTTCATTTTTCAGGCGGTGTTTGCCGGCACGGCAGCCACCATTGTGTCGGGCGCGGTGGCCGAACGCATGCGCTTTGAGTCGTATCTGATTTCCACCGTGGTGATTTCCGCGCTGATTTACCCGCTGTACGGCCATTGGGCGTGGAATAGCGAAGGCTGGCTGTTCCAGCTGAATTTTGTCGATTTTGCCGGATCCGCCGTGGTGCATTCGATTGGCGGCTGGGTGGGGCTGGCCGGCGCACTGGTGCTGGGCCCCCGGCTGGGCAAGTTCAACGCCGACGGCAGCGCCAATGACATTCCCGGCTCGTCCATTCCCAGCGCGGTATTGGGCACCTTCATCCTGTGGTTTGGCTGGTTTGGCTTCAATGGCGGCAGCACGCTGATTGGCGATGGCAGCATTGCCAAGATTGTAGTGAACACCTCGATTGCCGGGTCGGTGGCGTCGATCACTGCCTTTGCCGTGTCGAAAACCCTCACCGGAAAATTCCGCGCCGAGCATATCCTGAATGGCGCGCTGGCCGGGCTGGTGGCGGTCACCGCTGGCTGTGCGGTGCTTGAGCCGATGGGCGCGTTCCTGATTGGCTTTGGTGCCGGTTTTGTGGTGTATTTTGCCGAAGTGCTGCTGCTGAAACTGAAAATTGACGACCCGGTGGGCGCGGTGCCGGTACATGGCTTTTGCGGCACCTACGGCACCCTGGCGCTGGCCTTGTGCGCGCCAGAAAGCGCGCTGCCGCTGAAAGACCACTGGGCCCAGCTGGGCGTGCAGGCCATTGGCGCACTCACCGCTTTTTCCTGGGCCTTTCTGTTTGGCCTGATTCTGTTCATGGCCATGAAGTGGATGCGCATCCTGCGCGTGCCGCCAGAGTATGAAGCACGCGGCCTGAACGAAGCCGAGCATGGTGCCAAACAAACCATGCTGGACACCTACGACACCATCTCCTACATGGTGAAAAGCGGTGACTTCAGCCGCAAGATCACCCCGGAAATCGGCACCGAAGCCGGCGACATTGCCGTGGTGTTCAACCTTCTGGTAGACGAACTCAACGACATTACCCATGTGGCGCACAACATTGCCCAGGGGGCGCTGGGCAAGGATGCCATGCCCAAAAGCGAGCGCGACACCCTGGGCCAGGCCATGGCGTCGATGGTGCAGCGCCTGCGCCAGTTTGTGGGCAACCTGATCGACATCACCGGCCAGCTCGACCATTCTTCCAAAGAACTGGACAGCGCCTCCGGACAATTATCACGCTACAACAGCGCGCTGCTGGATGGCGTGCATCAGGTGGAGCAACTGATGGGCGAAGCGCAGGCGGCCTCTGAAGTGATGAGCCAGCGCTCGACCGAAGGCAGCCATTCGCTCGACCATATTCTGGGCAGCATGCACGAAATTTCCGGCATCATGGGCACCTTCAAGGACAATGTGGACACCCTGAGCCTGAGCGTAGCGGATATCGAGCACATTACCGGCATGATCAGCAGCATTGCCGACCAGACCAACCTGCTGGCGCTGAATGCCGCCATCGAAGCCGCCCGCGCTGGCGAACATGGCCGCAGTTTTGCCGTGGTGGCCGATGAAGTGCGCGCGCTGGCTGGCAAAACCCAGCAGGCCACCGCCGATATCCAGCATAAGGTCAAAGCGCTGAAAACCCAGTCGGCGCACACGGTGGACATCACCCACGCCGGCCTGCAGGCCATTCATCTGGGCGTGGACAAGGCAGGCTCCACTGCCGGGATTTTCCAGATGATTTTTCAGAGCGCCGACACGCTGAAAGACAAAGTGGCGCAGGCCGCCGAACTGGCCATGCATCAGGCCAGGGAAAGCGAGCTGTCGCGCCACACCATCCACCTGACCAAATCGATTGCCGACACCATGCAGACACAAGTAGACACCCTGCACGGCATGGCACGGTTTTTCAAGCTGGATGGGCCGCCAGCCCCCGACAGGCAGGACGTGCTGAACACCGATCCAACGCGGATCATTCGCCCCGCCAGTTGATTTTGCTTGTCCGCAGCGTTCCCTCATGTCGGCACTGACGGCATGAGGGCGCACACCCCCAGACCTGGTAGCCAGTCACGATGATATGAAGCAAATGACTGGCAGCTAGTAGCCAGTCACGTTGAAACACAAGGGTTCATGTCGCCACGAAGAACTACTCGCCGCACGACACCGAGTCATTCCCGCGCAGGCGGGAATCCAGGCGTGTCCACAGCGCACAGCGGGGTGAGTTCTCACGAGCGCTTACCTGCGCCATGCCCACCGCGCACACTGTGGTGCGGTCTGGGTTCCCGCCTGCGCGGGAACGACCCCTCAGGTGAAGTTCATACCGAAAGCGGTCTAGGCACCAGTCAATCGGTTCAAATCATGGTGACTGGCTACTAGTAGTCAGTCACCATGATCTGAACAGATAATAGGCACAGCTGCTGCATACAGGACGGCACAACCCCGCTGAGGAAACCACCATGCCCGCCATCAAGTATCGTGTCACGCTGACAGATGACGAAGTCGAAATGCTGGAAGCCATACTGTGCAAGGGCAAGTGCGCAGCGCGCAAGCAAACGCGGGCCAGGATACTGCTGAAGGCGGCAGCGGGCTGTAAGGATACGGCGATCATGGAAGCCCTGGCCGTGTCCGCCACCATGATCCACCACACCCGGCAACGATGTGTCGAAGAAGGCGTCGAAGCCGCGTTGAGCGATAGACCGCGTCCTGGAAAAGCGCCGAAATTGACGGATAAGCAATGCGCCCATGTGATTGCCACCGCCTGTACCCCACCTCCCGCCGGACATGACCACTGGACCTTGCGTCTGTTGGCCGACAAGGTCGTACAACTGGGATACGCCGATTCGTTCAGTCACGAAACGGTGCGTCGGCTTTTAAAAAAACACCTTAAAACCGTGGCAGGTGCAGGAGTGGTGTATTCCTGAGGTCGGCGCCGAATTTGTTGCGCCGATGGAAGATCTGCTTGATTTGTACGCAGAACCCTATGATCCGGCACGCCCGGTCATCTGCTTCGACGAAAGCCCGAAGCAACTGATTGGTGAGGTGCGTGAACCCATACCGCCACAACCCAGCGCGCCCGCTCGTCAGGATACTGAATACAAGCGCAACGGCGTGCGCAATCTGATGATGATCTGCGAACCGAAGCGGGGCTGGCGGGAGGTGCTGATCATGGAGCGCCGCACCAAGATCGACTTTGCTCACGCCATGCGGCACATCGTCGAATGCTACCCGGACGCGGAAGTGATTCGGGTTGTTCTGGACAACCTGAACACCCACAAAACAGCCTCTCTCTACGAAGCGTTTCAGCCAGAAGAAGCCCGCGCCATTGCCAGGAAGCTGGAGTTTCACTACACCCCCAAGCATGGCAGCTGGCTCAACATTGCCGAGCTTGAGCTGGCTGTGCTGTCGAATATGTGTTTGTCGCAACGTATCGCCGATGAAGAAATGCTGCGACGCGAGGTTGAGGCCAATGTGCGTGAACGCAACGCCAACGCCATCCCCGTCAAGTGGAAGTTCTCCACTCAGGATGCCCGGCGTAAGCTTGCTCGTCTTTATCCTCGCGTTTCAACGTGACTGGCTACTAGTTTGCATGGGGCCGGCGGTTGCCCGCATGGGCCGCCTTGGCGGGTTGGCGCGGCAGTCAGCCGGTGGCCAGCAAGCGGCGCAAACCGGCCATCACCTGGGCATTGGCCTGTTCCATGGCCTGGCACGACGCCAGGGCCTGCTCTGGCTGGCCCGCCCAGTACTGGCTGATGGCCTGGCTGGCATGGTGATGCACTGCCGCATGCGGGGCTTCCAGCGCCTGGTAGTCGTGGGTCTGGCCAAACAGCTGGCGCACAGTGTTGGTGCTGTACCATTGGCCCAGCCGGCAGTGGCGGTGGTCGGGTAGCGCTTCTGCGCGCAGTTCGGACTGGCCGGACAGCACCTGATACACCGCCAGTTTCAGGGTGATTTCTTCCATATTGGCCTGTTCGATCCGTCCCAGCAGGGCGGCGCGGTGCAGGCCATCCGCCATGCGTTCCACCACGGCCATCAGCGCGGTCAGTCCTTCGCTAGCCTGGTCAGTATGGCTTTGGCAGGCATGCAGGGCCGCCAGCGTGTGCTGCTCGTCGCGCTGCACTTCGGTGCCATGCGCGCCAATCTGCTCGACGGTGTGTTCGATCTGCCGCGAGGCTTCCACGGTGCGGTCGGCCAGGGTGCGCACGGCATCGGCCACCACGGCAAAGCCGCGCCCTTGCTCACCGGCGCGGGCGGCCTCAATGGCGGCGTTCAGCGCCAGCAGATTGGTTTGCTCGGCAATCTGGTGAATCAGCCCCACCTTGCTGCGAATGCTGTCGGCGTGCTGGTTCAGCTCGGCCAGCAGCTGGCTGGTGTGCTGGCGTTGCTGGCTCAGGTGGTTCAGCGCTTCGCCAATGGCGCTAAAGGCGCTGCAGTAGGCGGTGCGCAAGGGGGCCAGTGTGTCACTGCTGTGCTGGGCCAGGCCAAGCAGGTCGGCCAGTTGTTGCAGGGCATCGCGGGTGCTGTCCAGCGAATGGCCAAACTGGCCCATGCCCTGATGCAGGCGCTGGGTCAGTGCCTGCTGTTGCGTGTATTTGGCCAGCAGGCTGGCCTGGGCGCTCAGTTGTGCGTCGCGTTCGGCCAGCGTCTCGCGCCAGGTTTGCTGTTGCTGTTGATGGGCAGCCAACTGCTGCTGCAGCTGTTGCCATTCATGACGGGTAATCCACATGGGAGTCTCCTGCGCCAGGCGCTGATGCCTGACAATGGCCATCAGCGCCCGGGGGACGGGTCAGCCGAGCAAATGCTCAAGCAGTTCCGGGCCAAATACTTCGCGCTGAATCTGCTGCATCGGCACGCCGTGCGCCAGCAGCGCCTGCCACTGGGCGCGCATGAATGCCGCTGGACCGCACAGATAATACTGGGCGTTGGCGGGTTGGGCGGGTAGCACGCCGGCCAGCTGCATGCGCCCGGCGTGCTGGTAATCTTTTCCCTGCTGGTCGCTGGCCTGCGGGGTTTCATACCAGACACTGCGTTGCAGCTGCGGCAGCTGGGCGGCGGCCTGATCGATGGCGCTGCGCAATACCTGGTGCTGGCCGTCGCGGCAGGCGTGCAGCCAGTGCAGCGGGCGGGGGCTGCCTTGCGCCGCCAGGCTGGCCAGGACGGCGGTCATCGGGGTGACGCCAACGCCGGCAGAAATCAGCACCAGTGGCGTATCGCCATCCAGCTGCGGCTGAAAATCGCCAAATGCCGCACTCACCGGCAGGCTGTCGCCGACGTGCAAGTGGCTGTGCAGCCAGTTTGATACCCGGCCAGCCGGGGTGTCGGCCTGACCGGCTTCACGTTTGACGGTGATGCGCCAGTGTGGCTGCGCCGGGTGGTCGGACAGGCTGTACTGGCGCAGCTGGCGCACGGTCGGGTGGTCAAATTGCACCGCCACGCTGACATACTGGCCAGGGGCAAACGCACCTGGCGAGCGGCCATCGGCGGTTTGCAGATACCACGACACCACATTGGCGCTGTCGTCTTCGCGCGCCACCACGCGCAATGTCTGCAAGGCACCGGGGGCCTGGCCGACGGTCTGGTACAGCCGTGCTTCGGCGGCAATCAGCTCGCCAGCCAGCAGCCAGTAGGCTTCGTCCCAGGCGGCCATCAGCGCGGGTGTGGCGGCATCGCCCAGCACTTGCTGAATGGCACCCAGCAGGTGTCGGCCCACAATCGGATAGTGCGCCGGCACAATGCCCACGGCGGCGTGCTTGTGGACAATCCGCTCCAGCACCGGTGCCAGTGCGGCGGCGTTGTCGATATTGGCCGCATAGGCAAATACCGCTGCCGCCAGTGATTGCTGCTGGACGCCGCTGGCCTGGTTGCCCAGATTGAACAGATTGTGCAGTTCGGGGTGGGCGGCAAACATGTTCTGGTAAAACTGCCGGGTGATGGTGTGGCCGTGTTCGCGCAGTACCGGCACGCTGGCGTCGATATACGGACGGGAAGTCGCTGATAGCATGTTTCAGTCTCCTGAAGGGATGGGGGGATAATAAATGTATTTTAAATACATGTTTAATGCCAGCAAACAGGCCGTCAACCACGGCCTGTGCACCCGCCATCAGCGGGAAGAGGTGATGCGTGGCCGGGCGTCCTACGGCTGGGGCGTGGTATCCGGCGGTGTGTCCTGGCGCTGGCTCAGGTAATCCTGGTGCATCCAGGCAATCGCCTGGGCGGTGCCACGCTGGCATACATCGGCCAGTGTGCTGTGGTTCAGGCTTTGGTAAAACTGCTCCACCGCCTGATTGAGCACGCCTTCCAGCAGGCAGCGGCCCGCCAGGGTGCAATGCGGTTGTTCACAGTTGACCAGCGGGGCATCGCCTTCCATGCCACGCACAATGTCGCCAATGGGCATGTGTCCGGCAGGCAAGGCCAGGCGCAGGCCGCCATGACGGCCACGCAGGGTATGCACCCAGCCCAGCTTGCCCAGCTTATGCACCACCTTGACCAGATGGTTATGCGGCACGTCAAACTGGCGGGCAATTTCCTGGATGGTCACCGGCTGCTCGCGCCCGGATTCGGTCAGGTACATCAATACACGCAGGCCGAGTTCGGCAAAGCGGGTCAGTTGCATGGTTGCGTCTCCGGACCGGGAATGCGCTGGATGATAATAAACATACATTTTAAATGCAACTTAAAATTGACCGCGCCATGCGTGCCTGCACCTGCCGTTCGTCGGTAGCCACCAGGCCGGGTGTGTCTGATTGTGTGTGTCATCTGCATGTCTCTGCTGCTGGTCGGTGTGTCACGGCCCTGATTCTGGCCGGCTGGCCAGCGTGATGATGCCAGCCCAAACCGTGGCTGTCGTGTCTGCCACTGCCCGCCTTGGGCCATTCTGCCTGTCGGCTTCCTGACAATCTCCCTGGGCGTATTCGAAATATCTATTGCAAATCAGCTATTTAACTTATTTTCCCAACTGGCCCCGGACTTGCTAGTTCAAGGGAAACCGTCACATTTGGCAACAGGAGCCCGGCATGAACCCGAACCCGCAACCCTCGGTAGTCATCAACGACACGACGCTGCGCGACGGCGAGCAATCCGCCGGGGTGGCGTTTTCGCTGACCGAAAAACTGAACATCGCCCGCCAACTGGTGGCGATTGGCGTGCCCGAGCTGGAAATCGGTATTCCGGCCATGGGTCAGGAAGAGCGCGACAGCATCCGTGCGGTGGCGGCACTGGGCTTGCCGGCGCGGCTGATGGTGTGGAGCCGCATGCATCCTGGCGATATCGCCGCCTGCGCCGACCTGGGTGCCCACCTGATTGATGTGTCGATCCCGGCATCTGATCAGCATCTGGCCTACAAGCTGCGGCAAGACCGTGCCTGGCTGCTCAATGCGCTGCCGGGCACCCTGCAGCGGGCGGCGGATCTGGGTATGGATGTCTGTGTGGGCTGTGAAGACGCTTCGCGGGCAGATCAGGATTTCCTCTGCCAACTGGCAGAAGTGGCGGCCAGGGCGGGCGCACGCCGGCTGCGCTTTGCCGATACCCTGGGCATTCTTGAGCCATTTACCACCTGGGATCGCATGCGCACCCTGCGTGCGGCCAGCGGCCTGGAAATTGAAATCCATGCCCACGACGACATGGGCCTGGCCACGGCCAACACCCTGGCCGCCTGTCATGGCGGTGCCACCCACGCCAACACCACGGTGAATGGCCTGGGCGAGCGCGCCGGCAATGCCCCGCTGGAGGAAGTGGTGCTGGGGTTGTCCAAGCTGTACGGCATCCACACCGGCGTGGACCTGAAACACTTTCCGGCGCTGTCGCAGCAGGTGGCGGCGGCATCCGGACGTAGCGTGTCCTGGCAAAAAAGCGTGGTGGGCCAGGGCGTGTTTACCCATGAGGCCGGCATCCATGTGGATGGTCTGCTGAAACATCCTGACAACTACCAAGGCTTTGACCCCAGTGAAGTGGGCCGCAGCCATCGCATCGTGCTGGGCAAGCATTCTGGCCCGCGTGCAGTGATGACGGTGTACGCCCGGCTGGGGGTGCATCTGGATACGGCGCTGGCCGACCAGTTGCTGGCGCGGGTGCGCACCTTTGTTGTGCAGCACAAGCGTCCGCCGGAAGACAGCGAACTGATGAATCTGCTGACTGACCAGGAGATTGCCCGCCATGCCTGAGGCCTGCACCTTGACATCCCCCATGACCGATACCGCTTCCCGGCCACTGCGCCTGCGTGAGCTGATGCGCGAAGACCTGCATTGTGTCTTCCAGCGCGACCCGGCCGCCCGCACCCGTTTTGAGGTGCTGACCACTTACCCCGGCGTGCACGCCATTCTGGGCCACCGCCTGGCCCATCGGCTGTGGCGCGGCGGCTGGCGCTACCCGGCGCGGCTGCTCAGCTTTGCCGTGCGGCTGTTCACCAATGTGGATATTCACCCTGGTGCCGTGATTGGCCGGCGCTTCTTTATCGACCACGGTGCCTGCGTGGTGATTGGCGAAACCGCCGAGGTGGGTGATGACGTGACGCTCTATCACGGCGTGACGCTGGGGGGCACCTCGTGGAAGCAGGGCAAGCGCCATCCCACCCTGGCCGATGGCGTGGTGGTGGGCGCGGGCGCCAAGATTCTCGGCCCGATTGTGGTGGGCTCCAGAGTGCGGGTGGGGGCCAATTCGGTGGTGGTCAAGGATGTGCCGGAAGACGCCACCGTGGTGGGGGTGCCCGGTCGGGTGGTCACCCGTCGCCGGCAGGAAAACGGCCTGGACCATCGCCTGGACCATCGCCTGGACCATCATTTGCTACCAGACCCGGTAGCACGGTCGATCAGCTGCCTGGTGGAGCGCATCGACCAGCTTGAACTCGAACTGGCCCAGCTGCGCGGCCAGCCCCTGAATCCCGCCGACGGCGACGCGCACTGTCGCACCTGTTCTGCCGGCGAGCTGTGCTGTGACGCCGTCGAGGCCTCGCCGCCCCAGTGAGAACACCCCATGGACTTGCTTGATTTTACCGATTGCTCGCTGTACTTCGAAACGGCGCTGCCGCCCGAAGTGGAACAGCTGATGAACCGCGCCGCCGAATGCTACGGCCAGCCGGAAGCCGAACTGGCGCTGTTGCGGGCATTTTTGCTGGCCCCCGACAATTTGACCGTGCTGGTGGGTTTGTATCGCTATTATTTTTATCAGCACCGGCTTAACGATGCGCTGGAAGTGGCCAACCGGGCAATGAGCCTGGCCGGCCAGCGCCTGGGCATCGCTGGCGACTGGCAACGGCTGGATGAACACAGCCTGGCGGTGGCCGCCGCCCAGTCGTTTGGCCTGCTGCGTTTTTACCTGCTCGCCATCAAGGCCGCCAGCGTGGTGCTGCTGCGCCTGGGCCATATTGATGATGCCCGTGCCCGCCTGAGCAAGCTGGTGGCCCTGGACCAGCGCAATCAGCTGGGTGCCAGCGACCTGCTTGACGTGATTGACCCTGTTACCGACGTTTCTGCCGCTTGAGGAGATTACCCATGGATACCGACCTGACGTTGCTGGAAGCACTCGACGAACTCTCCAGTGCAGAAGATTTTCTCGAGTATTTTGCCGTGCCGTACACCCCGTCCGTGGTGCAAGTGAATCGCCTGCATATTTTGCAGCGCTTTCACGACTACCTCGCCCGCCATGCGGCCAATATGCCGCCGGAAGAATCGGCGCAGCGGGCCATTTACCGCCTGTGGCTGGAGCGCGCCTACCTGGATTTTGTCGAATCCGACGCGCAAACCGAAAAAGTGTTCCGCGTGTTCCAGCAGCATAACCTGCCCAACGGCGGCCATACCTCGTTTGTGTCACTGGATCGGGTATTCACATCATGATGAACGCACGCTGGGAGTATGGCGACGGCGTGCGCCTGGTGCGCAACGTCAAAAACGACGGCACCTACCCCGGCTTGCCGGTGGGGGCACCGCTGGTGCGCCGGGGGACCATTGGTCATGTGGTCGATGTCGGCACCTTCTTGCAGGACCAGATCATCTATTCGGTGCATTTTCTTGAAGAAGGCCGGATTGTCGGCTGTCGTGAAGAAGAACTGATCGACATCGACGACCCATGGACGCCGTCGCGGTTTGAGTTCCGCGACAAGGTGCTGCCCAGCGTGGCGCTGACCCTGGGCGGCGAAGCGGTGATTCCGGCGGGCAGTGTGGGCGAAGTGCTGCGGGTGATTCGCGATGCGCCTGGCGGCGTGGCCTACCACCTGCACTTTGACGCGCTGCCGGGCCGGGTGTTCCAAGTGGGTGAAACCCTGCTAGGCCCGGCGGAGGGCACGGAAGAAGAGACGGTGGAAGAGGTGAACCATGCAAGCCTACCTTGAACTCAAACTGGCCTGGGAGCTGTTTCAGCGCGCCCCACACGCCCTGAACGATGACGAGCGCAAGCGGCTGGGCAAGATTGCCCTGCGCCAGCAGCAGCTGGAACAGGCGATTCTCACCAGCCGCGAAGCCGCCCAGGTCAGTGTGCCGGACGCCACGCTGAATGAGCGGCTGGCCACCCTGCGCAGCCGCTATCCCACCCAGGACGAGCTTGACGCCGAACTGGGCGGCATTGGCCTGAACGAAGACAGCCTGAGCGAGGCCATCCTGCGCGACCTGCGGGTGGAAACCCTGCTGGAGCAAGTGGCCAGCCAGGCCGAACTGGCCAGCGATGCCGACGCCGAGCGCTACTACCGCGACCATCCCGACGCCTTCTGTCGCCCGGAAACCCGCACCCTGCGCCATATCCTGCTCACCTTCAACAACGCCCGCGAACAGGTGAAGGCGCTGGCGCTGTTCGACCGTTTGCGCCCAACCCTGGTAGACGAAGACAGCTTCGCCAAGGCGGCATTGCGCCATTCGCACTGCCCCACCGCCATGCAGGGCGGCCTGCTGGGCACGCTCAAGCGCGGCCAGTTGTTTCCCGAACTGGAACCGTCGGCGTTTGGCATGGACGTGCGCGAAGTGTCCGACGCGATTGAATCGCCCATTGGCCTGCATGTGCTGCGTTGCGATGCGATTCAGCGCGGCGAAACGGTCAGCTTCAACCACACCCGCGAGCGGATTCTCGAGCACCTGAATGGCAAGCGCCGGGAAGCGGCGCAAAAAGCCTGGATTGTCTGCCAGCTGGCGCGGCTGCAAAGCGCCAAGTCGATGGCGTAAGCCGGGCTTTTTTCGCCGCTGCGCTTCCTGCCAAGGCGGGCGCAGCGCGTCTGCCGCCGCCTTAGGGATACGCTGAAAAAATCGTCATTCCCGCGAAGGCGGG
Organism: Aquaspirillum sp. LM1; assembly: GCF_002002905.1. Lineage (NCBI taxonomy): Bacteria > Pseudomonadati > Pseudomonadota > Betaproteobacteria > Neisseriales > Aquaspirillaceae > Aquaspirillum > Aquaspirillum sp. LM1. Next base: position 2,797,278 of record NZ_CP019509.1, on the reverse strand, counting down.
AATCCAGGTTGTTGCTTTTATTGGGTTTTGCTTTTGGCAAGCACGATTTTTCTGAATCAATCCGCGCGTCTTTAGCCGGCCACTGCCACATTCACCAGGGTGGGGGCCAGCACCCGCACCACCTCCGCCGGGTCCAGCCCGATCAGATAGCCACGCTTGCCGCCATTCAGATAAATGCGCGGCAGCTCGGCAATGCTGGCTTCCATATACACCGGCATGCGCTGGCGTGTGCCAAATGGGCTGGTGCCGCCCACCTGATAGCCTGAGTGCTTGTCGGCAATCGCTGGTGGGCACGGCTCGATGCTTTTCACCCCCAGATGACGCGCCAGATTTTTGGTGGACACTTCGCAGTCGCCGTGCATCAGCACCACCAGCGGGTGCTTGTGCTCGTCGTGCATGATCAGCGTCTTGATCACCGCGTGTTCTTCCACGCCCAGTTCACGGGCAGAGACACGGGTGCCGCCCTTTTCTTCGTAGGTATACAGATGGTCGGTCCAGGCCACCTGCTGGCTGCGCAGCTGGCGGATGGCCTGGGTCATCGGAGGTTTCTGGCTCATGGCGGCGGTGTAACAGGATAAAACCGTCAGTTTACCTCCATGTGCGCCGTTCAGGTGCAGGGGGCTTTGCGGTCAGGATAGCGCTTGCTCAGCCGCAGTTCCTGTGGATAAGGGTAGAAGTTGTCCATCTTGCCGGCGCGGATATTGTCCTGCTGGGTGCGCCAGTATTTGGGCGACAGCAGGTCGCGGTGGTGTTGCAGGAACAGCTTGCGCACCATCGGGTCACCCAGCAGGAAAGAGGCGAATTCTTCCGGGAAGATATCGTTCTTGGCCACCGGGTACCACGGTTCCGACGCCATCTCGTACTCGGGCGACGGCGCTTCCGGAATATCGCGGAAATTACAGTCGGTCATGTATTCGATTTCGTCATAGTCGTAGAAAATCACCCGGCCATAACGGGTCACGCCAAAGTTCTTGAACAGCAGGTCACCGGAGAAAATATTGGCCTGGGCCAGGTCTTTGATCGCATCGCCGTATTCGCGCACCGCGTGCTCTTTTTGCTCTGGTGTGGCGTTGTCCAGGTACATGTTCAGCGGTTTCATCCGCCGCTCGATGTACAAGTGCTTAATGATCAGGCTGTCGCTGGTTTCTTCCAGCAACGAGGGGGCCAGGGTGCGCAGTTCGTGCAGCAGCTCTTCGGTAAAGCGTTTTTTCGGAAAGGCCACATTGGAGTATTCCAGCGTGTCGGCCATGCGCCCCACCCGGTCGTGACGTTTCACCAGCAGGTATTTTGCCTTCACCGTCGGGCGGTCGACGTCTTTCGAGCTGCCAAACACGTCCTTGATCAGCTTGAACACAAACGGGTAGGACGGCAGGGTGAACACCAGCATCACCAGGCCGCGAATGCCGGGGGCGATGATGAAATCGTCGTTGGAGTGCTGCAGGTGGTGCATGAAATCGCGGTAGAAGGTGTTCTTGCCCTGCTTTTGCAGGCCGAGCATGGTGTAGATTTCCGCCTTGGTTTTCCACGGCAGCATGCTGCGCAAAAACTGCACATAGCCGGACGGTACTTCCATTTCCACCAGAAAATACGCCCGGCTGAACGAGAACAGCACACCAATGCGCCACGGCTCCAGCAGCACGGTGTCGAGTTCCAGCAGGCCGTCGTCGTTGTGCATCACGCAGATGGCAAACGGATAGCTCTGGTTGCCGTTGATCACCTTGCCCATGATGTAGGCCGACTTGTTGCGGTAAAAGCCGGAATACAGCACCTGAATCTGGTAGTTCACATCCGGGGTGGGCCAGCGCCCGCCCTGGTGCTCGCGCACGGCGCGCAGCACCTTGACGATATCGCGCCGAAGGTGGGCAAACGGACGTTTCCAGCCAAAATCGGCCACAATCTGCTCCAGTGTCTGGCGCAGGCCGTTCTGGCCCGGATAGTAGCTGCGGTAAACCGGCGGATCGGAGTCGATATAGTCAGTGGAAATCACTGGCCGGGTAAAAATGAAGTCGCTGTTGAAATAATCGCGGTGCAGGATGCGACAGAACACCGAATTAAAAAACGTTTCGGCCAGCTCTGGCTGCTTGTGATTCATCAGCATGCCGATAAAGTACAGCTTGACCTGTTGCCAGGTGCTGTCTTCCAGTACGTCAGCATGAAAGCGGCATTGCAGCTGTTCGACGGTTTCCATCACCCGTTCGGTGTAAAACTGGATCCGCTCGGTGATGGCACCCTGCATGGCCATCCAGTTGCCCTCGTCAAAATAATCCTTGGCATTGCGCGAGCATTCGCGGAACAGTCGATAGTGCTTGTTAAAGCCTTTGATCAGGGTCTGGGCGATTTCCCAGGCCACGGCGTTCAGTTCGGAAGGTGTATTCATGCGGCAGCGGCGATCAGATGAAGGTCGGAATCCCGGCGCGGATTGACGGCGCAGCAAGCAGCCTGCGGGGCAATGGCCGGCGTGAACCAGCGGTGCGCGGGTGGCGCGCCGCCAGGCAGTGGGGTCAACGTGGATCAGCGGCGTCGACTGGCATGACGGCTGCGGACTCCGGGCCGGGATGAGGCCGGGCGCGTGGCGCGTAACATGGCACAGTCATGGTGCGCTGGTTTGCCAGGCTTGGCAAGGGGCACACTGAGCTGGCGCAATTCGCCTGGCTGCAGGCCATCCAACGTCCATTCGCCAATGGCCACCCGCACCAGGCGCAGGGTGGGATGGCCCACCTTGGCGGTCATCCGCCGCACCTGGCGGTTTTTGCCTTCGGTGATGATCAGTTCCAGCCAGCTGTCCGGCACGCTTTGCCGCACCCGGATCGGCGGGGTGCGCGGCCACAGCGCCGGTGGGTCAATCCGCCGCGCCTGGGCCGGGCGGGTGACAAAATCGCCCAGGTCTACCCCCTGACGCAGCTGTGCCAGGGCCGCGTCGTCGGGAATGCCTTCCACCTGCACCCAGTAGGTTTTGGCCAGTTTGCGCTGCGGATGGCTGATGTCATGCTGCAAAGCGCCATCGGCGGTCAGCAGCAACAGACCTTCGCTGTCGGTATCCAGCCGGCCTGCCGGATATACGTCCGGCGTGTGGACGTAATCAGCCAGACTGGGGTGGGTGGGGTGCGGGGAGAACTGGCAGATCACCCCATATGGTTTATTGAAGACAATCAGTTCCGGCATAGCGGCCCTTGTGAAAAATGCGGATTTTTTGCCGGTTTCATGCTGCATGGCAACATAAGCCGGTGCCCCAAAGAGGTGCGAAACAGCGCACGGATGCGCGAAATCGAACATCCTCTAGCCGAGCAAACGGTTTTACGTGATAATATCAGGCTGAGGAGACGCGAAAAATTTTCGATACCTATAACTTGTCCGTCGCGGTTCAGCGCGCGACCGGCTCGCACTCTCCCCGCCCCGATTTTGATTCCAAACCGATCAGTTTATGCGCATGTCGAGAACCCGTCCGACCTGCCTCGCCACAGGCAGCCGTCCATCAGGAACCGGTCACGAGCCGGCGCCAGGGCCTTTTGCGGCATGCGCACGCACTCCCACACGACAATCCATGATGGAGCAGGCATGACGACTTCCCACATTTCCGTACCCCAAGACGGCCAGAAAATCATCCCGGGCCAGGCTATTCCGAACAACCCGATCATCCCGTTCATCGAAGGTGACGGCATCGGCATCGACATCACCCCGGTGATGATCAAGGTGGTCGACGCCGCCGTGGCCAAAGCCTACAACAACAGCAAAAAAATCCACTGGATGGAAATCTACGCCGGGGAAAAATCCACCCGCGTGTACGGTGGCGATGTGTGGCTGCCGGAAGAAACCATGGCTGCCCTGCGCGACTATGTGGTGTCGATCAAAGGCCCGATGACCACGCCGGTGGGCGGTGGTATCCGTTCGCTGAACGTGGCGCTGCGTCAGGAACTCGACCTGTACGTCTGCCTGCGCCCGGTGCGCTACTTTACCGGCGTACCCTCGCCGCTGAAGCGCCCGGACCTGACCAATATGGTGATCTTCCGTGAAAACACCGAAGACATCTACGCCGGCATCGAATGGCAAGCCGAAAGCGAAGGCGCCAAGAAACTGATCAACTTCCTGCAAACCGAACTGGGCGTGAAGAAAATCCGTTTCCCGGACACCTCCGGCATTGGCATCAAGCCGGTGTCCAAGCAAGGTACCGAGCGTCTGGTGCGCAAGGCCATCGAATACGCGATCGACAACGACCGCAAGTCGGTGACCATTGTGCACAAGGGCAACATCATGAAGTTCACCGAAGGTGGCTTCCGTGACTGGGCCTACGACCTGGCCAAGAACGAGTTTGGTGCCCAGCCGATCGACGGCGGCCCGTGGTGCAAGTTCACCAACCCGAAAACCGGCAAGGAAATCATTGTCAAGGACGCCATCGCTGATGCGTTCCTGCAACAAATCCTGCTGCGCCCGGCTGAATACGACGTGATCGCCACCTGCAACCTGAACGGCGACTACATCTCCGACGCACTGGCAGCCCAGGTGGGCGGTATTGGCATTGCACCGGGTGCCAACCTGTCCGACAGCGTGGCCATGTTTGAAGCCACCCACGGCACCGCGCCGAAGTATGCTGGCCTGGACAAGGTGAACCCGGGTTCGCTGATTCTGTCGGCTGAAATGATGCTGCGTCACATGGGCTGGACCGAAGCCGCCGACCTGATCATCAGCTCGATGGAAAAAGCCATCACCGACAAGGTGGTGACTTATGACTTTGCCCGCCTGATGGAAGGCGCTCAGGAGGTCAGCTGCTCGGCCTTTGGCGACGCCATGATCGAGCGCATGTAAGCATTATCCTGCGCCAAGAAAAAACCCGCCGGTGTGGCGGGTTTTTTCTTGGCCATGCCGGGCCGCTGAGGCCCGGCAGGCGTACGGCGCTCAGGCAGCCTGGATGTTGGCTGCCTGCTTGCCCTTCGGCCCCTGGGCCACGTCAAACGACACGCGTTGGCCTTCCTTGAGGGTTTTGAAGCCGTTCATGTTGATTGCGGAGAAATGCGCAAACAGATCTTCACCGCCGTCGTCCGGAGTGATGAAGCCAAAGCCTTTTGCGTCGTTGAACCATTTGACGATACCAGTTGCCATCTTGCTTGTTTCCTTAAAAAAATGGGGCCATCCCCGAAGCACATGGGCATTTATATCATATATTGCCGCCCTGTAAAGCCCTTGTTGACAGAATGAGTATTTGTACTTATGACATTTGTACTCATGCATTTGAGTCCTGTGCAGGACAAAACGCGGACATATGGGGGTGCCTGGGGATTTTGTTGCAGTGCACACGCAAAAAAACCCGCCAAGGCGGGTTTTTTTGTACGGATAGCGTACTATCGCAACAGACAGGGCGCGGTTAGGCGGCCTGGATGTTGGAAGCTTGCTTGCCCTTCGGACCTTGGGTCACATCGAAGGACACACGCTGTCCTTCTTTCAGGGTCTTGAAACCGTTCATGTTGATCGCGGAGAAATGCGCGAACAGATCTTCACCACCGTCATCCGGAGTGATGAAGCCAAAACCTTTAGCGTCGTTGAACCACTTGACGGTACCAGTTGCCATATGTATTTACATCCCTAACAAAAAAACAGGGGTGGTGAACCCCGATACTACGAAGCTTTCACTTTGGTGTTTTAGCGAGCATCGCGGAGGCAATCCGGTACTGCAAAACGAGGTCAAGCCCGCCACCTGAATAAGGGTTTTACGTGACCCTGAGGACGGCGTCAAGCGTTTTCGGTTTATTTTACGCAATGCCCCTGCGGCACTCTGGGGTTTTCTGCCGGTTTTTGCCTGGGTCTGCACAAGGCGCGCCAGGGCTATGCGCCGTGATCGGGCTGGTGCGCACCATGTTGAGGCCAGGGCTGTTGGCCCGGCGGCCACCGGGGGGGGGGCAGCCCCCATGCAACAAGCTGGCCGATGATTTGCATGACACCTTGTCATGCGCCCGGCACAGCAGCCCCCCTGCCGGTGGCTTGCTGCTTGAACCATGGGCTGGCGTGTGGGCTGGCGTGGACGACGCAGCGGTGGGCGGTGGCCTTCATCCCTGTGCGGGACCTGACAATGGCTGTCGGGGAATGGACATCAGCGTGCAGTGGGCGCGGGTGCCACACCATTATTTTATCTGATGACAACAGGAAGATTTTGACCTGATCCGCCACACAGGTAAATGTCATCAAACCTTGCCCACACTGGGTTTGCTGGCCGGAACGGTCGATGCCGGCCATCGAGTTGAGCAGTAGTTGGCTGAATCCGTTAGGATTCTTACCTTGAAAAAGCCTTGGCTCACGCCAAAATGAGAGTAACCGAAGAGTGAGTTCCACCGGTATGCCCAGACGCACCCAGGACGACGTTGCCCTCGTCCCCCAAAAAACGCGGGTGGCCCCGCCACCTTTGTACAAAGTTTTACTTTTGAACGACGATTTCACGCCGATGGAGTTTGTGGTGCAAGTTTTGCAACGCATCTTTCGGATGGATCAAGAACAAGCCACCCGGGTCATGCTCACCGTTCACACCGAGGGGCGAGGCGTCTGTGGTGTTTATACCAAAGATATTGCCGCCACCAAGGTCGATCAGGTGCTGGATATGGCTCGTGTTCACCAGCACCCCTTGCAGTGCGTAATGGAGGAAAACGGATGATTGCCCAAGAACTTGAAGTCAGCCTGCACATGGCCTTCATGGACGCACGTCAGAAACGCCATGAATTCATCAGCGTAGAACATCTGCTGCTGGCCATGCTCGACAACCCGTCTGCTGCGGACGTGCTGCGCGCCTGCGGTGCCAATCTCGACCAGTTGCGCAAAAACCTGTCCGAATTCATCGAACAGCACACGCCAACCGTGTCCGGCTCCGACGAGGTGGAAACCCAGCCTACCCTGGGCTTCCAGCGCGTGATCCAGCGCGCCATCCTGCATGTGCAGTCGTCTGGCAAGAAGGAAGTCACGGGTGCCAATATCCTGGTGGCCATTTTTGGCGAAAAGGATTCGCACGCGGTGTACTACCTGCACCAGCAGAACATCAGCCGCCTGGATGTGGTCAACTACATCTCGCACGGTATTTCCAAACAGAAAAGCGCCGAGCCGCCCGCCCGGGGCAGCAGCAGTGAGGAGAGCAGCGACGAGCAGGAAGGGGCCGGCCACGGCGGTGCCCTGGAAAACTACACGCAAAACCTCAACCAGCAGGCGGTGGCCGGCAAGATCGACCCGCTGATTGGCCGCGACCAGGAGCTGGAGCGGGTAATCCAGACCCTGTGCCGCCGGCGCAAGAACAACCCACTGCTGGTGGGTGAGGCCGGGGTGGGCAAAACCGCCATCGCCGAAGGCCTGGCGCGGCGCATTGTGCAGGGTGAGGTGCCCGAAGTGCTGGCGGAAGCCACCGTCTATTCGCTGGACATGGGCTCGCTGCTGGCGGGCACCAAGTATCGTGGCGATTTTGAGCAACGGCTCAAGAGCGTGATCAAGCAATTGACCGAGGACAAGCATGCCATTCTGTTCATCGACGAAATCCACACCCTGATTGGGGCGGGGGCGGCGTCGGGCGGCACGCTGGATGCTTCCAACCTGCTCAAGCCGGCTTTGTCCAACGGTACGCTGCGCTGCATTGGTGCCACCACCTACAACGAATACCGTGGCATTTTCGAGAAGGACAACGCCCTGTCGCGGCGCTTCCAGAAAATCGACGTGGTCGAACCGACGGTGGAGCAGACCGTGCAAATCCTGCGTGGGCTGAAGTCGCGCTTTGAAGCCCACCATGGGGTGAAGTACACCGCCGCCGCGCTGACCACCGCTGCCGAGCTGGCCGCGCGCTACATCAACGACCGCCATCTGCCAGACAAGGCGATTGACGTGATCGACGAAGCCGGTGCTGCCCAGCGCCTGCTGCCGAAGTCGCGGCAGAAGAAAGTGATTTCCAAGCCGGAAATCGAGGACATCATCACCAAGATTGCCCGGATTCCGGCCAAGACGGTGTCCAACGACGACCGCAGCGCGCTCAAGACGCTGGACCGCGATCTGAAAAACGTGGTGTTTGGTCAGGATGCCGCCATTGATGCGCTGGCCGCTGCCATCAAGATGTCGCGCTCTGGGCTGGGCAACCCGTCCAAGCCGATTGGCTCCTTCCTGTTCTCCGGCCCTACCGGGGTGGGCAAGACTGAAGTGGCCAAACAGCTGGCCTACACGCTGGGCGTGGAGTTGCTGCGCTTTGACATGTCCGAATACATGGAGCGTCACGCCGTGTCGCGGCTGATTGGCGCACCGCCGGGCTATGTCGGTTTTGAACAGGGCGGCCTGCTTACCGAGCAGATCACCAAGCATCCGTATGCGGTGCTGCTGCTGGACGAAATCGAAAAGGCCCATCCGGACATCTTCAATGTGCTGCTGCAGGTGATGGATCATGGCACGCTGACGGACAATAACGGACGCAAGGCGGACTTCCGCAATGTGGTGATCATCATGACCACCAACGCTGGCGCAGAAAGCCTGAGCAAGTCCAGCATCGGCTTTACCAGCAGCAAGTCCAGCGGCGATGAGATGGCCGATATCAAGCGGCTGTTCACGCCGGAGTTCCGCAACCGGCTGGATGCCACCATTTCGTTCAAGATGCTGGACCAAGCGATCATCCTGCGCGTGGTGGACAAGTTCCTGATGCAGCTGGAAGCACAACTGGCCGAAAAGAAGGTGGATATCCACTTTACCGAGGCGCTGAAGGCGCATCTGGCCAAGAACGGTTTCGACCCGCAGATGGGGGCCCGGCCAATGGCGCGGCTGATTCAGGACACCATCCGCAAGGCGCTGGCCGACGAACTGCTGTTTGGCCGGCTGGCCGATGGCGGCGAAGTGACGGTCGATCTGGACGAGCAAGGCAAGGTCCGGCTGGAGTTTGTCAAGGAAACCAGCAAGGACAAAAGCGCCAAGGACAAAGGCAGCGCTGTGCCGGCCTGAGGTTTGAACTGACGCCAACCCTATCCGTGTGCCACTCTGGCAACCCCGCCTCGCCCCTGCGGCCTGGCGGGGTTTTTATTGGGCATTGCCCGGCCAACTGCCCTCGTGCTGCAACAGCCAGCGTTTGATTGACAGGGTATTTTCCCCGCGTGACTGATTAAACCCACCCAGATCGTGTGCGGCCACCACCCGGTGACAGGGAATCACAATCGGCAGCGGATTGCGCCCACATGCGCCCCCCACCGCGCGGGCGGCGCTGCCTAGCTGGCGGGCCAAGTCGCCATAGCACGCCACCTGGCCAGAGGGGATGGCGCACATGGCCTGCCACACCCGCTGCTGAAAAGCTGTGCCATCCGCCCGCAAAGGCAGGCTGAAGACATGGTCGGGGTGCTGCCAGTAGTGGGCCAGCTCATCTGCCAGCTGTGCGCACAGCGAGCCAGCACGCGGCGACTGCAGCGGGGCATCGGCGGGCAGAAAGCGGATGGCGGTAATTACCTCGGGTTCGGCGCTCAGGCCAAGACAGCCAAAGGGGGCGGCGATGACCGCGTGTTCCAGCGGCAAGATGGCAGGGCGAGGCATGGTGGCACTCCAGAACACTCCAGGAAATGGGCAGCGTACCCTGATGTGTGGCGTTGGTCATAAAAAAAGCACGCCTGATGGCGTGCTTTTTTCGAGACAGCTGGGCAATCAATGCCTGAATGGGGATGCCTGAGCGGTTTACGCCTTGGCAGCCACCACCTTGCGTGCCGGCAGCTTTTCCTTGATACGAGCCGACTTGCCCGAACGTTCGCGCAGGTAGTACAGCTTGGCACGACGCACGTCACCACGGCGCTTCACTTCGATCTGGGCAACCAGCGGCGAGTAGGTCTGGAACGTCCGTTCCACGCCCGTGCCGGCGGAGATCTTGCGCACGGTAAAGGCGCTGTTCAGGCCACGGTTTTTCTTGGCAATCACCACACCTTCGTAAGCCTGCAGACGCTCACGGTTGCCTTCCTTCACCTTCACTTGCACGATCACGGTGTCACCCGGTGCAAAATCAGGGATGGTTTTACCCAGACGGGCGATTTCTTCCTGCTCAAGTTGTTGCAGCAGATTCATGGGAGAAACTCCTGTTGTTATGCGGAATCTTGTTCCTGCTGATACTCAGCCAGCAGCCGAGATTCCAGTTTGGACAGCGGGCGATGGGCAAGCAGGTCGGGGCGACGGCGGGCCGTGCGTCCGAGTGACTGCTTGAGTCGCCAGCGGGCAATCAGGGCATGGTCGCCGGACAGTAAAACATCCGGCACGCGCATGCCTTGGTATTCTTCAGGCCGGGTGTAGTGGGGGCAATCCAGCAGGCCATCCACAAACGAGTCCTGTTCGGCAGACTGGGCGTGGTTCAGCACCCCCGGCAGCAGACGGATAATCGCATCCATCAGCACCATGGCCGGCAATTCACCGCCGGACAGCACATAGTCGCCCAGTGAAATTTCTTCATCAACCTGACGGTCGATTAACCGTTCGTCCACGCCTTCGTAACGTCCGGCCAGTAAAATCAGGCCAGGCAGGGCAGACAGTTCCCGCACGCGGGCATCGGTCAGCGGTCGGCCTTGCGGCGACAGATAAATGCAGTGGCTCTGTGGCACGCCCGCTTCTGCCTGACGACGACGAGCGGCCTGAAGCGCGCCTTCCAGCGGCTCTACCCGCATGACCATGCCAGGCCCGCCACCGTAAGGGCGGTCATCCACCGTACGGTAATTGTCGTAGGCAAAATCCCGGGGGTAGTGCGTGTGCAGTTGCCAGATGCCCTGCTCCAGTGCCCGGCGGGTGACGCCGCTGGCGGTCAGCGCGGTAAACATCTCGGGAAACAGGGTGACGACATCAATCTGCATCGTCAGTAGTCCAGCCCCCAGTCAACCCGCACGGTCTTGCCGGGCAGATCGACTTCCAGCACGTAGGCGGCCACAAAGGGAATCAGCCGTTCGGTCTGGTCCTGATGCACCACCAGCACATCGTTGGCAGCACCTGTGGCCAGCAACTCGCTGACCTGGCCCAGCAGTTCACCCTGAAGGTTGATTACCGACAGGCCGATCAGGTCGGCCCAGTAGTATTCGCCTTCTTCGGCGGGTGGCAGCTCGCTGCGTTCGATGGCGATGGTCAGGCCGCGCAATGCGGCGGCCTCATCACGCCCGGCAATGCCCTGGAGCTTGGCCGCAATGGCCTTGGTGTGCACCGCGCCGTCTTCCAGCGTGTAGGCCTGCCATGCACCGCCAGGGCGGCCCAGCCACCAGCGTGGGTAGTCGAACAGGCTGTCGGCGTATTCGGTGTCGGCGTGGATTTTCACCCAGCCGCGAATCCCGAACGCGCCAGAGATATAACCCATGCTGACCAGTGCGTCCTCACTGGGCGGCGCTTGGCCGGTCATCACAGGGGTGCCTGACATGCTCAGGCGGTCACTTTCTGTTGCTTCAGCAGCTTGGCGACAGCTTCGGTCACCTGGGCGCCAACGCCGGTCCAGTAGCTCACGCGGTCCATTGCCAGACGCACGCGTTCCTGACGCTCATTGGCAACCGGGTTGTAGAAGCCAACGCGTTCGATAAAGCGGCCGTCGCGGCGGTTGCGGGAATCGGTCACGACGATATTGAAAAACGGACGGTTCTTGGCGCCGCCGCGAGCAAGACGAATCACAACCATGGTGGTTCCTAGTTTAATCAGACAGTAAAAAGGCTGCGATTTTAAGCCGCTTTTCCTTTTACTTGCAAGTGTTTAAATCAACAGCCGCGCCAGAGTGGCACGGCTGCCGCAGCCCAACCGGCCTTGTTGGCCCGGTCGGGGGAGGGACGGGAGGCAAAAGCCGGTACCGGGAAGCTTACAGTGGCCGGGTCACCCAGGTCAGCTGGCGGTCTTCCGGGTGCGGCGAGACGGTAAAGCCAATCTTGCCCATCAGCTTGAGCATGCCCTTGTTATTGGCCAGCACCTCGCCGCGCATGATGGTCAGCCCCTGCTTCTTGGCCGCGTCAAACAGCCGGTGCATCATGATCGGGCCAATGCCGCGTCCTTGCCAGTTGTCGGCCACCACCAGGGCAAACTCGCACGACTCGTTGTCCGGGTCGGTAAAGTAGCGCGCCACGCCCAGCTGCTCTTCGTGGCCATCCACCATGCGGGTCATCACCAGCGCCATTTCCCGGTCGAAGTCCAGCTGGGTGAAGCGCACCAGCACCGACTGCGACAGCTGCTTGATGCTGGACATATAGCGGTTGTAGCGGCTTTCTTCCGACAGGTTGCGCACAAACTCCTGCTGCATGTCGGCGTCTTCCGGGCGCATCGGGCGGATGGTCACTTCGGTGCCGTCGTTCAGCACCATCTGCTCCACCATGTCCGACGGGTAGGGCATGATCGCCATATGCCGGTAGCGGCGCGAGTGGCGGGTCTTGCGCACGATGATGCGCGCATCCAGCACCACGCCGCCACGGTCGTCCACCAGCAGCGGGTTGATGTCCATTTCCAGCAGGTCGGGCAGCTCACAGACCATTTCCGACACCCGGCCCAGCAACTGCTTGACCAGTTCCAAATCCACCGCCGGCATGTTCTTGAACTCGCCCAGGGTTTTGCTGATCCGGGTGCGGGTAATCATTTTTTCGGCCAGATAGCTGTTCAGCGGCGGCAGGGCGATGGTGCGGTCGTGCTGGATTTCGGTGGCGATGCCGCCGGTGCCAAAGGTGATGACCGGGCCAAAGGTGTTGTCGTGCACCACGCCCATCATCAGCTCGCGGGCATGGCGACGGCGCACCATGGATTGCACCGACACACCATGCACCAGTGCATCCGGCATGGCCTGACGGGTGCGGGTGAGAATATTGGCAAAGGTTTCCCGCACCGAGGCACTGCTGGTGATGTTCAGCTCCACCCCGCCCACGTCGGACTTGTAAATCACGTCCGGCGAGTCGATTTTCAGCACCACCGGGTAACCCAGTGTTTCGGCGTGGGCCACGGCTTCCTCGGCAGTGGTGGCCAGCCGGGTTTCATTCACCGGGATGTCAAACGCCGCCAGGATTTCCTTGGATTCGCGCTCCGACAGCACTTCCCGACCCTGGGTCAGCGCAGCGTCGATGATGATCTGCGCCCGTGCCACGTCCGGCGCGGTGTGCTCGCCCTGCAGCGGGCCGGGGGTTTGCATCAGCAATTGCTGGTTGTAGTGGAACGAGGCCAGCGAGCGGAACACTTCCACGGCAAATTCCGGGGTGCGGAAGTGTGCCATGCGCGCGCGGCTGAACAGCTCGCGGCTGGAGGCCACTTTCGAATCACCAAGCCAGGACATGAACATTGGCTTGGTGGTTTCCTTTTGCAGGCCCACCATCAGTTCGGCGGTGGTGTGGTGGTCGGTACCGGCCTGCGGGGTGAAGATCACCAGCACGCCATCCACGTTCGGGTCGTCCAGACAGGCCTTGACCGCCATGCGGAAACGCACCGGGCTGGCGTCGCCGATGATGTCCACCGGGTTGGCGCGCGACCAGTTGCGCGGCAGTTCTTCGTTCAGCAGCTGCATGGTGTCCGGCGACAGCTGCGCCAGTTCGGCACCGTAGCTCATCACGCTGTCAGCGGCCAGCACGCCAGGGCCGATGCCGTTGGTGACAATCGCCAGCCGGGTGCCCAGCACGCGGTATTTGGCGGCCAGCACGCGGGCAGCGGTAAACAGCTGGGCAATGGTGTTGACCCGCAGCACACCCGCGCGTGCCAGCGCCGAATCAAACACATCGCCGCTGGCCACCATGTGGCTGGAGTGGGTCAGCCCGGTGTGCTGGTCCAGATAACGGCCCGACTTGATCACCACCACCGGCTTGCCGCGCGCGGCAGCGCGCAGCGAGCTCATGAAGCGGCGCGCGTCGTGGATGGAATGCACATGCAGCAAAATCCCCTGGGTGTAGCCGTCGGCCACCAGGTAATCGAGGATTTCGCCAAAATCCAGATCCGAGCTTTCGCCCATCGAAATCACGCTGGAAAAACCAATGCCCTTGGCTTCGGCCCAGTCCAGCATGGCGGTACACAGTGCCGACGAGTGCGCCACCAGCGCCAGATTGCCGGGGCGCACCTTGGCGGAATAATTGCTGGCGTTCAGGCCGATCACCGGGCGCATCAGGCCAAGCATGTTCGGGCCAAGCACACGGACGCCGGCGCGTTTGGCAATGGCCAGCGATTCGTTCATGACCTCGCTTTCCAGCTCGTCGGTATCGGCAAACTCGCGGGTGAGCAGTACGGCCTTCACGCCTTTTTTGGCACAGTCTTTCATCACGCCCGGCAGCGAGCGGATGGCGGTGGTGACCACGGCCAGGTCGATATCCACCTCAAGCATTTTCACATTGGGCACGGCAGCAATGCCGCCCACCACGCGGTGATTCAGGTTGACCGGATAGAGTTTGCCTTGGTAACCCCCGGCCAGCAGGTTGGCAAACACCGCCTGGCCCACCGAGCCCGGCGTGTCGCTGGCCCCGATGACGGCAACGGTGCGGGGGGCAAAAAGTGGCGTTAAATAGTGCGGTTTCATGGTTTTAGCCTGGTCATTCAATCAGTTTTATCGTGACGCACGGGATGACCGGCGTCGCCAGCAGGGCCAGACAGGCGGGGATGGCCGCGTGCTGTCCGCAATGTGGCCGTCGGTCGTTGGTTTGCCAGTCTCAAAGGGCAGACTGCCGGGCGGACCACTTGGGCCACGGCGGAATCTGTCTGGCAAAACATGCGGGCAAGTGCTCTCTGCGGGGGGATAGAGCGCACTGCATCGGCAGCCTGAGTACAATACCGGGTGAGTATTGTGCAATGCAACATTATCTACCAGTCTGTTTCCCTTCGCAAAAACGGCGGGTCATTACCATGCTGCCGGCGGCGTGTCGCTGGCAGCGCTGTGGCTTTTTTGCTATGTTTCGATTTTCGTGCGCGCAAAACCGGGTTGTCAGCCCTGGTTCTGACGCGGTTCATTTCATGATGCATTGCACTGCCCGCTTCGTCAGCCGGCGGCAGCGCACTGCAGCAGAGCCTCTGCAGCCTTGCCCAATATCAGCCGCCTTTTCTGCGGCAGGAGCCAAACCCGATGTCCCCCCGTGTTGTGACCCTCGCCCATTACTACACTGCACCTGAAATCCAGCATATGGCTGACAAGGTGGGCGACAGCCTGGAGCTTTCCTTGTATGCCCGCGACGCCCAGGCCGACATCATCGTGTTTGCCGGTGTGCGCTTCATGGCGGAAACCGCCAAGATTCTCAACCCCCAGGCCACGGTGATTCTGCCTGATGCCGGCTCCACCTGCTCGCTGGTCACCCAGACCGATGTCGGTGCCTTGCGGGCCTGGCGGGAAAGCTACCCCGATCACGTGCATGTGTCCTACATCAACTCCAGCGCCGAGCACAAGGCGCTGTCCGACTGGATTGTCACCAGCCGCAATGTTGACGACATCATTGCCCACCTGTACGCCGAAGGCAAAAAAGTGATTTTTTCGCCCGACCGCAATATGGGGGCTTACCTGAATTTCCAGTACGGCTACGACATGCCGCTGTGGTCGGCAGTGTGCGAGGTGCACGACAAGTTCAACGAAACCGCGCTCAACGAAGCCTTTGCCAGCGCGCCGGGTGAAGTTTTCCTGATTGCGCACCCGGAAAGCCCGTTGCCGGTACTGCAACGTGCAGACTACGTGGGTTCCACCTCAGGCATGTTGAACTGGGTCAAAAACTATCAGGGTGATCTGCAGGCCAGTATTTTTGTCGCCACCGAAGACGGCATCCTGTACAACATGCATCAGGCCCGCCCGGATCTGAACCTGCTGCAGGCACCGATTTACGCCGGCTGCCAGTGCAATTCCTGTCCATACATGAAGCTGAACACCATTGCGGCAGTGCAGGCTGCCCAGGCTGGCCAGGGCACGCACATCGACTACCTGAGCGCGGCCCAGATGGACGCTGCCCGGGCACCGATTGAACGCATGCTGGCGTTCAGCCAGCGCTACGTGGCCTGATGCGCACGCGCATCGGCCTGGTGCCAGCGGTGAAATGACATGGCCTTTTGCCCTTGGCGGGTTACAATCGCCCCATTCACCTTGAGTGACACGCCATGAATTTTTTGATCAGCAACGACGACGGTTACTTTGCCCCCGGCATTGCCGCCCTGGCCGAGACCCTGTCGCGTTTTGGCTCGGTCACCGTGGTCGCCCCCGAGCGCGACCGCAGCGGCGCGTCCAACTCGCTGACGCTGGACCGCCCGCTGATTGCCCGCCGGGCCGCCAACGGGTTTTTCAGCGTCAACGGCACGCCCACCGACTGCGTCCATCTGGCCATCACCGGCCTGATGGAACAGCGTCCCGACATGGTGTTTTCCGGCATCAACCACGGTCCGAACATGGGCGATGACACGCTGTACTCCGGCACCGTGGCCGCCGCTACCGAGGCCTATCTGCTGGGTGTGCCGGCGGTTGCCCTGTCGCTGGCCGGCAAACCTGGCCGGCATTTCGCCTCGGCCTGCCGGGTGGCCGAACAACTGGTGACGCGCTGGCTGGCGGCACCCTGGAGCACCCCTGCGTTATTGAACGTCAATGTGCCGGATATTGCGCCAGACCAACTGGGGCCGTTACAGGTCACCCGGCTGGGCCGGCGTCACCATGCCGAACCGGTGATTCGCAGCCAGAACCCACGAGGCGAGACGGTCTATTGGGTGGGGGGCGTGGGTGCCGCTCAAGATGCCGGCCCAGGAACCGATTTCCATACCGTGGCGGCTGGCGCGGTCTCGCTGACTCCGCTACAACTGGACCTGACCGCTCACTCCGCCCTGGACCCCTTTTCTGCATGGCTCGCATCATGAATACCCCGCACCTTGGCATTGGCATGACTTCACCCCGCACGCGCACCCGGATGGTTGACCGGCTGCGCGAAAAAGGCATTGCCGACCCGCGCGTGCTGGCGGCCATGGCTGAACTGCCGCGCCACCTGTTTGTGGAAAACGCCCTGGCGCACCGCGCTTACGACGACGACGCTTTGCCGATTGGCCATGGTCAGACCATTTCCCAGCCATTTACCGTGGCACGCATGACCGAATTGCTGCTCAACGGCAAATCCCCGAAAAAAATTCTCGAAATTGGCACCGGCTGTGGCTACCAGACTGCCATCCTGACCAAGCTGTTTCCCGAGGTGTACTCAATTGAGCGCATTGCGGCGTTGCTCGACCGGGCGCGGGCCAATTTGCGTGCGGTCAAGCAGGTGCGGGCCCGGCTGCAATATGGTGATGGTCACCTTGGCCTGCCCGAAGTGGCACCGTTTGATGCTATTATCATGACAGCAGCTGCTACGCATATTCCACCGGCCCTGCTGGAGCAACTGGCCGTGGGGGGGCGGATGATTCTGCCGCTGGGCACCCAGGAGCAGTTTCTGTGGATGATCGACAAACAGGAAGATTCTGTGCAAAAAACCCGGCTTGACCCTGTCCGATTTGTCCCACTGCTGAACGGTCAGCAGTAGGCTTGCTGCCCGGCAAATCATCAATATGTTGTGTGCATGATACATACCATCTGGTTGTTGAACCCGGTTTCAAAGAAAATCCCCCGTCCTTGCCAAAGTCGCTAGACAAAGCAGGCAGGGTCGTCTTACATATGATTCAGCGATAGTGAACTATGCGCCTAGCACGTAAACCGTTTTATCTTGTCGCCCTGGGATTGACCCTGACGGGATGCAGCTCCTTGTCACAAAGCCCGGCTCCGGTGGTTCAGGGGGCGTCGCCGTCCCGCACGGCCTCGAGCTACCCGGCCAGCCCAAGCCCGTATGTGCCACCGGCCAGCGCGCCAGTGCGGGTACTGGAGCCTGCGCCGCAAAGCGAGGTGATTCCGTATCGGGCCAAGACGCCGATCAAGGTCAGCAGCGTGTCCAGCAGCACCAATATCCCGGCCTACCCGATGACTGCACCGGTGGCCAGCGCACCGATGCGCAGCCCGGTGCCGGTTATCAGTAGCAGCCCAGCGCCGACGCGCGATCCGGACGACGACCGTCCGGACAGCTACAAGGTCAAGGCGGGTGATACGCTGTACAGCATTGCATTGAATTTTGGCCAGGACTACCGTGAAGTGGCCGCCTGGAACCAACTGGACGACCCTGGGGTCATCAAGGTGGATCAGGTGTTGCGTCTGACCCCGCCGGCAGAACCGGTTCCGCCGCCCCGGCCTGCGCCAGTGAGCGCCCCGGTGATTGAGCGCCAGGCAGACAAGCCGGCAGTGACGCCACCCGTGGCCGACAGCAGTACCCGGCAGTCGCCCAAGGCGGTCAAGCTGCCATACTCGGCTGAGGCAGTGCGCAAGGTTGGCCCGCTGGCCGAGGCGACCCCGCCAGTGGAGAGCAGCGAAAAAACCGAAAAACTGGCCAAAGCCGACAAACCTGTCGACAAGGCCGTGGAGAAACCGGCCAGCAAAGTGGCTGAAAAAGCTGAAAAACCGGCAGACAAGCCCGTCAGCAAGACAGACAGCAAGAGCAAAACCGATAGCGCCAGCAAACCGGTGAAGGATGCTGGCAAGCCTGCCGCCAAGGAGGCCCCGGCCCCGATGGAGCCGCCGCCGGGTAGTTTCACTGGTGACGAAGAAGTTTCCAGCTGGAGCTGGCCGACGCAGGGTAAGGTAATTGCCCGGTTTACCGATAGTAACAAAGGCCTGGATATTGGCGGCAAAACCGGTCAGCCGGTGTCTGCTGCCGCCAAGGGCAAGGTGGTGTACAGCGGCTCCGGTTTGCGCGGCTATGGCAAGCTGATCATCATCAAGCACAACAAGACCTTCCTGACTGCCTATGCGCACAACAACCAGTTGCTGGTCAAGGAAGGCCAGGTAGTCAATAAAGGGCAGAAAATTGCGGAAATGGGCAACTCCGACGCCGACCAGGTCAAGCTGCACTTCGAGATCCGGCGGTTTGGCAAGCCGGTTGATCCGCAAAAATATCTCGGCAATGCCCCCTGAGTCTGTCGGCCACGTCGTGTCGGACAGCGAGGGGGATCAAGGGGACACACTATGAGCCACAGCATCGACAGCCTGCACGAAGAAGATCTGTCAGACACCCTGGAGCCGTCGCTGGACGACGAGCCGGCAGCCGCTGAAGCCAGCGAGGACACCCGTGAGTCGCCTTTCAGCGGCATGGATGAACTGGCCGATGTGACCCAGATTTATCTGAATGACATCGGGCATAACGCCCTGCTCAGCGCCGAAGAAGAAAAAGCCCTGTGCCGCCGGGTGGTGCAGGGCGACTTTGCCGCCCGCCAGCGCATGATTGAGCACAATCTGCGTCTGGTGGTGAATATTGCCAAACACTACATCAACCGTGGCCTGGCGCTGCTGGACCTGATTGAAGAGGGCAATATCGGCCTGATGCACGCGCTGGAAAAATTTGACCCTGAGCGCGGTTTCCGTTTTTCCACCTACGCCACCTGGTGGATCCGGCAGAGCATTGAGCGGGCAATCATGAACCAGTCGCGCACCATTCGCCTGCCGGTGCATGTGATCAAGGAGCTGAATGTCTGCCTGCGCGCCCAGCGTCATCTGGAAATGCAGGCCGGACGCGAGCCCTCGCTGGAGGAAGTGGCGCATCTGGTAGACAAGCCGGTGGACGAGGTGCGCCGCATTCTCAACCTGAACGAACGCATGGCCTCGCTGGACGCGCCGCTGGACATCGACCCGATGCTGACCATCGGCGAATCGATTCCCGACGAGCAGCAGGAAGAGCCCGACACCCTGTTGCAAAACGCCGAAATCGAACGTTACGTGCGTGACTGGCTCAAGCAGCTGAATGAAAAACAACGCACGGTGATCGAACGCCGCTACGGGCTGAATGGCCATGAAATCTGCACGCTGGAAGAGCTGGCTGCCAGCATGAGCCTGACCCGCGAGCGGGTGCGGCAAATCCAGATCGAAGGCCTGGAAACCCTGCGCCGGCTGCTGCGCCGCCAGGGTGTCTCCAAAGACATGCTGTTGTAGCCCCCTGGCCTGCCCCGCTTGGTGTCGCGGGGAGGTCATGCTGATTGCGCCCCATCCGGCCAGGCCGGATGGGGCGCAATCATGTTGCACTGCAATAGTGCCAAGCCTGCAGATAAGGCCCACAGACGATTGCATTTTTTGCCTATTCAGCGCACACTTTTATCCATTCTAAAATCATAACGCTCCTGCGCTGGCCTCGTGTGAACAGGCAAAATTTCTGCGCTGGATCAAGGTGATGATCAAGAACAACGCGTACCGTTCATCTGGTAATGACGTTGTCTCCCGCCTGCGTCGCCACGCGCCAGGCGGGTCAGGGCATACGCGGGGAAACACCCAGCCCTTTTCTACAATGGACGAAATACTCAGGAAGCAGTCAATTGTTGACATGGATTAAAAAACAACTCCCCAGTTCCGGTCTGACCGCCTTCATCACCCATCAGGATTGCCTGCTGCATAATGTGGGCGAAGGTCACCCGGAGTGTCCCGAACGTCTGGTTGCCATCCGTGACCAGCTGATGGCTTCGCAGCTGTACGACGAGCTGCACGAAGTCGAGGCCCCGGAAGTCACCGATCAGCAACTGGCGCGCGTGCATCCACCGCACTATCTGGAATCGCTGGAGGCCAGCGTGCCCAATAGTGGCACCCACCGGGTAGACCCGGACACCGCGATGATGGTGCATACCCTGCGCGCCGCCCGCCGTGCCGCCGGCGGCGCGGTCAAGGCGGTGGACATGGTGTGCGAAGGGCTGGCCCCCAATGCCTTTTGCAGCATTCGCCCGCCCGGCCACCACGCCGAGTCGGCCAAGTCGATGGGCTTCTGCTTTTACAACAACGTGGCCATCGCCGCCGCGCACGCCCTGTCGCAGCATGGCCTGGAGCGGGTGGCCATCATCGACTTTGACGTCCACCACGGCAACGGCACCGAAGAAATCTTCCAGAACGACCCTCGGGTGATGATGGTGTCGATTTTCCAGCATCCGTTCTACCCCTACTGTGGCGATGTGCCGCTGGGGCCAAACATGCACAATATCCCGCTCAAGGCCGGCAGCGGCAGCGCCGCTTTCCGCGAGGCGGTGGAAATGGCCTGGCTGCCCAATCTGGAAGCCTTTCAGCCGCAGATGATCTTCATCTCAGCCGGATTTGACGCCCACCGTGAAGACGAAATGGGCTCAATGGGGCTCACCGAGTCTGATTACGAATGGGTGACTCGCCAACTGGTGCGACTGGCGCACACCTACGCCGAAGGCCGCATCGTGTCGGTGCTGGAAGGGGGTTACGACCTGTCGGCGCTGGCGCGCAGTGTGGTGGCGCATGTCCGGGTGTTGTCCGCCGGCTGAATCACCCCCATCCCAGCAGGGGATGGTGATCCTGATGCTGCTGGCGTTGCTGCTGCTGGGCAGTCTGGCGCTGATGCCCTGGTGGCTGCAGCCGGCGCACAATGCCGCCTGGCGGCACCAGCAGGACGCCAGGGCATTGGGCCAGGCCCAGGCCGCCCTGCTGGCCTGGGCGTTTGCACCGCCACTGGTCGTGGCTGGCACCGTGGGCGAAGAGGCCGAACCCGGTGCTTTGCCCTATCCGGATCGCAAAGGCCAGGGCTATAGCAGCTGCACCACCGAGGGGACGCATCTGGTTTCCACCGATTCCAATCTGCGCCGGCTGGGCTGGCTGCCGGATCTGGGCGAACAAGCCCGGGCCGCCCTGTCCGTGCCCTTCATTGCCAACCCCTGCGACAGCCTCACCCAGGATGCCCCCAGGGCCATGGCGCTGGCCCCGCGTCTGCGCGATGGCCATGGTCAGGCGTTGTGGTACGCGGTGTCAGCCAATGTCATGGACCGGCGCGAGCAGCACAGCACCCGCTACCGCCAGCCCATCACCTTTCGCACCCTGCACCGCAACACCGGCTGGCTGACTGTCTGCAATGGCCAGGGCCAGGTGCTGTCCGACCGGGTGGCCTGGCTGCTGATTGCCGCCGGCCCGCCCTTGCCCGGCCAGCTGCGGGACGGCAGTTTTCAGCGCAATGCGTATCTGGACCGGCTGAGCTTTCCCGCCGGGGCCGACAGCCGTTGCGGCAGCAGCGGGCGCAACGACGATGGCGACAACCGTTTTGTCCAGGCCAGTCCGCGAGCGGGTTTCAACGACACCCTGCTGTATTTTACCGCTGATGACTATCGCGCCCGGCTCAGTCAGTGGATGACCCATTTTCTGGCCCGCCGCCTGCAACAGGACGGCCTGCCCGACCCCATCCGCTACCTGGATCAGCCTCCGGCCATGGCCACCCCCTCGGCCAGCGACCCCGACCCGTTTCCCTTCATCTCCTCGCCATGGTGTGCCAGCGTGACGCCCGGCCACGCCACGGTGAAGGTGGATACTTGCTACCCTGGTGCCAGCCCGGCGGCAGTGCATTGGCCCAGCTGGTGGGCTGGCTCGTATAACCGCAACCTCAACGACCCCGACCGCCCGGCTGGCGTGGAGCTCGACACCTGGGCCGCCACCCTGCGCTACCAGCCCGACCCCAGCGACCCGGCCCACCCAGCCATGTACCTGATGTTTGACGGTGACCCGCGATGCTGGAAGATTACCCGGCCTGACAGCGCCACCACGCCACTGCACCACGCCATTAGCGAGTACGCCCATGCCCCCCTGCCCAGCGCCTGCCCGGTGTGAGTGCTCTCAGGCGGGCTTCAGCCTGGTGGAAATGACCATTGCGCTGGCGGTGCTGGGCATGGTGCTCACCAGCCTGATTGGGCCGTTGCAGCAGTTCAAGGATCACCAGCGCCAGCGCGACACCCGCGAGGCGCTGGCCAGCATCCGCCAGGCCTTGCTGGGCTTTGTCATGAGCCAGGGCCGTTTGCCGTGTCCGGCGGATCCGGCCAAGCCCATCAGTCTGGCCAGCGCCGGGCTGGCCGAACCGGACGACGGCAGCGCCTGCCTGCGACAAGTGGGCAGTTTACCGTGGAAAACCTTGGGCGTTTCCAGCACGGATGCATGGTTTCGCCGCTATACTTATGCCGTCGCCGCCCGTTATTCACAAGCCATTACCGTGTTGGCCTATCCGCTGCCCAGCAGTGCCAGCGAACTGGCCGCCCCGGCCTGGTATGTGTATCTGAGCGCGCAAACACCGCCTCCGGCCAATCCGGCGCAGCTGGACCGGGTGGCGGCGCTGGTGGTGTCCCATGGTGCCAATGGCCACGGTGCCTGGCATCACGATGGCGTCCAGCAGGACAGCGCTCAGGCCAGCAGCCAGGAGCAGCTGAACCTGGCCAGTACCGGACGCACGCTGGGCAGCAATGCCAGCCCACTGCCGTTTTATCTGCCCGCCCGCCCCGGCGCTGACAGTGATGATGTTCAGGATAGCCTGCCCGCGCCGCTGGTGTTGCACGCGCTGGTGAGCGCAGGCCGGTTGCCCTGATGGTTGATGCAAAAAGACGCGAACAAGGAGTGATCTGATGTCGAATACGCAACGCGGCTTTACCCTGGTGGAACTGGCCATTGCGCTGGTGATTATCGGCCTGGTGCTGGGCATGACCTTCAAGGGACGCGAGCTGATTGACGGGGCCAAGGTCAAGAGCGTGCAGGCGCAGTACGGCAAGATCAGCGCCGGGATGAATATCTTTTTTGAGAAATACGGTTTTTATCCTGGCGATGGTTGCACCAGCAGTGGCGTCACCGTGGTGGCCAGTTGCGCGGGCGGCAAGGACATCACCCTGAGCACTGCCGCCGAGCAGTCGTCGTTCTGGACCCTGCTGGGCAGCAGCAATATCCTGCCGCTGTCGGAAAAGAAAAACCCGATTGGCCTGGAATGGGAAATCAAAACCGGCGACGGCATCGACCCTGCCGATGCCAACCGCTTTCCGCCCAGCAACACGTTCTTGTATTCGGCGGCGGTGGATGCCCGCATGCTGTGCCAGCTGGAGCGGCAGATGGACGACCTCGACCCGGCGACCGGGCTGATTCGTTCCGACGCCAGCAGCTATAGCAGCAGTACGGTAGACTGCTGGCAAATCAACGCCAGCCCAGCCAAGATGGCCATCCGGCTGTTGCCGTAACTGGCAGGGCAGGTCAGTGGCCCAGCCCGCCGTAGTGCAGCCACGGCGGCCCGCCCAGCAGCAGACACAGGCTGCCCAGCAGCAAGGCTGCGCACTCCACCCATTCAATCCCCGCGCCCAGGCAATCGCCCGTCACGCCGCCCAGCCGGCGTGCTAAAAACCGCCGCCACAGCCACAGCAATACCGGGCCTGCCAGCGCCAGCCAGGGGGCCAGCGCTAGCGATGCCGCCAGCAGGATGGCCAGGCTCAGCCACAGCAGCCACGGGCCGCTGCGCCAGGCAAAGCGCTCTGCCTGACCACCACTGGCCAGCGGCGGCAAACTCACCGACCACCATAGTGCGCCAAAGCGCGCCCAGGCCGGAATCAACACCAGCGCCCACGGGCTCAGGCCGTGCCTGGCGGCCAGCATCAGCGCCACCAGCTTGACCAGCAGCGCCAGCCCCAGCGCCGTAACCCCAAAACTGCCGACATGCGGATCTTTCAGCACCGCCAGAAAGCGTTCCGGGTCGCGGTGCGCTGCGCCCAGCCCATCGGCCAGGTCGGCCAGCCCGTCCAGATGCAGCGCGCCAGTGATCCACACCCAGGCCAGCAGGGTGACAATCGCCGCCAGCCAGGGGTCGAGCTGGGCCAGCGGCCACCACAACGCCAGCAGCAGGCTGCCAATCAGTGCCCCCACCGGGGCAAACCAGCGCCCGCACCCCGCCAGCCAGGCTGGGTCGAATGTGCGTAGCTGTGGGGTGGGCAGCCGGGTCAGAAACTGCACGGCCAGAATCAGTTCGCGCATCAAGGCGCTCCTTCCAGCGCCAGCAACCAGGCCGGCTGTGGCGGATAACACGACAATTGCACCAGCCCCCCACGCGCCACCGCCACCCGCCGGGCCACCGGCCAGGGCATGGCCATCAGCTCGGCCAGCAGGGCGGAAATCACCCCGCCGTGGGTCAGCAGCAGCAGATGCTCATCCGCTGCCTCGCCCAGCCCGGCGCTGTGCCGCGTCCAGGCACGGGCGCAGCGCTGGCGAAAGGTACTAATCCGTTCTCCGTCGGGTGGGCCACCCGCTTCATCCTGACACTGGCTGGCCCAGTCGTCGGGCAAGGTTTGTGGGTCAGCACCCTCCCAGCGGCCAAAATCCAGTTCGGCCAGATCGGCATCCACCGACACCGCCAGGCCATGCGCCTGGGCAAAGGCCTGCGCTGGTTGGCAGCAGCGCAGCAAGGGCGAGGCCGCCAGCCGGGTGATTGGCCGGCGCTGGTGCAGGCGCTGCAAAGTAGCTGCCAGGTATTCGGCTGCCGCTGGCGTGGGGGCTGGGTCGCTGTGCCGGCCAATCAGCATGCCACTGAGCGGGGTGTCGCCGTGGCGCAGCAGGGTGAGGGTAAAGGGCGTCATGCGGCGTTGGAGACACCGGCTTCGGCAAAGGTGGCCATGTCGTTATGCAGGCGCACCGCCATTTGAATCAAGGGCACGGCCAGTGCCGCGCCAGAGCCTTCGCCCAGGCGCAGGCCCAGGTCAATCAGCGGTTCCAGCCCCAGCGCCGCCAGCGCCAGCTGGTGGCCCTGTTCCTGCGAGCGGTGGCTGGCCAGCCACCAGTCCGCTGCGTCTGGGGCGATGGCGCGGGCGGCCAGGGCGGCGGCAGTGGCAATAAAGCCATCCAGCAGCGCGGGCACACCCAGTGCGCCCGCCTCCAGCAGCAGCCCGGCCATGGCGGCAATTTCCAGCCCGCCCACTTCCGCCAGCCAGTCGCTACCACTGCACGCACCGGCGGCGTGTGCCCGCGCCAGTGCCTGGGTAACCACGGCCACTTTGTGTGTGCGCATTGCGGCGTCGATGCCCGTACCCAGCCCGACCACTTGCTCTGGGCTGGCGTCGGTCAGCGCGCAAATCAGGCAGGCCGACGCCGTGGTGTTACCAATGCCCATGTCGCCGGCAATCAGCAGGGTGGCCCCCTGGGCATGCAGCCGGCGGGCGGCGGCGCGCCCGACTTCCAGCGCCTGCCGGCATTCGGTGGCGTGCATGGCCGCTTCCACGCGCAGATTGCCGCTGCCAGGGCGAATCCGGGCGTGGACAATCGGCAGGTCTGCCGGCAATGGCGAGGCCACGCCCACATCCACCACTTCCAGCGGTGCATTCAGGCTGCGCGCCAGCACATTGATGGCTGCGCCACCGCGCACAAAATTTTTCACCATCTCGGCGGTGACGGCGCTGGGAAACGCCGATACGCCGTCAGCGGCCACGCCGTGGTCGGCGGCAAACACGGCAATGCCCGGTTGTGGCAGGGGCGGACAAACCTGGCCGCAGCGCTCGGCCAGCCAGCAGGCCAGCGTTTCCAGCCGGCCCAGACTGCCAGTGGGTTTAGTCAATTGCTGTTGACGGTCACGGGCTGCCTGGCCGGCAGCGGGATGGAGAGGGGACATGCAATTGACTCCTTGTATTTTTCATGATGCGTGTGTGGCTTATGACCACAAAGGGTCCAGAACATAGCACGATCATGATGGGTTTGTTGGTAAACAGGATGGAAAATTACGTTGGCAGGCTGAGAACAAGCTGCCAGCCACCTGTTTGATGTGTGGCTTTACATAACATACCTTGATGTTCGAGCCATAAAGCCTTTATCGAATGATGGGTATTGCACCGCATTTGTACAGTGCAAGGTGGGCTATTGACCATAAAGATGATACTGGTTATCATTTGCATTGGTTTTTGTCATTTTGCAGGCATTCCGCACACTGCCCAGGCAGTGTCTACACAGGCTTCACTTTCTTTTTGTTTGCTCTTGGTGGTGTTGCAAGGTGGCCAGGCCCT
The DNA here is from genome assembly GCF_002002905.1 of Aquaspirillum sp. LM1. Lineage (NCBI taxonomy): Bacteria > Pseudomonadati > Pseudomonadota > Betaproteobacteria > Neisseriales > Aquaspirillaceae > Aquaspirillum > Aquaspirillum sp. LM1. The sequence continues at coordinate 2,770,545 of NZ_CP019509.1, read as the reverse complement.
TTTTGTATTTGCCCACTGGCACTGCCTATATATGAGGTATTCTTATGGATATGCACACAGTTGATTTGCAGCCAGGCTTGGCGGTTGGAATAGCATCTTCTTCTCCTGTGCTGAATACTAAGCCACAAAGTTTTCATGGTGATACTGAGTTTCTGCATTTTAATTGCCAGCTACAAGGTGAGTTTGACATTCAGGTAGGCAAGCAGCACTGGCAACTGGCTGCTGGGGCGGTCAATATTGGCTTTGCTGCTGGTGAGAAGGTCAGGATAGATCGATGTGCCCAGTTGCTCAATGTGGCGGTGATGGTCAATCGCCAGTTGCTGCCAGCGCTGGTGGGTGATGACATTGCGTCTGACGATCTGATCAATACGCCACACTTCTTCATTCATACTGGTCGGGCCAGTCAGCAAACCACTGCGTCAGCCACTCAGATTGTGCAGCTGATGCGTGAGAATATTCAGCATAAGTTATTGTTACATGCCTCTGCGCTTGAGTTTCTTCATTGGCATCTACATGCATGCAGTCAGTGCGATCAAAGTAATGGGGTATCTTCCCGTGAGCGTAAACAACTGGAAATGGCAAGAGAGTTTTTGTTGCGTGATCTTAGTTTGCCCCCTACTATCTTTGATTTGTCTGGGCAGGTTGGGCTAAATCAGTGTAAGTTAAAGTTTGGCTTTAAAAAAATGTTTGGAAGTAGTATATATGCTTATTTTCAACAGGAAAGAATGAAGGAGGCTAGACGTTTGCTGGCTAAGCATAGCGTAACGGAGACTGCTGTGCAGTTAGGTTATAGTAATATTAGTCATTTTAGCGCTGCATTTCGCAAGCAATTTGGTATTCTGCCTAGTGAAATTCGTAAAGAATGGCAGTTCTGCCATCTTTGAGGGTTGGCGGTTACTGGGTGTATTTAGGGTGTACTGAAAAATCGTTATTGCCGCTAAGGTGGGGGTCTAGGATTTTTGTTTTAATGAATTTGTCTTTGGTAAAAATAATTTTTCTGAGGGAAATTGGCGCAACCATAGCTATACATCGATTTTCAGCGGTTTCGGGCAGCGCAACTGCGCTCTGGGGTAGCCTGATCAGACATAAATAATAAATACTCTCACCCTCAGTAAACATTGAAAATGTCGAGGGTGCTACCATGGCAGGTCTTTTCGGAAATCCGCCTCATGCGGCTTATCGTTGCTTGCTCCGTCCCGAAGTACTGGCCGTGATGCTGGCCTTGTTTAATTGGGGCACCGACGCTCGGGCGGCAAGCCCGCTTCTGGCCAATCCACCACACGACAGTCCGGCAGAATTATCCGTGGTTACCGTCAATGCCCGGCGGGCACCAGAACTGGCCAAGGACGTACCGTTCAGTGTCAGCGTGGTTAGCGGCAGTGAAGCCGAATCGCGTCGCCTGCTGTCGCTGGATGAGATGCTGCGGCAAGCACCAGGGGTGGATATGGTGGTCAATGGCGGTATGGCTACCGGCACATTGCGCATGCGTGGGGTGGGGGCACTGCAAAAAGTCAGCGGTGACGATAGCTCGGTAGTGATCAATATTGATGGCTTGTCTTTGTCGCCATCTAATACAGGCCTGAATGTGTTGGATGTCGAACAGATCGAAGTGCTCAAAGGACCGCAAGGCACCCTGTTTGGCGGAAATTCCGAGGCAGGTGCAGTGAATATTGTCACGCGCAAGCCTACTGACTGGCTAGAAGGCTATGTGCGCGCCGAGCTGGGTCAGGATCATCAGCATCTGGTGGAAGGCGTCATTAGCGGGCCGCTGACCGATACGCTCAGCGCACGGCTGGCCTTGCGCCAGTCCGGCATCGACAATGTGCTGACCAACGCACAGAACGGCAAGCCGTTGAATACCCCGCGCGAACTGGCGTTGCGTGGCACATTGCGCTGGCAACCTGGCACCCGCACGCAATTGCTGCTCAGCGCCAGCCAGGATGTGCTCAAACAGCGGGATACCCCCTACACGCTGCGGCCATACGATGAACCGGCGCGCATTGACATTCCGCCCGGTGCTGCCTGGAACCGGCGGGAGGTCAATCGCTACACCGCAGAATTGACCCATGCCTTTGATGCCATGACACTGACCGCTCTGCTGGGATATGGCCATCTCCGTCACCATGCCCTTAACGCCATCTACGAAGGGCGCACCTATCAGCAGTTGGTCGGTTTTCACCCGGATGGTAGCTGGACCATGTACAGCAAGGAAAAACGCTACAACCAGGAAGTTCGCCTGAGCGCCAAACCTCACAGTAAAATTTTTTGGGTGCTGGGGGTGAATGCATTCCAGAGCCAGCGAGACTTGGCTTACCGGGATGTCAAAGACATATTTTATCCCGCTAATCCCTACCATGCTGACAGCACACGCCAGTTTGAAACCGACACGCAGGCGGTATTTGGCGAAATGACGGTGCCTCTGGGGAGTGCATTCAAACTGACCAGCGGCCTGCGCTACACCTGGGAAAAGAAAAGCACCGACGCCAATTGGACCGCCAAGCCCGATAATCCCAACCCGATTCGCACCGCTCGAGACAGCCAGTCGCTATCCGACAGCTATCTGACGGGACGCCTGGCGTTGAGCTATGCGCTGACCCCTCAAGTCAATCTGTACGGTGTATACGCTCGTGGCTACAAGACCGGTGGCTTCAATGACGAAGGCACCAACTACACCAATGGGCTTGCCGACCTGCCATACAAGGCCGCCACGGTAGACAGTTATGAAACTGGTTTCAAGTTTGAGTCAGCCGACCGGCGGCTGGCGCTCAATGGAGCGCTGTTTTTCAACAAGGTCAAAGACGATCACCTGCTGGCGTATGACGTCGCTACCTTTGCTGCCAATACTGAAAATTACGACACCAACAGCCGGGGGCTTGAATTGGAAGGGGTGTGGAAGCCAGTCAAAGGCTGGAGCCTGTCTGCAGGCGTAGCCTACACCGATGCCCGCATCAGCAATGGTGCAGCGGGCAGGATGGGCAATGTGGCAAAAGATAACCGGGTGCCGGAAGTGCCCAAATGGAGCGGCGTGCTGTCGATCAGCCATGAGCAGGCGCTGCCGGGTTTGCCGTTACTGAAGTCGCCGGTGTTGCATACCAAGCTGAGCAATCGCTTTGTTGGATCACGACCAGCGGATCCGCAAAATACTTTTAGTCTGGGGGCTTACAGCAAACTGGATCTGCGCGTGGGTCTGCAAAGCGGCAATACCGAGTTTTACCTCTGGGCCGACAACCTGCTGGACAAACGCTACGACTTGTATGGCTATTACATTGCGCCATACATGCCAGGTGGGTCAGGTGCGCAGATTGGTTCTCCAGGCCGTGGTCGCGCCGTGGGCATCGGCATGAACATGGCCTTTTGATGTTCAATCCGTCTGATACGAAAGAATGCGCATGAATCTGAAACGCGCTGCCCTGGCTGGCGGGTTGACCGCCCTGATTGCCGTCGCTACTTTTTGGATGATACGGGATGCCTCCTCCGCTGCGTCGCCGACACACACCAAGCCGGTGCTGAGCGTAACCGTCGTTCGCCCACAACGCCAGCACTGGCCGGTTGAACTGGCTGCGAATGGCAACATTGTACCCTGGCATGAGGCCATTATCAGTTCGGATGTGGCCCAGCTCCGCCTGACCCAGGTGCTGGTTGATGTGGGAGACCGAGTCAAGGCGGGCCAAGTGTTGGCAACATGGGATGATATTCCTGTGCGCCATGAGTTGGCGCAGGCCGTGGCCATGCAGGAGCAGGCGCAGGCAGTCTGGGCAGAAACCGCAGAACAAACCCGGCGGGCGCAGGCCATGCGAGGAAGCGGTGCCATCAGTGAACAGCATATTGCTGTGCTGGAATATCAATTGCAGGCGGCCAAGGCCAGAGTAGCAGCAGCTAGCTCGCAGGTTGACAGCCTGCGTCTGCGATTGTATCGAACTCAGGTGCGCGCACCTGACGATGGGGTAATTTCTGCTCGCAGCGCCAGCATGGGGGTAGTGGCTACGGTAGGGGGCGAACTGTTCCGGCTACTGCGTCAGCAGCGGTTACAGTGGCGTGCAGAGTTGGGAGCCAGCGATCTGGCCCGACTTCCCTTCGCTGCGCCGGTGCAGGTGCAACTGGGTGATGGTGTGACTCTGAATGGCATTATCAGCCGGTTGGCACCCAGTATTGACCCCCGTACACGCCAGGGCTGGGTGTATGTGGATATTCCCACGCACCCGGCGGCTCGGGCTGGCATGTTTGCCCAAGGGCGCTTTGTTCTGGCGCAGCAGCCTGCGCTCACACTCCCACACCAAGCCGTGGTGATGCGTGAAGCGTTCAGTTATGTGTTTGAGCTGGAGGCTCTCCAGCGGGTGATCTTGCGCAAAGTACAGATCGGGCGACGGCAGTCTGATCGGGTGGAAGTGCTTTCCGGTCTGTCTGCCGATGCCCAAGTGGTTGCTTCCGGTGCAGGCTTTTTGAATGATGGCGATACTGTCAGGGTGTTGCCATCTGCGCTGCCTGGCCAGGCTCGGGAGGCATCATGAACTTTTCCGCTTGGTCCATTCAAAATCCTCTGCCAGCCATCATGCTGTTCATCATGCTGTGCTTTGGCGGGGGACTTGGCTTTAGCGCTATGAAAATCCAGAATTTGCCTGACCTGGATTTGCCCATGGTGTCGGTACAGGCATCACTGCCAGGGGCTACGCCCAGCCAGTTGGAAAATGACGTGGCTCGCAAGCTGGAGGATGCTGTGGCTACAGTGCCTGGCATCAAGCATATTTACACCACGCTGCAGGATGGCACTGCATCGCTGATGCTGGAGTTCCGTATGGAAAAACCGGTACAGAATGCTGTAGATGATGTGCGTTCAGCCATTTCACGCGTGCAATCCGATTTACCCGGCGATGTGCGTGAACCGATTGTCAGCCGGATTGATGTGTCTGCTCAGCCGATTTTTGCGTTTACGGTGTCTTCGCCCCAGATGGATGCAGAAGCGTTGTCCTGGTTTGTTGACACCACCTTGTCCAGACGGCTGCTTGCTGTGCGCGGGGTTGGTGCGGTGAATCGCGTAGGCGGGGTGAATCGTGAAATCCGTGTCGGTCTCGACCCTGCCCATTTGCATGGACTGCAGGCTAGCGCCGCCGATATTTCCCGGCAATTGCGCGCCATGCAAAGTGAAACTGTGGGCGGACGAGCCAATCTGGGGGGGGCTGAGCAACCCGTACGTACCATGGGATCCGTGGCCAACGCCCAGGCGCTGGCCGACATCTCGATCAGCTTGAGTGATGGGCGCGCCTTGCGCCTGAATCAGGTCGCCAGGGTTAGTGACGGCCTGGCCGAGCCTCGTGCGCTGGCGCTGCTGGATGGTAAGCCGGTAGTGGGTTTCGAGGTGATTCGCAGTCGGGGTGAAAGCGAAGTGCAGGTAGGACTGGCGGTACAAGCTGCCTTGAACGAATTGCGTGCCAACCACGCAGGCCTGCAAATTGTCGAAGCATTTAATTTTGTCCGGCCTGTCGAAGAGGAATATGCCGGGTCCATGCATTTGCTCTATGAAGGTGCCTTGCTGGCCGTGGTAGTGGTATGGCTGTTTCTGCGAGACTGGCGCGCCACCTTCGTTTCAGCGATCGCTTTACCCCTGTCAGTCATTCCTGCGTTTCTGGGAATGTACTGGCTGGGGTTCAGCGTCAATATCGTCACCTTGCTGGCCTTGTCGCTGGTGGTGGGCGTTCTGGTGGATGATGCCATTGTCGAGGTGGAAAACATTGTTCGCCATTTGAATATGGGCAAATCGCCGATGCAGGCGGCCAGGGAAGCCGCCGACGAAATTGGCCTGGCTGTGATTGCCACCACACTGACCCTAGTGGCGGTCTTTCTGCCAACTGCATTCATGAGCGGGGCTGCTGGCAAGTTTTTCAAGCAATTTGGCTGGACGGCCTCGCTGGCTGTGGTTGCCTCGCTGTTGGTGGCTCGCGTGCTGACCCCAATGATGTCGGCGTATGTGTTGCGCGGCGCGCGCCAGGTTCATCCCGAACCGCGCTGGATGGCCTGCTATCTGCGCTGGGCGCAGTGGTGCATCCTGCATCGCGGATTGACTCTTCTTGGTGCTACAGGATTTTTCATTGGTTCGCTGATGCTCATCCCCCTGCTGCCCACGGCGTTCATTCCGGCAGATGATCACTCACAAACCCAGGTATATCTGGAGCTGGCGCCAGGGGCGACGCTGGCGCACACCCATCAGGCTGCTGAACAGGCCCGGATGCTGATCCAGCAGATTCCACAGGTGCGTCGGGTATACACCACCATCGGGGCGGGCAGTGTCGGCAGTGATCCCTTTGTGCTGGGGAGTGCTGGAGAAGTGCGCAAAGCCACGCTGACCATTTCCCTGTCGCCACGCGCTGAGCGGCCACGCAAGCAGATGGTGGAGGAACAGATTCGCCAGCAGTTGGAAACGCTGCCTGGTGTACGTAGCAAGGTGGGGCTGGGCAACTCGGGAGAAAAATACATACTGGCACTGACCGGGTCAGATCCTCTTTCCCTGCAGGCTGCCGCACGGGCGGTGGAGCGTGAACTGCGCACCATCCCCGGGTTAGGTAATATAGCTTCAACCGCCAGCCTGGTTCGCCCGGAAATTGCCGTGCGTCCGGACTTTGCCCGTGCGGCCGATTTGGGCGTCAGCAGTCAGACCATCGGCGAAACCTTGCGGGTGGCGACACTGGGGGATTATGACACGTCGCTGGCCAAGCTGAATCTGGCTCAGCGTCAGGTGCCCATTCTGGTGAGCCTGGAGCACAGTGCGCGCAGTGATTTATCGGTACTATCCCGCCTAAGCGTTCCTGGCCGTCATGGCCCGGTTAGCCTCAGTGAGGTGGCCGACCTCAGTCTGGCCAGTGGCCCGGCCGTGATCAGCCGCTATGATCGCATCCGCAATATCAACTTTGAAATTGAACTGGCCGGACAGCCCATGGGCGATGTGTCAGCCCTGGTTGCGCAACTGCCTGCCGTTCGTCAGCTGCCGGCTGGCGTGCGGATGGTTGAAGTAGGGGATGCCGAGGTGATGGTCGAGCTGTTTACCAGTTTTGGCCTGGCCATGCTAACCGGGATTGTGTGCATCTATCTGGTGCTGGTGCTGTTGTTCAAGGATTTTTTTCATCCTGCTACCATTTTGGTAGCCTTACCCTTATCGCTGGGCGGCGCATTTGTGGGTTTGCTGCTGGGACAGCAAAGCTTCTCCATGCCTTCGCTGATTGGTCTGGTGATGCTCATGGGGATTGCCACCAAAAACTCCATTTTGCTGGTGGAATACGCCATTCTTGCCCGACGCGAGTACGGTATGTCACGCCAGGCCGCACTGCTGGATGCTTGCCACAAGCGTGCTAGGCCGATTGTGATGACCACCTTGGCCATGGGGGCCGGCATGCTGCCGATTGCACTTGGCATGGGCGCTGCCGATTCCAGTTTTCGTGCGCCCATGTCCATCGCAGTATTGGGGGGGCTGCTGACTTCCACCGTGCTCAGTCTGCTAGTGGCACCCGCCATGTTTACCTATGTTGATGATATGCAGAAGGTCTTTCTCAGCCGCTTGCGTTGCTGGCGACAGCGTCATTGAGTAAATGATAAACGCTTTCGGGGGGCGTTGGGCTGGTTCGGGTAGTGATCGGAATAAAAACAGGAAATACTCTCAATATCAAAGTTATAGGTCGAGAGGATATCCCGATGCACAACTCACTTCATCGTTCATCCTGCGTACTGCGCAGCCAGCCCTTGCCACTGGCCCGTGCAGTCATCATGGCGCTGGCAGCCTGGAGTTTACCCGCGTTTGCTGATGACCCCGCGTCCGCCAAATCTGCCAAAAAAGACGAAGTGACACTGGAGGCGGTGACTGTTAATGCCCGACGGGCATCTGAACTGGCCAAGGATGTACCGTTCAGTGTCAGCGTCGTCAGCGGTGAGGAAGGTGAATCCCGCCGTCTATTGTCGCTAGAAGACATGCTGCGCCAGACGCCAGGGGTGGATGTGGTGGTGAACATGGGTATGAGCAACACTTCGCTGCGCTTGCGCGGGGTGGGTGCGTTGCAAAAAGTCAGCGGCGACGATAGTTCGGTGGTGATCAATGTCGATGGTCTGCCGCAGTCGCCTTCTAATGCTTCGCTCAATGTGTTGGATGCTGAACGGGTTGAAGTGCTCAAAGGGCCTCAGGGAACGTTGTTTGGCCGTAACTCCGAAGCGGGTGCGGTGAATATTGTCACGCGCAAGCCTACTGACTGGCTGGAAGGCTATGTGCGCGCCGAGCTGGGTCAGGATCATCAGCATCTGGTGGAAGGCGTCATCAGCGGGCCGTTGACTGATACGCTCAGCGCACGGCTGGCCTTGCGCCAGTCCGGCATCGACAATGTGCTGACTAATGCACAAAATGGCAAACCGTTGAATAAGTTGCGCGAAGTAGCGATGCGCGGTGCTTTGCGCTGGCAGCCAAGTGCACGCACGCAACTGCTGCTCAGCGCGGGCGAAGAAACCATTCATAATCGCGACAATGTGTACACACTGCGCCCTTATGGCGAGCCCGCGCAAATCAGCATCCCGCCCGGAGCCATGAGTAACCGCCGTCAGGTCGCGCGTTACACCGCAGAACTGAGCCATGAGTTTGATGCTTTCACGCTGACGGCGTTATCTGGTTTTGCGGATACGGACCATCGCTATACTGATGCTATTTACGAAGGGCGTACCTATCAGCAACTGGTTGGTTTTCTCCCGGATGGCAGTTGGTCGATTAGAGGCAAGGAAAAACTGTATAACCAGGAAATTCGTTTGGGTTCGAAACCGGGCGAGAAGGTGTTCTGGGTAGCAGGGGTGAATCTGTTCCATAATGACCGATCCATGGAACGCTATCAATCCTACGATACATTCTACCCCGCTAATCCCTACCATGCTGACAGCACACGCCAGTTTGAAACCGACACGCAGGCGGTATTTGGCGAAATGACGGTGCCTCTGGGGAGTGCATTCAAACTGACCAGCGGCCTGCGCTACACCTGGGAAAAGAAAAGCACCGACGCCAATTGGACCGCCAAGCCCGATAATCCCAACCCGATTCGCACCGCTCGAGACAGCCAGTCGCTATCCGACAGCTATCTGACGGGACGCCTGGCGTTGAGCTATGCGCTGACCCCTCAAGTCAATCTGTACGGTGTATACGCTCGTGGCTACAAGACCGGTGGCTTCAATGACGAAGGCACCAACTACACCAATGGGCTTGCCGACCTGCCATACAAGGCCGCCACGGTAGACAGTTATGAAACTGGTTTCAAGTTTGAGTCAGCCGACCGGCGGCTGGCGCTCAATGGAGCGCTGTTTTTCAACAAGGTCAAAGACGATCACCTGCTGGCGTATGACGTCGCTACCTTTGCTGCCAATACTGAAAATTACGACACCAACAGCCGGGGGCTTGAATTGGAAGGGGTGTGGAAGCCAGTCAAAGGCTGGAGCCTGTCTGCAGGCGTAGCCTACACCGATGCCCGCATCAGCAATGGTGCAGCGGGCAGGATGGGCAATGTGGCAAAAGATAACCGGGTGCCGGAAGTGCCCAAATGGAGCGGCGTGCTGTCGATCAGCCATGAGCAGGCGCTGCCGGGTTTGCCGTTACTGAAGTCGCCGGTGTTGCATACCAAGCTGAGCAATCGCTTTGTTGGATCACGACCAGCGGATCCGCAAAATACTTTTAGTCTGGGGGCTTACAGCAAACTGGATCTGCGCGTGGGTCTGCAAAGCGGCAATACCGAGTTTTACCTCTGGGCCGACAACCTGCTGGACAAACGCTACGACTTGTATGGCTATTACATTGCGCCATACATGCCAGATGGGTCAGGTGCGCAGATTGGTTCTCCAGGCCGTGGTCGCGCCGTGGGCATCGGCATGAACATGGCCTTTTGACTCTGCCTTCACCACTATGCAGGCTAGATGCGCTATCCATAGGCAGTCGGAATGCTCGGTCGATTTCGGCAGCCCTAGCCACCTTGGAGGCTGCGTACCGACCTGCCGATGAGTTGCTCCGAGTGTGTCCCATTGACCGGGATGGCCAACCGCCATCCCGTTTTTTCACGTGCTACTCACATCCTCATCGTGCCGTCTGCCCGTGTTTGACATAAGGATTTCTGAACCATGCCATATCTTTCTGCTGAATGGCGTTTCTTGCTGTATCTGCTGGGCACGCAACGTTGGCGATTGCTGGGTGCCATGGTGTTTACCCTGCTGGGAGTGATGGCTGAACTGGTTCCTTACTGGGTTTTTTTTCAGGTGATGGATGTCTTGCTGTCACCATCTGCGCTGTCGACCCAGTGGCTGCTTACTCAGTGCGCTTGCCTGGCGCTGGCCATGCTGCTCAAGTATGGGGGTTATTCTCTGGCATATTTTCTCAGCCATCATGCAGCGTATGCCATTCTGGCGCATGCGCGCCAGCGTCTGCTCCAACGTCTGGCCTGGGCCAGTCTGCCCTGGCTACAACAGCAGCACTCTGGCCAGCTCAAACAAGCCGTGTTGCAGGATGTGGAGCGAATCGAATCATTTGTGGCTCACCACACGGTGGAAGGCATTGCTGCCGTGTTTGGGCCAGGATGCGTGCTGGCGTTTTTGCTATGGTTGGATTGGCGGCTGGCGCTGGCTGCGCTGGCGTCTGCACCGTTGGCCTTGCTGGCATCAGGCATGCTGATGCGCAATACCGGCAAGAGCTATGCGCAATATGTCTCCCGGCTGGCAGGTTTGGACGCGGCTACAATTGAATATGTGCGCAATATGTCGGTCATGAAGGTGTTTCGCCTAGATGCCAGCCGCTTTCAGTGGCTGAACGAGCAACTGGACGCCTACTACAAGCTGATTCGTCAGATGACCCCGCGCATGATCACTGCTTGGTCGTGTTTTGCCGCTTTGCTCAATGCCAACTTGCTGTGTGTTCTGCCGCTGGGCTTGTATTGGCATGCCCAAGGGCAGGTGTCGCTGTCTGCCCTGATGCTGACCATCATGCTTGGGGCTGGCATGCTTCGGCCACTGTTCAAGATCAACCATCTGAATTCCGAATTGCGTGAAGTGCTGGCTGGCGTGCGCGGCTTGTTGCCCGTGCTGCACGCACCACAGCATCCCCAGCATGCCGATGATGATGCGTTGCTGCTGATGCCTTCGATCCAGTTTGACCAAGTGTCTTTTGCCTATCCGCGCGCGCCTGTGCTGGATGATGTCAGTTTTGAACTGCCTCCTGCCAGCCTGACTGTGCTGCTTGGGCCATCAGGTGCAGGCAAGTCGGCCACGGCGCAATTGCTGGCTGGGCTGTTACAGCCTGACAGCGGCAATATCCGGCTGGGCGCAAGGGTGCTGGCTGACATCGGTGAGGCCCAGCGCACCCGCTTGATCGGGCTGGCTACCCAAGAACCATTCCTGTTTCAGGGTACCCTGATCGACAACCTGCGGCTGGGCAACCCGATGGCCAGCGATGCTGACGTGGCGTTGGCGGTGAAGGTGGCTCAGGCGGAGGCGTTGCTGGAGAGTCTCCCTCAAGGCTATCAAACCCGTTTGCATGAACATGGCGTGCGCTTGTCTGGCGGCGAGCGGCAACGCCTGGCCGTGGCCCGCGTGTTGCTGGCCGCCACTCCGATACTGGTGCTGGACGAAGCCACTTCGTTTGCCGACAACATGACACAAAAAGCCTTTTATCAGGCATTGCGTCAGCATTATCCGGAAAAAACCGTGTTGGTGATCACCCACCGCGCCTACGGTGTCGAATGGGCTGACCAGATACTGGTCATGGAAAACGGGCGGATTGTCGATCGCGGTGTGCATGCTGCCTTGCTGGCACGTAATCATTTTTACCAACAACTGTGGGCGCATACAACGACCAGCCAGCGCTGGCGTCTGGGGGCTCCCGCCTCAGAGGGGGCTGCATGAGTGCAAGCCATATTCTTCAGCTGGCAGAGCGGGTGATTGTCCGCAGCCAGCAAGCCACGCCCAACCTGTACCTTGGCATTGTCCTGCGCACCGCCGAGCGTCTGCTGGAGTGTGTGCCTTTTTTGCTGTGCTATGTATGGCTGGTCGGGCGCTGGCCTGGTGCCGTGGAGGCGCAACCATTACTGGATTGGGTGCCTCACTGGCAACTGGCCCTGGGGGTGTTGCTGTCAGGCGTGCTGTTGCAATGGCTGTGCGGTTACTGGGGGCAGCGGCTGACCTTTCTGGCTGGTTACCAGATCATGGCGGGCTATCGCCGGCGTTTGCTCAACCATGTTCATCGTCTGCCGATTGGCGTACTGCAGCAGCAGCGTGGCGGTGAGCTGGCCGAGCAGCTCACCGACGATGTCAAGAAAGTTGAGGCCATTTTTACCCACCTGATTCCCGATATCGCTTCAGCCCTGCTGGCGGTCAGCCTGATCTGGCTGGTGCTGGCCGGGGTGGATCTGCCCTTGACGCTTGCGTTGAGCTGCGCGCTACTGCCCGCCTGGGGCCTGCTGCAGTTCAGCAAGCGGTTTTTTATGCGCAGCGGCCAGGAAAAACAGCGTGCCCAAGCCTATGTTTCGGGCTTGCTGATTGAATTTGTCCTGGGGCTGCGTACTCTGCGGCTGTTTGACCGCACCGCCCAGTGGCTGACCCGGCTAACCCAGCAATTCGAGCGGATCCGCACCCTCAGTCTAGGGGTGGAGGCCTGGGGTGGTGGATCAGTCATGGCGTATCGGCTGGTGCTGGAGGCCGGCTTGCCCGGCCTGCTGCTTGGCATGGCCTGGCTCAATGCTCAGCCAGACAGCAGTCCGGCACCGCACTGGCTGCTGTTTCTACTGCTGGCGCACAAGCTGCTCCAGCCGTTGCTCGAAGTGGCAGAAACCCTGACAGTGCTGCGCTACGCCGCCCAGTGCGAGCAGCGTCTGGAAAATCTGCTGACTGTGCCGGAAATGCCCGAGCCTGAGCAGTCACAGACGCCGAAGGGGCTGGACATCCGCTTCGAGCAGGTCAGTCTGGCTTATGAGCAGGAAAGGGTGCTGCACGATATTTCGTTTACCGTGCCACAAGGCACACTGACTGCGTTGGTTGGGCCGTCCGGCTCAGGCAAAACTAGCGTGCTCAATCTGCTGGCGCGATTTTATGACCCCAGCCAAGGCAAGGTGCTGCTGGGGGGGTAGATCTGCGTGCGCTGGGCAGTGATCAGCTCTACCAATCTCTAAGCATGGTTTTTCAGCAAGTGCAGCTGCATCAAGGCAGCATTCGCGACAATATTGCGCTGAGCACGGCCCCGGTCAGTGACGAAGCTGTGCAGCAAGCTTGTCGGGATGCCTGGTGCGATGACTTTATCTGCCGGCTGCCTGCCGGATACGAGACTCAGATTGGTGAAGGCGGCATGCGCCTCTCGGGTGGAGAGCGCCAGCGCCTGTCAATTGCGCGCACCTTGCTGAAAGACGCGCCAGTGCTGTTGCTGGACGAGGCGACCGCTTCGGTTGATCCGATCTCACAGGCAGAAATCCAGCTGGCGCTGTCCCGGCTGGTGCAGGGCCGGACGGTGGTCATGATTGCCCATCGCCTGAGTACGATCACCCATGCTGACCAAATTCTGGTGCTGGATCAGGGACGAATTGTTGGCCAAGGCACCCACTTGGCGCTGCTGAGCAACTGCCCGCTGTATCAACGGCTCTGGCATGCCCAGCATAGTCAGGCACCGATTGAATAATGCTGCCTACTGCACCGGATTGGCGGCGCAGTGGGTGTCTTGTCCTTCTTTAAAAAATCAGTTCATCAAGGAATCTATCCATGTCATTGTTGCCCACGCCATCGATTGGCCAGATTCATCTGGAAGGCATGATGCACCGCTGTGGCATTTTGTGCGTTCTGGGTTACCGTTTTATCGGGCTGCCGGACCTGTCCCGCTTGCGCGCCAGTTTTGAGCAGCTGATTGGCCAGGTGGACAAATTTTGCTGGGATATCCGCCTGGATCATCAGGGTCAGGTGCAATGGCAGTACCGGGGACCACGCACACCGGCTGTGATTGAACAGGAAGCAGAGGATTTGCACCTGGCATTTTCCCAATGCTGTGCAGATCTTTTTACATTGCATGAGCAGAGTCAGCAGTGTCCGATGATGCTGATCATTGTGCGTCAGCCGGCACAGCCAGGACAGCCTGAAGCATGCTTGTTGATTCAGGTTATGGACCATGCATATTGTGATGCGCGCAGCAGCGAAGTATTGTGGGGTATGGTGATGGATCACTATTTGGCCAGCTTGCATGGTGACACTGTGAAGCAGGCCCAGTTGCTGTCTCTGGCGAAGAAATTATCCACCCCTGGCAGTGACGCCATTTACCGAATGGGCAGCAAGCACGCTCTGCTGCCGCTTCCCTGGCACCGGCATGTGCGCAATGTCTGGCAGTTGGTGCGACACAAGCAGGCCGATGGCGGAGGCTATGCTATTCCTTTTGAACGCATTCGTACTCAGTTGCCGGCGTATTGTCAGTCACGGCGAGAACCGATCATGCGCTGGGTGGATTTGCGCAGCTGCATTGCCCAGTGTCGCCAGCAACACGCGGCATTGACGCCCAACAGCGTGGTCACTGCCCTGGTGGCTCAGGCCGTGCGCCAAGTGAATCTGCATCACAAGAAACTGCCGCATGCGAAAGCGGACAGAATCAGCTTTCGCATGCTGGCCGACATCCTGTCGCCACGTCAGCGCAAGCAGTATCTGGGCAATTACATTGCCTATGTGCCATTGACCCTGGATGCCAGCTTGCCTCTGGCTGAGTTGGCTCTGCAAGTGGAAGCGCGCGTTAGTCAATGTCGCCAGCAGCGGATTGACCTGAGCCAGTTCCGCTTTTTGGAAACAGCTATTGCTCGGCGTTGGGTGGGTAAAGTGGACGACCCAGTGTCATATGCCATTACCAGCGTCAGCAATCACCGACTTAATAAAGCACCCCATACCCTGCCTGGTACTCGCTTTGTTGAAATGCTGGGCGCAGTTAATGCTCAGCCCAGAGACGAAATGGGCGGATTGATGAACAATAAACCCGTCATCTGCACGGTGCTGTCGCCAGGGCAACAGCTGTTTTTGACGTTTTATCCGATGATTGGTCCGGACGATGACAATCGCCGGATTGCCGATTATGTGGCTTTGTTGTCCCGACAAGACATCGGTTAGCCTAAAAAAATCGGGTAAGGCGGTGTGAGCCGCCCTACCCGTCATCTAGAGACACTCTGATTTATTCAGAAAAACCGTTTTTGCCAAAAGAAAAACCAGGCAAAATCAACATCCTATATTCCAACCTTCGCGGGAATAACGATTTCCCCAGTGTTTCCTGAGCATCAGGGAAAGTGTGATCCTGTGCCAAACCCCACCAGTGCCAGAACCCGGTTGATGTGCGCACACACAGCTGCCTGTTGCGCAATCAGGTAAAAATGTGCGCCAGGGTAGCGACTCAATCGGAACGATCGGGAGGTATAGCGCAACCAATCTTGTGCATCTGCTTCGCTCAGCTCTGGGTCATCGCTGCCTACCAGCACATCAATCGGGATATCAAGTTGCGGGTGAAGCGGGTCTGCTTGCCAAGTTTCAATCACTTGGTAATCATTCCGCATGGCTGGGAGCACCAGTTGTGCCAGCTCAGGGTGCGCTGCCCAGTCAAGCTGACTACTGCCCAGCCGGGTAATTTCGGCCAGCAAGGCGGCGTCAGCTTGATGATGCAGCCTGCCTCCCTGATGCCGTGCCGGTGATTCGCAGGCCGAGAGCAGCAAGTGTGCGGGTTGAGGTAAACCTTCGCGACGCAACTGTCGGGATAGCTCGTAGGCCACGGCCCCGCCCATGCTGTGGCCAAACAACACATACGGTGTGTGGCGCAAGCCAGGATGCGCCGCCAAGGCAAAGGTAAGTGCGCCCACCAGGTCAGCCATATGCTGATACATGGGTTCGTTCAGCCGTTCTTCACGTCCAGGATACTGCACTGCCAGTAATTCTACCGATGTCGGCAACTCCGCTGCCCAGCGACGAAAGAAGCTGGCGCTGCCGCCGGCATGCGGTAGGCATACCACACGCAGCTGGGCCATTGGTCTGGGCAGGTAAGTGCGCAACCAAGGCGTGACCTGAACCCTGGGAACTGCCAATGGTAAATCGCTCATGGCTGCTCCTGGGCCGGGTTCCTACTTGCCTGGCCAGGATATTGTGTAAGCAGCGGAGCAAAATAGGCCTGGCTGACGGTAAACAAGTTGATTCCCTGTGCCTGGAGTAATGCCTGCATGCGCTCGCAGCCATACTGGTGGTGTCCGCCATTTTCCATGCCATCCTTGAAGTACAGATTGACAAAACCAGACACAAAAGTGTCGGTCAGGCGTTGTTTCCAGTCATCAAATGACAGTGGCTCCAAATGGCTGCCTAACTGGTTCAGCCATTGATAAATCGTATTCACTGGCACGCTGGCCGAAGACACCAAATGCCAGGTGTGGTTTGCCAGTGGTGCATCACGCATGACCGCCAGTACCGCTTGCGCCACCCAATCTACTGGCACCATGTTTACCTGCAGGCTGGCATGTGGGTAGGCCTGAACTGACAGACACGCCCGGTAAAACTTGAGGAAAGCATCATCATTGATGAATGGCTGCGCTTGTTGGGCCCAGGTAATGGTGGAGGGCCGCAGGATATTGACCGGCACTCCGGCTGCCCGGGCCTGACGAAGCAGGATTTCAGCCATGATTTTGGATTGCTCGTAAGTCAGTGACAACCCTTTCCAGTCAGCAATGTCTACGGCTTCCGCCACAGGTTCGGGTGCACCTTCAGGCAAAGCATGGTGGATGGCAATGGTGGAAATATAGGCAATCGGCTTGACCCGGACATGGCTTGCCAAGGCAATGATATTGGCCACGCCCTGCACATTGGTCGGAAAGAGCTGGCTCAACGGATCCATCAGATTAATCATGGATGCATTGTGTAAAATATAATCCACTCCTGTGGCCAATCCGGTATAGCATGCGGGCTCCAGCCCTAGGTATTCCTCATCAACTGCACCGCAATACACGCGGATGCGCTCCTCGGCATGTGCTGGCCAGGCTGGCGCTCCCTTGTCAATGGCGGCTTGCCGCAGTCGGGTCAGACCCTCTGTCGCATTGGGTGCCCGCACTAGGCATGCCACGCACCAAGTTGTATGCCGCAGCAAGGTGGCCAGCAAGTGGCTACCCAAATAACCGGTCGCACCTGTCAGCAACACGGTTGGCGTGACAGCCGGCGAGGAGGGCAATGGTTGCGCGTTTTCCAGCGGCATCAAGGCTTGCCGGGCCATTGCCGTCAGGTCAATGCCGTCCAGCCATTGTGTCTTGGCATGGTCAGCCTGGCCCAGTGCAGCAGCCATGCTGGCAAACCGAGGGTGAGAGAAAATTAGCTCAATCGTGGCCGGATAGCCTTGCGCCAGCAGTGCGCTCAGCAACTGAATGGCCGATAAGCTGCTGCCGCCTTTATGGAAAAAATCGTCCTGACGGTTAATCTGCTGGCACGCCAGCACGGATTGCCAAGCCTTGGCTAGATCCTGTTCGAGAGCAATGTCATGTGGTGGCTCGACGGCGTGTTCTCCCCCCTCCTGCATCATCAGCTCGCGGACAACTGCCGCCCGGTCTACTTTGCCATTGCTGCTGACCGGTAAGTGATCCAGCAATAACAGCGGGCGAGGCAACATATATTCAGGTAATTGCTGGGCCAACTGCTGTTGATAGCTGGCCAGCAATGCCGGCATGGCATCAGCCGATGCCGGGCTATCAGGAACCAGCACAGCACCCAGGCTGGGTGGATTGCCATATACCCCGGCCACGCCGCGACGGATGCCCGGCAAGCTGTCCAGTGCGGCTTCGATCTCACCCAACTCGATACGATAGCCGCGAATCTTGACCTGATGATCTTCCCTGCCCAGGATTTCCAGCACGCCATTAGCGTGGCAACGTCCCATGTCTCCCGAGCGGTACAGCCGTTCGCCGCTGGCTGGATGCTGGATGAAACGTTCACGGGTGCGTGCTTCATCACCTACATAGCCCTGCGCCAGCCCGCTGCCGCCGATATACATTTCACCTGCTACTCCATCCGGGCACATCTCCAGTTGGGTGTTGAGCACATGAATGCGATGATTGGTCAGTGGCGTGCCATAGGGAATACTTACTGCATCATCTGGCACATCACCAATCGGGTGGCTTACGCACCAGATGGCGGTTTCGGTTGGCCCACCCAGGCTGATGACCTGGGCTGCCGGGCAACACTGGCGGATGCGTGCCGGCAGTGGTAGCGGAATCCAGTCACCGGACAGCATTACCGTGCGCAGGGAGCTCAACTGCCGTTCTGGCAGCCATTCCAGCCAAGTCGACAGCATTTGCATTTGCGCTGGCACCGAATTCCACAGGCTGACGGCGTGTGCTTCAATCAGCGTGACCCAGTGTTCCGGGTCGCTGCGTTGGCTGGCGTCGGGCAGAATCAGCGCAGCCCCTGCCGAAAGCGCACCAAAAATATCCCATACCGACAGATCAAAGCTGAAGCTGGCCAGCCCGAGCACCCGGTCGTCCGCCGCTACGGCAAAGCGGCGATTGATGTCTGCTACCGTGTTCCAGGCCGCCATATGGCTGAGCATCACCCCCTTTGGCCGCCCAGTAGTGCCTGAAGTAAACAGGATATACGCCGTGCGATCGTGGCTGTCATCCAGGGTGTGTAGCTGCTGGGCAAGCGTGACAGCGACATCTGCCATCACCTGATTGCGGTGTTCGCCCAGTGGTATGAAGTTCGGTAAATCCAGCCGCTGGCAATCTGCCGGTACGGGGTCTGTCAGCGTGCGGGGTGCCAGTAGATAAGTTACGCCAGCGTCTTCCAGAATGCGCTGCCGCCGTGCCTTCGGCTGATCGGGTTCAATTGGCACATAGCTGCACTCATGGCAGAGCACACCAAGAATGGCGGCAATCTGCCCGGCACTTTTTTCTGCCACAATCGCCACGCGCGCGCCTGGCGGGCAAGCCGCGTCAGCCAGCAACTGGCGCACACGCAATGCCCAGTCTGCCAGTTCCAGATAACTGGGGTTGGCATCACTGGCGGCAATCGCCAGAGAATCGGGCTGACTCAAGGCCCGCTGACAAAACCCCGTGTGTAAAAAGCGCGGCTCCAGAGGGGCGTGGGTGTGGTTGACTTGTTCGCGCCGCGCCAGCGTCTCGGCAGACAAGCTGACCGGGGAACGCGACTGCCAGAGCGTATCGTCATTCGCTAATTCATTCAGCAAATGCTCCAGCGCTGCAAATGCCTGTTCCATCACACCAGGCAGAAACACCCCCTGGCGAATGTCCCACTCCACTACCAGGTCGCCCTTGCGCTCGGTGGTCTGGCAATCCAGCCACACCTGTGGTGTCTGGGTGATTCCGAACACCAATTCAGAATCAGCCATGAAACCCTGCTGCTGCAAGCGCGCATCGCTCACTCCCAGCGTGCTGGTGTATACCACGGGTGCCAGCACCTTACCCGCCTGGCGCTGACTTAGCTCACGCAGTACATCAATGCCATTGAATTCGGCATGTTCCATGTCTTCCCACAGACGCTGCTGCAATTGGCTGGCCCGTTGGACAAACCCCAGATTGGCATCTGGATCGACGGCCAGCACATTAACCGCAATAAAATCACCTACCACATCACGGATATGGGGGTAGTCCGCTGACCGGTTGAGCAAGGTCAGGTTGAGACAAAAGGCCGGGCGACGTGACCAACGGCTGACCACCTCGGCAAATGCAGCCAGCACCACGCTGGAAGGGGTCAGTCGTTGCGCATTGGCTCTGGCGGACAGTACTCGCCATTGCGCCGCTGGTAAATGAAAGCCCAGTCGGGTAAAGCGCACGGGGATTTCCGACATCCCCTGGCGGCGTGGCAGCAGTGGCAGCTCAGGTGCGCCAGGCATGTGTGCAAGACGCTCAGACCAATACTGCTGGTCTGCTTCGCGACGCTCTTGTCTGACAGGATCGTGTTGTTGTGCCTGGCGTGCGCGCATCACATCGCGAAAGGTCAGTGGCAATGCGGGGAGCGGCTGCTCTGGGTGCTCACATAACTGGGCCAGTTCGCCCAGCAGAATCTGGATGCTGGCAAAGTCAGCAATCAGCAAATCAATAGAAAAATGTAGGATAGCACCGGCATCCAGCTGGCTCAGACGCACGTCGAATAGAGGCCAGCGCTGGGGCTCATAGCAGCGGTGCGACATTTCGTTGCGCAGCGCTGTCCAGCGGCGGGTTTGTTCCTCATTGTTCAGGCCGCGCCAGTTGGCTACTTGCAACGCAGGTAAGGTGACCTCGCGCTGGACCTGTTGACGGGCATCTGGCAAAAATACCGCCCGCAACATGTCATGGCGCTCAACCAGTTGCCGCCATGCCCAGGCCAGACGATCCGGATCAAGCTCAGGCAAGCGCAATTCGATATAGCTGTGGCAGCCAACCCCACCCAGTTCGTAAGCGCTATTGCGCCCCACCAGGTAGGCCAGCTGCAAGTCGGTCACTTCAAACGGCAGATAGCGTCCAGCCTCATCATGCCGGGTCAACGCATCGCGTGCGCATAAATGCGCCAGCAATGCCTCCTTATGCTCGCGTAGCCGCTCCCGCAGCGCGTCGGTCAGTACACCCGCCGCTGCCTTGAAACGCAGTTGCCCACCTTCGGCCCACAAGGTCACTCCCAGGGAAGACAGTTCGGCCAGCAAAGTTGAAATTTTCATACAGATCCTTCCTCATAAACCGTGCATGCATCGCTGAGCTGGCGTTTGTCTCCACCAAGGCTCTGCCATTGCTCGCGAATGACCTCGCTCAGCGCTGCCAGCGTAGACGCCGAAAACAAGGTGCGCAGTGGAATTGGTAGCGGACTGATGCGTTCGGTATGCAGCAATTGCACCAGTCGGGTGGCCGTCAGGCTGTCGCCGCCCTTCAGGAAAAAATCATCATCACGGAACGGCGCAGAAACAGACAGCACCCGTTGCCAGACTTCTGCCACCTGTTGCTCCAGAGCGTCGCATGGTGCTTCACCCTCCAATTCCTGCATCGCCCCCTGCGCTGCCAGCAAATCCTGCAACTGCTTGCGGTCCACCTTGCCATTGCCACTTAACGGCAATGCCTCCAGCAGCAGCCACTGGCTGGGCAGCATGTATTCCGGCACCCATTGGCGCAAACCCGCCTGCACCTCTGCCACCGTCAGCGCCTCACTGACCTGCAGCGCCGCAGCCAGTACCGGAGGCTGTCCCAGCGTCAATGCCACCGCTCGCGTCACACCCGGCAACTTGATCAGTGCGCTTTCAATCTCGCCCAGCTCAATCCGGTGGCCTCGCACTTTCACCTGATGATCCTGCCGACCCAGAAACTCCAGTACACCACCAGGCCAGTAACGACCCCGGTCACCCGTCCGATACCAGCGTTGCCCCTGGGCATCGGTCACAAACTTTTGTGCCGTCAACGCCGGGTCGGCACAATACCCTTGTGCCAGACCTGTACCACCGATCCACAACTCACCAGCCACCCAATCAGGGCAATCCATCCCCAGTGGATCCACCACTCGGTAACACTGATTGTCCAGGGGATAGCCATAGGGAATCGATACCCAATGCGCCGGCAAAGGCAGCGTCACATCAAACACATTCGACCAAATGGCTGCTTCGGTTGCCCCTCCCATGGCAATCAGTTGAGCCTGGCCCTGTGTGGCCTGCGCCAGACGCTCAGGTAAATCCAGACCGATCCAGTCGCCAGACACCATGGCATGCCGCAAGGGAAGCAACGTCCCCTGGCTGGCAATCAGCAGCATATCCAGCAGAACCGGCACACTGTTCCATAGCGTCACCTGATGGCGCTGTACCGCCTGCGACCAGCGCAATGCATCACGACGCTCGGCCTCATCCAGCACCACCAAACGTCCTCCCACCCCCAGCAAGCCAAAGATGTCATACACGGACAAATCAAAATCCAGCGCTGAAACTGCCAGGCCGCAATCCGCCGAGCTAATCGCATAGCGTCGCTGCAGTGCATCCAGCGTATTGGTGGCCGCCTGATGGGTGACCTCCACCCCCTTGGGCTCACCCGTGGATCCCGACGTAAAGATGATGTAGGCCAACTGCTCAGGTGATACGGCCAAAGGCGTGGTCAGTGGTGCGCACTGGCTAGCCTGATCCAGCGTCAGATACTGGCAGTCTGGCACCGGCATCAGCGGCAAATCTGCTACCAGGGCATGACGAATACTGGCCGTGGCATGAATTCGGGCTTGTCGTGCCAGTGGTTGGGTGGGCGAGACGGGGACATAGCAGCCGCCAGCGGCCAGCACTCCGAGAACAGCAGCCACCTGGCCGACGCCGCGTGGCATGGACACTGCCACCCGATCCGTTGGCTGCACGCCGGCGTCGATCAGCAGGCGTGCGATACGGTGGGCCTGGTCGGCCAATTGGCCATAGCTGACATCCTGCTCTGGTGCGTGCAAGGCAATACGCTCGGGATGCTGCACGGCCTGCTGGAAGATGGGCAGGTGCAGCGTCCGTGGCCGGTACTCGTGATGGCTGTGATTGACCTGGTTGCGTGCCTGTTGTTGAGCGGATGGCAGCGGCAGGGTGAGCGGGGCATGCCAGTCATGCGCCTGCCATTGCATCAGTGTATCGCTGAGACTGGCAAACATCGCATCCAGCACGCCTTCCGGGAACAACGCGTCCACTGCATCCCAACTGATCAACAAGGCACCACGGTGCTCGTACATCTGGTGGTCAAGCCAGACCTGTGGCGTTTCCGAGACTCCACCGCTTACCAGCTCAGGAAAACCGGATACAGGCTGGTCAAATAGGTCGTCGGCCATACCCAGCGTGCTGGTGAACACCACAGGCAGCGCTGCCGATGTAAGCCCACTGTGACGGGCCTGTTCGCGCTGTACCCAGATCGACGAGCACTCGCGATGCTCCAGCGCATCGGCCACGGTTTGCTGCAAGGCGTGCGCCTGACTCAAGGTGCTGGCAGTTTCGGCGGGTTGA
Source organism: Aquaspirillum sp. LM1 (assembly GCF_002002905.1). Taxonomy (NCBI): domain Bacteria; kingdom Pseudomonadati; phylum Pseudomonadota; class Betaproteobacteria; order Neisseriales; family Aquaspirillaceae; genus Aquaspirillum; species Aquaspirillum sp. LM1. The sequence goes on along the minus strand of NZ_CP019509.1, from coordinate 2,747,600 downwards.
TACGCTACCGGGACCAGAGATGTGAAATCACCCACAATCCGGGTCATTTCGGCGTGTACTGGTGGGCGGTCAAACACCGTCATATTCAGCGTGATCGCCTGGTTGCCACTCCAGCGGCTGAGTACTTCGGCATAAACCAGCAACACCAGCATGGATGGGGTCAACCCCTCGCGCGGCGCTGATTCACGCAATGCTTGCCAGTGTGGGGCAGGAAGGGTGATTGTCCTGCGGGAAAATACCGGATGCTTGAGTGTGGCCGGGTCACGTGCCAGCGGTAGTGCCGGGGCGGGCGGCAAGTCGGCCAACCGTTCGCGCCAGTAGGCTTGTGCTCTGGCCATGGCCTGTTCGTCCGGCTGCACCTGACTGACATAGTCACGGAATGACAATGTCAGCGCTGGCCACATCATCTCTGGTTGCTGATAGAGGCTCGCCCACTCATTCAGCAACAGCTTGATACTGAAACCATCCAGCATCATGTAATCCAGCACCACTGCCAGTCGGCAACGCTGTGCATAGTAGCAAGCGTACATGTGGCATGTGGCGGTATCTGTTGGCGCATTTGCCATAGCCTGCCAGCGTTGCTGGATGTACGCCTGCGCCTGGGGCAAGCTGTCATGCTGTGAAACCTGGATGATGACGGGAGGCAACTCCGATCGGATGCGCTGCTGCCCATCAGCCAGCACCTCTGCCCGCAGCATCTCATGCCGGGCCACCAATTGGTCCCATGCCTTCCCCAGTCGCGCCAGATCCAGTTCGCTGCCATCCAGCTCCACCAGATAATGCGTGCCACAATTCAATGGCAAGCCCGGCGACTGCCCCATCCAGTAGGCCCGCTGCACTTCTGTCAGCGGAAACGGCAAGTGTCGCACCTGTGGGGCCGGTTCAATCTGGCGAACGCACTGTCTGGATTCGCTCTGGCGCAGGCCAGCGGCAAACCCTGCCAGCACCGGTTGGGCAAACAGCCAGCGCAGCGGCTGATCTGCCTCCAGTCCCTCCTGGCGCAAGGCTGCCACCACCTGTGTGGCCAGCAAGCTGTCGCCGCCCAATGCAAAGAAACTATCATGGCGATGAATGGATTCCAGCTTCAACACCTGTTGCCAGATAGCCGCCACGCTGGCCTCTACCCCAGGCAATGGTGCTTCACCCTCCAATTCCTGCATCGCCCCCTGCGCTGCCAGCAAATCCTGCAACTGCTTGCGGTCCACCTTGCCATTGCCACTTAACGGCAATGCCTCCAGCAGCAGCCACTGGCTGGGCAGCATGTATTCCGGCACCCACTGGCGCAAACCCGCCTGCACCTCTGCCACCGTCAGCGCCTCACTGACCTGCAGCGCCGCAGCCAGTACCGGAGGCTGTCCCAGCGTCAATGCCACCGCTCGCGTCACACCCGGCAACTTGATCAGTGCGCTTTCAATCTCGCCCAGCTCAATCCGGTGGCCTCGCACTTTCACCTGATGATCCTGCCGACCCAGAAACTCCAGTACACCACCAGGCCAGTAACGACCCCGGTCACCCGTCCGATACCAGCGTTGCCCCTGGGCATCGGTCACAAACTTTTGTGCCGTCAACGCCGGGTCGGCACAATACCCTTGTGCCAGACCTGTACCACCGATCCACAACTCACCAGCCACCCAATCAGGGCAATCCATCCCCAGTGGATCCACCACTCGGTAACACTGATTGTCCAGGGGATAGCCATAGGGAATCGATACCCAATGCGCCGGCAAAGGCAGCGTCACATCAAACACATTCGACCAAATGGCTGCTTCGGTTGCCCCTCCCATGGCAATCAGTTGAGCCTGGCCCTGTGTGGCCTGCGCCAGACGCTCAGGTAAATCCAGACCGATCCAGTCGCCAGACACCATGGCATGCCGCAAGGGAAGCAACGTCCCCTGGCTGGCAATCAGCAGCATATCCAGCAGAACCGGCACACTGTTCCATAGCGTCACCTGATGGCGCTGTACCGCCTGCGACCAGCGCAATGCATCACGACGCTCGGCCTCATCCAGCACCACCAAACGTCCTCCCACCCCCAGCAAGCCAAAGATGTCATACACGGACAAATCAAAATCCAGCGCTGAAACTGCCAGGCCGCAATCCGCCGAGCTAATCGCATAGCGTCGCTGCAGTGCATCCAGCGTATTGGTGGCCGCCTGATGGGTGACCTCCACCCCCTTGGGCTCACCCGTGGATCCCGACGTAAAGATGATGTAGGCCAACTGCTCAGGTGATACGGCCAAAGGCGTGGTCAGTGGTGCGCACTGGCTAGCCTGATCCAGCGTCAGATACTGGCAGTCTGGCACCGGCGTCAGCGGCAAATCTGCTACCAGGGCATGACGAATACTGGCCGTGGCATGAATTCGGGCTTGTCGTGCCAGTGGTTGGGTGGGCGAGACGGGGACATAGCAGCCGCCAGCGGCCAGCACTCCGAGAACAGCAGCCACCTGGCCGACGCCGCGTGGCATGGACACTGCCACCCGATCCGTCGGCTGCACGCCGGCGTCGATCAGCAGGCGTGCGATACGGTGGGCCTGGTCAGCCAATTGGCCATAGCTGACATCCTGCTCTGGTGCGTGCAAGGCAATACGCTCGGGATGCTGCACGGCCTGCTGGAAGATGGGCAGGTGCAGCGTCCGTGGCCGGTACTCGTGATGGCTGTGATTGACCTGGTTGCGTGCCTGTTGTTGAGCGGATGGCAGCGGCAGGGTGAGCGGGGCATGCCAGTTACTCTCCTGTAATTGTTCGAGTAAGGTGCGATAGGCGGTAAACATCGCATCCAGCATACCGTCAGGAAACAAGGCATCCACGGCGTCCCATGACAACTCCAGTTCGCCATTGAATTCGTAGAGCTGATGATCAAGCCAGACTTGTGGCGTTTCGGACAAACCACCACTGACAAATTCAGGGAAGCCTGGCGGCGTGTGCTCAAACAGGCCATCTCCCATGCCTAGCGTGCTGGTGAACACCACAGGCAGCGCTGCTGCTTGTGGGCCAAGCGTTCTGGCGCGTTCGCGCTGTACCCAGATCGACGAGCATTCGCGATGCTCTAGCGCACTAGCCAGCGTATCTTGTAACTGCTGTAACTGCGTCAATACCGGCAGTGCGCTGGCCGGTTGGCAGACCACGGGTGTTAGCGAGGTAAAATCACCGGCGATATCCATGACTTCGGGATGTGCCGGTTGACGGTCAAACAAGGTCAGGTTGACGGTTAGTGGACGGTTGCCGCTCCATTGCGCCAAAATCTGGCTGTAGGCAAATAGCAATAGGATGGATGGCGTCAGATTATGTTCGCGGCAGCGTGCGCGCAATGTTGTCCAGTTAGAGGCTGACAAACGCATGCTGCGCCGGCAAAACTCGGGTGCCTCCAGGGAGGCCGGGTCACGTGCCAGCGGTAGTGCCGGGGCGGGCGGCAAGTCGGCCAACCGTTCGCGCCAGTAGGCTTGTGCTCTGGCCATGGCCTGTTCGTCCGGCTGCACCTGATTGACATAGTCGCGGAATGACAATGTTAGCGCCGGCCATGCTTGCGTTGATGCGGTATAGATCTGTGCCCATTGCTGCAAGATCAGTTTGATGCTGAAACCATCCAGTGTCAGGTAGTTGAAGAACACACCGATCCGATAACGCGTGCCGGCGTAAGGCGCTACGTAAATATGCTGTAACGGCGCATGTTCCAGAACACTCATGTGTCGGCGCATAATCCATTGTGCATGTAGGCAGGCCTGTGCCATCTCGGCGCTGGCATGCTCGGGAACCTCAAGGGTTTGCAGGCTGACGGGAGGCAACTCCGATCGGATACGCTGCTGCCCATCAGCCAGTACCTCTGCCCGCAGCATCTCATGCCGGGCCACCAATTGGTCCCATGCCTTCCCCAGTCGCGCCAGATCCAGTTCGCTGCCATCCAGCTCCACCAGATAATGCGTGCCACAATTCAATGGCAAGCCCGGCGACTGCCCCATCCAGTAGGCCCGCTGCACTTCTGTCAGCGGAAACGGCAAGTGCCGCACCTGTGGGGCCGGTTCAATCTGGCGAACGCACTGTCTGGATTCGCTCTGGCGCAGGCCAGCGGCAAACCCTGCCAGCACCGGTTGGGCAAACAGCCAGCGCAGCGGCTGATCTGCCTCCAGTCCCTCCTGGCGCAAGGCTGCCACCACCTGTGTGGCCAGCAAGCTGTCGCCGCCTAATGCAAAGAAACTATCATGGCGATGAATGGATTCCAGCTTCAACACCTGTTGCCAGATAGCCGCCACGCTGGCCTCTACCCCAGGCAATGGTGCTTCACCCTCCAATTCCTGCATCGCCCCCTGCGCTGCCAGCAAATCCTGCAACTGCTTGCGGTCCACCTTGCCATTGCCACTTAACGGCAATGCCTCCAGCAGCAGCCACTGGCTGGGCATCATGTATTCCGGCACCCACTGGCGCAAACCCGCCTGCACCTCTGCCACCGTCAGCGCCTCACTGACCTGCAGCGCCGCAGCCAGTACCGGAGGCTGTCCCAGCGTCAATGCCACCGCTCGCGTCACACCCGGCAACTTGATCAGTGCGCTTTCAATCTCGCCCAGCTCAATCCGGTGGCCTCGCACTTTCACCTGATGATCCTGCCGACCCAGAAACTCCAGTACACCACCAGGCCAGTAACGACCCCGGTCACCCGTCCGATACCAGCGTTGCCCCTGGGCATCGGTCACAAACTTTTGTGCCGTCAACGCCGGGTCGGCACAATACCCTCGTGCCAGACCTGTACCACCGATCCACAACTCACCAGCCACCCAATCAGGGCAATCCATCCCCAGTGGATCCACCACTCGGTAACACTGATTGTCCAGGGGATAGCCATAGGGAATCGATACCCAATGCGCCGGCAAAGGCAGCGTCACATCAAACACATTCGACCAAATGGCTGCTTCGGTTGCCCCTCCCATGGCAATCAGTTGAGCCTGGCCCTGTGTGGCCTGCGCCAGACGCTCAGGTAAATCCAGACCGATCCAGTCGCCAGACACCATGGCATGCCGCAAGGGAAGCAACGTCCCCTGGCTGGCAATCAGCAGCATATCCAGCAGAACCGGCACACTGTTCCATAGCGTCACCTGATGGCGCTGTACCGCCTGCGACCAGCGCAATGCATCACGACGCTCGGCCTCATCCAGCACCACCAAACGTCCTCCCACCCCCAGCAAGCCAAAGATGTCATACACGGACAAATCAAAATCCAGCGCTGAAACTGCCAGGCCGCAATCCGCCGAGCTAATCGCATAGCGTCGCTGCAGTGCATCCAGCGTATTGGTGGCCGCCTGATGGGTGACCTCCACCCCCTTGGGCTCACCCGTGGATCCCGACGTAAAGATGATGTAGGCCAACTGCTCAGGTGATACGGCCAAAGGCGTGGTCAGTGGTGCGCACTGGCTAGCCTGATCCAGCGTCAGATACTGGCAGTCTGGCACCGGCATCAGCGGCAAATCTGCTACCAGGGCATGACGAATACTGGCCGTGGCATGAATTCGGGCTTGTCGTGCCAGTGGTTGGGTGGGCGAGACGGGGACATAGCAGCCGCCAGCGGCCAGCACTCCGAGAACAGCAGCCACCTGGCCGACGCCGCGTGGCATGGACACTGCCACCCGATCCGTCGGCTGCACGCCGGCGTCGATCAGCAGGCGTGCGATACGGTGGGCCTGGTCGGCCAATTGGCCATAGCTGACATCCTGCTCTGGTGCGTGCAAGGCAATACGCTCGGGATGCTGCACGGCCTGCTGGAAGATGGGCAGGTGCAGCGTCCGTGGCCGGTACTCGTGATAGCTGTGATTGACCTGGTTGCGTGCCTGTTGTTGAGCGGATGGCAGCGGCAGGGTGAGCGGGGCATGCCAGTTCGTGTGCGGATTAGCCAGTGCAGTGATCAGTTGGCTGTAGGCCGCAAACATATCGTCGATCAGCCCTTCCGGGAACAGGCTGTCCACGCTGTCCCAAGCGAGGAGTAAACCTTGATCCAGCTCGTAGATTTGGTGGTCGAGCCAGACCTGTGGGGTTTGCGAAATCATGTGGTGCAGGCACCCGAGGGTGGCCTGGGTAGCTGGATCGAGCAGTGGAGTGCCCAGATTGCAGGCAAACACCACGGGGGCCACAACCCCCTCGGTGTGACGTACGCGCGCCAAGTCGCGCTGTACCCGCACGGCACTGTAGCTGGCGTGGGCGACATCCTGATGGAATTGCTGTTGTAGGCGAATCACGCGCTGGGCAAAGCTGGCCGGGGTGCGGCAATCACATTCGAGTAGCAGTAGGTTAGTGAAGTCGGCGACCACTTCTTCGATTCCGGCATGGGCGGTATTGCGGTCAAACAGGGGGACGTTCAGCACAAAGTGGCTGTCATGGCTCCAGCGGGCCAGCACTTCGGCGTAGATTGCCGCCAGCGTCATGGCCGGGGTGACTCGCAAGCTGGCCGCTTGTTGGCGCAGATGGCTCCATTGTTCTGGAGACAGGGTCATCTGACGGCGGATGAAGGTGGGGGGGGTCTGCTCGGCTGTGGTGCAGGTGGGCAAGCTGGGACCCAGCGGTAAATTGTCTAGCCGTGCATGCCAATAAGCCATGGCCTGGCTGTTTGATGACTGTTGGCGTTCGTGTCGCAGGTAGTGGCCAAAGTGCCAGTCTGGATTGCTGGACAAGTCCTTGCCAGAATAGGCTCGGGCCAGGTCGCGCAAGACGATATTTAGGCTTTGGACATCGGCCACCAGCAAGTCAATATCCAGATGCAGCCGGCAGTGACCATCGGGCAACAAGCTCAGGGTGAGCCCCATCACCTGCCCTTGGGTGACATCAAGTCGACGGTGTGACAGACGGTTGCGAACAAGACCCAGCGCGTGCTCGCACGCCTGCAAATCCAGCGCCTGCAGGTCGTTGATTTCCAGTTGTGGTGGTGCAACGGTGTCAGGGATCCACTGCTGGCCTTCGGCAGTAAACCGAGCTCGCAACATGGGGTGGTGGACAAGCAGGGTGTGCCATGCCTGATTCAGCCGTTCAGCATTCAGCCACTGTCCGTCAATTTCTAGGTAGGCGTGGCAGCCCACGCCACCTAGCCACTGTTCATCTCCTCGGCCTACCCAGTAGCTGTATTGCACATCGGTCAGGTCAAATGGTGTTTGGCGATCGGCTGTTGCCATGCTAACAGTTGCAAGTGCTGGCAAGGAAGGCTGCTGGGCAGCATGCTGGATCAGTGCCAGCCAGGCTTGCAGGGATGGCTGTTCAATCAGCGCCGCAAAGGTCAGGGCGAGCCCAGTTTTACGCCATTGGCTGACCATGCGCATGATGTGCAGCGAGTCCAGCCCTTGCTCAATCAGATTATCTTGCACTTCCAGGCCGGGATGGCTGGCTGGAAGCCACGATTGCACATAGGCGCGTAGTGACGCCAACGTCCAGTCATGCGGACTGGGCAGAGAGGAATGAGATGGGTGGGAGGTTACTGACATGTCGAGATCTCGCAAGAAAAATCACTGCCTGCGGCGTGATGAGTAGGGCGCGCCACCAGATAACGGGCAATACAACTGAGTTTTTCAATGGTTTCTTCCAGCTCACGCGCTGGACGAGACTGGTCGACGATACCGGCACCGGCCTGTAACCAGCAGTGACCATTTTGTTGATACAGGCTTCGTAAAACCAAGGCAGCGTCTAGCGTGCCATTGGCGTCAAGATGCATGATGCAGCCGCTGTATGCGCCACGTGGCTGGCCTTCATACTGGGCAATGGCGCGCAGTGACGGCTGCTTGGGAATGCCGGATGCTGTCACGGCAGGAAACAGTGCGGCAAAGGCATGCCAGGCGCTCAGTTCATCGCGCAACTGGCCATGCACCCGCGAGGCTAGGTGTTGTACCGATCCTCGGCGCAACACCTGCATGAATTGGGGCACATGCACTGAACCTTCGATGCAGATGCTGCCCAGTTCCTCGCAAGCCAGCTTGACTGAGACGGCGTGCTCGGCAATTTCCTTGGTGTCGTTGAGCAGTTCCTTACGCAGTTCTGCTTCGTGCTGGGCGTCTCGGCCCAGTGAGCGGGTTCCGGCCAACGGCTGGGTGCTCACTTGCCGCTGGGCACTGACTTCCACGACCGTTTCTGGACTGAAGCCCAGTAGCTGTACGGAGGGCAGTTGCACCAAAAAAGAACGTGCCGGGGTATTGTGCTGGCGCCCCAGCCGATAACTGGCCGGTAGATCAACAGGCACGGGCACGCTGACTTGTCTGGACAGGATGATTTTCTGGTAATTTCCGGCCTGGATATCAGCAACAGCCTTGGCAACTTGCTGCTGGTAATGCTCGGCGTTCTGGCTGGATACCTCGGCAAGCACCAGTGGTGATACCGCTGTATCTTGCGGGTTGCGCAACGTGGTCTGACTGCGTTGCACCCACTGCTGCAGCATGGGTAGTGCATCAGCATCCAGGCTGCGAATCAGCACTGACCCTGGCGAGATTCGCAACTCATGCTGGGGAATGAACAACTGCAGCAAAGGCTGCATGGGGTCCAGCGCCACGCCGGTTTGATGGAACAGATGTGCCAGTTCGAACTGACCTAACCCATAGAGGCGCCAATCGCGCAACGGAATGCGCTGGCATACGGCATGGAGCTGTTCAGGGCTGGGCGGGCCAGGGTAGCGCCATGATTCTCCCGCCTGCTGATACATCACTACATCGGGGAGGGCCGTCAGGGTGGCCGCCGTATCCAGGGCAAGCAGGCAGGTGTCACCCTGTTCGTACAGCACATAGGTGTTGGCCATGGTGGTGCTGGCCAATTGAGTGGCCAACGACCAGACATCACTGTCAATCGGGCAGTCGATTTCGTGGTAGCCAGGTGGAGTGCCCTGTGGTTGAGCGTAGGCCTGGGTTGCCCATTGCGCCAACTGGCGCTTGTCAATCTTGCCCACCGACGTCAGTGGCCAAGATCTGACGCACAGCAACTGATCTGGCTGCTTGTAACGGGGAAAACCTTTGGCCTGCAGTGCATGCTGGATTTCGCCCAGTGAGGGTGGTTCGCCATCGGCAATCATACACAGGCAACTGCGCTCACCTAGGCTGTCGTCAGCGACGCCAACTAGCGTGCACTGGCTCATGCCAGGGTAACCACTCAACGCATCTTCTACTTCGGCGCTGGCAATTTTTTCACCCGCTCGGTTGATTTGCTCCTTGATGCGCCCTTCCACTACCAGATTACCTTCAGGCGTGCGCCACACCCAGTCGCCGGAACGATAAAAGCCATCGGCAGTGAAACTCAGCGCATTGTGCGCAGCGGCGCGGTAATAGCCCTGGATAGTGTAAGGGCCGCGAACCTGCAATTCTCCGCATTCACCTTCCTGCACCGGAAGGCCCGTGTCCGGGTCAACAATCCGCACTTCATCCAGTGGTGAAATTGCCCGGCCCTGGGTATGAAGCACCTGCTGGAGTGGGTCATTCAGTCGGGTGCAACAAATCAGCCCTTCGGCCATACCAAACACTTGTTGCAACTGGCAACCCAGCGCTGGTGTGATGGCCGCGGCTAGCCCGCGATCTAGCCGGGAGCCACCGACTTGCAGCACTTCCAGGCTGGACAGATCGCTATTGTCCCATTCGCGAGCACTGACCCATAGTTGGACCAATGGCGGCACCAGCGCTGTCAAAGTAACCCGCTCGCGGGCGATCAGCGGAAATGTCTCATCAAAACCTGGCGTGCGCGCCATGACGACGCAGCCGCCTGCTTGCCAGACTCCCAGCAGGCCGGGGCAAGACAAGGGGAAGTTATGGGCAACCGGCAGGGCGGCCAGGTATACCGTCTGTGAATTGACTCCACTACACTGCGCCATAGTTTGCGCGTTGTACAGATAGTCGGCATGGGTGCGCGGAATCAGCTTTGGGGTGCCTGTTGTGCCGCCAGAAAGCAAGAGCAGGGCCGGTGAAAATGGGTCAGGTTCAGGCCAATCTGCTGCAGCTGGCGGCGCGGGAGCAAAGCAGGAAAATGGGTCAAGTCCGGCATCGAGCAAGAACACCTGCACGGCTGGATGCTGGGCACTGACCTCGTCCGCCAAGGGGCGATAATCAAAGCCAAGAAAACGGGTCGGAGCAATATATGCCACCGGTTCAGCCAGATGACACAGCGCCTGGATATCATGGCTGCGTTGCGATGGCATGGCCAGAATCGGCCAGGCACCCAGACGGAACAGGGCAAAACATACGCTGACAAACGCCAGGCTGTTGGGCAGTTGCACCAGCACCCGGTCGCCCTGGGTAATTCCAAGCGCATGCAGGCTGGCGCTCAAGCGGTCAACTTGCTGATCCAGCGCTTGATAACTGATGCGCTGTTCACCATCCACCACGGCAATGCGCGAGGCAAACCGGCTGGCCCAGTCGCGCAGTTGCTGGCCTAGCGTCTGCTGTTGCCAGTAACCTGCCTGCTGGTAGCGTTGAACATGCTCGGGAGGAAACGGAATAAATGCATACTCGTCCATGGTGGGGCCTTGTCCGTGGCTGACAAGCTGATCGGCCTGCCCAGCCTGAGCAGGAGGCATTCTGGCTGGCATCGGCGATAGATCGTGAGCTTATTGGTTATTGATAATCATTACATGTTGAAATGTAGGAGACTCCCACCCGCCATAGCCACCCCAATCCGGCTGATAACGCCCTATTCCGGTTTTTAATTAAGGTTGTGCGGTGAAATAAATTCTTGGCATTATTTTATGTTGATTCCTGTTGTGCCGCGCCCTGTTGCCATCTCCATCAGGTATCGCCTTGGCACAGAACTTTTCCGGGGGGATTCCAGACATTTACGGGTAGTGGGCGGGCGTCATGCCATGTAGTCTGTGCGTGGTGTGCCATCTGCTCCGTTTATTACCTGTTCACCATGCCCCACCCCAACCGGTTCTGCCTGGACGCACTCGGCATTGATCACCTGCCTGCTCTGGCCACCTGCTTGCACCCTCTACCAATTCGTACGTCTGGCGACATTCTGCTGGCAGCTGGCATTCATCTGCGCGAAGCGCGTTTTGAGCCTGCCCGTTTTGACCCGAACCTGTTTATCCTGCTCAATATTGCCCGGCCCGACGTTTTGCGCGGTGCGGCACCAGCCAGGCTGGCTGAGTTTCTGGCTGGACGTTACTGTGCCGGACATGCACTGCTGGCAGCAGGGAGAGGCTGGACGTCTGTGCCGGTTGGTGCGCAACGGGAACCCTGCTGGCCAGTAGGTGTGTGCGGCACTATCAGTCATACCCGGCGAGGTGGGCATGGGCATGCCATTGCTGCCGTGGCGCATGACATTGGCGACAGGCTGGCGCTGGGTGTGGATTTGGAGGATTTGATCGATGATGCTGCGCAGCCAGCGTTGGCAGAAATGATTCTGGATGCGCAAGAACAAGAGCTGCGCCCCACTGATGAAGATCCCGCACGCTGGCTGACGCTGGCGTTTTCGGCCAAAGAAAGCCTGTTCAAGGCAGTGTTTCCGGATGTGCGCAGCTATCTGGATTTTCAGGTGGCGCGTCTGGTGACGGCGCAGGCGGGCTGGTTTTGTCTGCGTCTGATGCAGGATATTCACCCGCGCTGGCGTGCCGGACAATTGATCTGGGGGCGTTATCAGTGGTCAGGTATCCGCCTGACCACTTTGCTAGTCCATCCCGACCCGGATGCACCAGCTGGCTGAACAGGCGGGATTTGGCTCAGTGTACGGCCTCAGGTGGTGTTGGCATGCTCCATGCTCGCCCGATTAACCACCAACCCACGATCAGCCAGATGGCTGCCAGGGTGGAGAGCGCCACGCCAGCAGTGTAGCCCAGCCAAGCCGATACTGCCGTGGATAACATCGACGCCATGATGTCCGAACCCAAGCCCGTGCTTTGAAACACGGCATAGTCGGTTGCCGCCTGATCTCCGCGCTGGACATAGTCCATCAGCAATTTGAATGTACTGACATTGATGATGCCCAATCCTAGTCCCGTAGTAGCAATCAATCCTACCGGTAACCATGAGTGCAAGGCACCAGGGAGTTGCAGCAACAGTAGCCAGCCCAGACTGGCCAGCAACACCAGTACGCTGGCTACCAGAAACATCCAGAACAATCGTCCATGCAGCAGCAGCCACGACGCCAGCACACTTCCCATCAGCACGCTGCCATAGCCCTCAATACCGGTGAGTACCCCAACCTCGCTTATCGACAGGCCACCATCCAGCAAAATCATGCGTACCAGGTTGTATAGAATAGATCCGGCCAGTGGCGCAAACAAAGCCAGCGCGAACAAAGGCATAAATCCCTTGCGTTCCCAGGTTTTCCGCAGACGGGCCGGCGAGCGCGAAATGCGTGGTCCGGCAGGCTCTGACCACAGCAGCAGCCAGCCGACTGTAGCCCAGACCAAACCAGCCATCAGCAGAATGGCCTGAGTTTTGTCCAGCACTTCCGAACACATCAATACCCCCGGCCCACCCAGCAGCATACCGCCTGCCAGTCCTCCTACCTGCACGGCATTGGCATTCACCAGGGTTTTGCCATGCGACAGATCGGCGGCTAACCCGTCGGTAGCAATGTCTTGAGTGCTGCCCACCATGCAGGAAACAAAAATCACCACCATCAGAATGGAAGTGGTGGCTGTGTTGAAAGGTAGCAAGGCAATTACCACCAGTAAGCAGCCCTGCAAGCACTGTGCAGGGATGATCCAGCTCTTGCGCCGGCCAAACCGGGGTGACCAATAGTTATCCAGCAGAGGTGCCCACAGAAATTTCACAATCCAGGGCAGACTGGCGAGTGGCAACAAGGACAGTGTTTCCAGCGATACCCCGGCATGGCGCAATAACACCGGATACGCATCAAACGCCAGGCCCACATTCATGCCTTGCATGGTGTACAGGGCAGCCAGCAAGGGTAGCAATAAAGAAGAAGCCGAGCGAGACGACATGGGCAATCCAGACAGGTTTGAGAAAAACACACCCCCGGCAATGCCGTTGGTCAACAAACAAAATAGCCGGTGGGTGAGGAAGTGTGCCACCCGTTGATGTCAGCCCCTCCCCTGATCGGGAGTTTTTTATCTGTGGCGGAAAAAATTCCCGAAGCGGGCAACACTTGCCGTCTTTGGGTGGACTGATAATTGTTATTATTTGATGATGGGCTGGCCACAAGCACATTCCTTTGCCAATGCCGCAATGGTGATGGCGCGATCGGCAGTCATTTTTATCGCACTAGGCCTGGCTGGTCGCCTTGCTGTCTCAGCCCGCCTGCTTCAACAACTCTAGACAGCGTCATCTTGCATTTGCCGCGCCTTCGTCCCTTCTCTCAACTTATGGGCGTTTGCCGTGCCAGTTCAGATGATGCTTTGCATTACAGGTGACTTTAGCCCATGCGTGAAGCTCATTTTTCCGCCCGGATCATGATTCTGGGTGGATTTGGTCGTGTTGGTAGCGAGGTGGCGCACTACCTGCTGACTCACAGTCGTTACGCTCTGACGCTGGTTGCGCGTACGCCGCGCCCGCTGCCTGAGGCCTGGACTGCCGAACAGTGCGCCCGTGTGCGCTGCCTGACGCTGGATGCCTTCCAGCCCGAGGCACTGATGCGCGCCTGCGCTGAAGTCGACCTTGTGGTTTCCTGCCTGGGACCTTCTGGCGTGGTGGGAAGTAGGGTGGCTGATGCTTGCTGGGCCGCTGGGGTCCCTCTGGTGGATGCCGGCGGCTACGACCCTTTATTGCAGCATCTGGAGCACCGACAAACCCGTGAGGCAGCCCCCGTGCCTCTGGTGATCAATGTCGGGCTATTGCCGGGCTTGTCCGGGATTTTCCCATTGCATGTCCTGGAACAACATCAGGCCAGTCATCACACTGAGGCTTTGTCGGTGTACTACGTGGGGCGGGATGCCTGGAGCGAAAGCTCGGCATGGGACATTATCCATGGCCTAGGTGATTTTGGTCAGGAGCATGGTTTTTGCTACCTTAAGCACGACACATTGTGCCCGGTGCGGCTGCGCCGAGCGGCTTCCCGCGCTGAATTTCCTGCCCCCTTGGGCTCACAGAACACCATGCTGATTTATTCAGCAGAGCTGCGTCGACTGGGGCGTCAACTGCAGTTGGATAGTCTGAAAGTGTATGGTGCCAATCTGGGGCCGCGTGCGGCAATGGTAGGTCTGGTGGCCAAGGTCTTACGCATGTACCGAACGCCTGCCGGCACGGCGCGGGCTGCCTGCTGGATGGCGCGGGCGTCCGCGCACGACATGCGCACCCGTACGCCACTGTATGCCATTCATGTCGAGGCCAAACTGCGTACCGGCGAACGTCTCACTGGTGATTTGATGGTCGCGGATACCTATCAAGCCACTGGCGTCACGCTGGGAATTACTGCCCGTTACCTACTGGAACCAGGCAACCGGCCTGCGCCGGGTGTGCAAATGCTGCATGAGGCTGTGCCGGCAAGTGCGTTTTTTGCACTATTGCAGCAGGCTGGTGTGATTGAAAGCCTGTCCAGTACCTGCTATCCCCACCCTGCCACTGCTGGAGTTGCACCATGACGGATACTTCTGCTTCTCTTGCTACATCTTCTGGTTACACCATTCTAGTCGTAGGGGGTACCGGTGAAACTGGCAGGCGTATCCTGCATGCCTTGCGCCGCCGCCATCCGGAATTACGCCTGCACTATGCCTCGCGCACTGCCGCTGCTGCCGGGCTGCTGCCGGCAGATATTTTGCATGTGCCTCTGGATCTGACCCGGCCAGAGCTGGTCGGACACGTCTTCCGTGGCTATTCGCTGGTGGTGCTGGCCATGGGACCAACCGAAGCGTTTGGTGCGCGCATCCACACTTTGTGCATGCAGGCCGGGGCGGATTGCGTCGATATCAACGATAACCTCCATGTCGCACAAAGCGTATACGCGCTACATGATCAGGCCTGCGCGGCAGGCCGGCGCATTTATACTGGCATGGGGCTGTCACCAGGCTTGTCATCACTGATGCTGATGGAACTGGCTGACGAACATGCCTCCAGCGCAGGCGTTTACCGTTGCCGTTTGTACATGGGGGCGGGTTATGGCGGTGGCAAAACCAGTCCGTATGCCATGCTGGACAATTTTTCCAGTCGCTGCACTGGCTGGTTTGACAACCGTCTGCAATCGGCTCCCACGCCTTGGCGTGATGGCCGTCATCTGTTTCAATTTCCGGGGCATGCCCAAGCGCTGGAACTGATTCCCTACTCCAGCCCGGAAGCCGCTGGGCTGGCTGCGTTAGCCGCACGCCAGGCTCAGTCCATTCGCGATCTCGATAGCCGTTTTCATGTGCAGTACCTCACGCAACGCTTTGCCCGCACACTGGCGCGCTGGCGTCTGAGCCCACGTCAGCGCGATTTTTTTGCTGGCATGTTTTATCGCAGCGGACAATCGATGAAGCAGCGCAAAGACGCCGACCCGGATACCTGCGTCTGGGTGTACCCCGACGATTCGCCCGAACGTGGGCTAGTGCTACATGGCGTGATTTCGTCTTACGATCTGACCGCGCTGACCGCCTGCGCCCTGATTGATGCCTATCTGGCGCAAGCTCTGCCAGCCACTGCTGGGGTATTTTCGATGGAAACCCTACCTGCCAGCGTCAGGCAGTGGCTGACACAGGATCTTGCCAGCTACGGGGTGTGTTACAAACGCACCAGCCTGGCTACCTTGGTCAGTGAGCAGCGTTATTTTGGCTGGAGTCGGGTGAGCCAGGGCGAGGTTGGCTTGTTGCCGCATTTTGGCCAGAACTGGTATAGCGTGCCGGTGCAGCACCCACGCATGATGCCGCTGCAAAAAACTTTTTTACTCGACTCCGCTCTGTGGCGCGCACTCAAATCCCGGCTGGGCGCACTGGGGTTGGCCCGCTTTGTTGTCCGCTTCATGTGGCGCTGGAAGCGTCATCATCGCCAATTGGCTGAAGTGCGCGAGCGGGGTCCGGCCATTTATACCCCGCTGACCCGCGATATCAGCATGTTTACTGCTGGCTACAGCAGTGCGCGCGATGTGCTGGGACAGGCTCAGGCCCTACCTTTGTATCGCCAGATGTTTTTAGATACCGGGGCAATGGAAATGAACTGGCTATGGCCTTCAGCCGAGTTGCTGGCCACGCTGGAAAATCCGGCAATGGGCGTATTGGCATATTGGCGGGCTTTCCTGCACAGCTATCAAGCGGATGGCGTTCTGACGTTTGTCGAGCGTGAGCGCGACGATGGCAGCGTACTGTTTTCGCTGAGCCATTGCCTCTATGCCAGCTTGTTTGCCGAATTGGGCTGCCCGGAGCTCAGCCCGCTGATTCGGGACATGGAACATGCTGCACTGTTGGAAATGAGCAGGAACAGCGGCGTGCATATTGACTGGCAAACCGGGGAGGCGGGCTATGCCACAGTCAAGATGGTCTGGCCATCACACTCGTTGACCCAGGAGGCAGCAAGCTCCGGCTTGCCGAGGGTGTCGCAAAAGTGGGATGGATAGGGCGAATAAGCGGGGTGAATGAGTCGGGTCACTGATTCTGCTACGGAAGTGCTGGAAAAACCATCGACTCCTGCGGCCGCTTGAATCACTGCGCATTCATCGCTGGCATCCGGCCCGGTTCGCAGCGCTGTGAATCGGGCCGGATGCCTGAATGGCCAGCCCGTATACTATGGCTTTGTCTGGAAGCGATGTCATGTCACAGTTTTTCATCGGCGGTGCCCGCAGTGGCAAAAGCCGGCTGGCCGAGGCCGCCGCGCTGGCCTGGCCGGGGCCGGTCAGCTACCTGGCCACGGCCCAGGTTGGCGATGCCGAGTTTGCCCGGCGGGTGGCCATTCACCGGGCGCGCCGCCCGGCGCACTGGGCGCTGATTGAACAGCCGCCCAGCCTGGCGGCGGCGCTGCAGGCCAACGCCAGCGCCGAGCGGCTGATTTTGCTGGACTGTCTGACCCTGTGGCTGGCCGGGTTTTTAACCGAAGAGGGCGCGGACGAAGCGCGCTGGCAGCGCGAGCGCGACGCATTGCTGGCGGCGTTGCCCGATTTGCCGGGAGAGCTGGTGCTGGTCAGCAATGAAATTGGCTGGGGCGTGGTGCCGATGGGCGCGGTGACCCGCTGGTTTGTCGATGAACTGGGCTGGCTGAATCAGGCCGTGGCGGCGCGCTGCCAGCGGGTGACGCTGGTGGCTGCCGGCCTGCCGCTGGTGCTGAAAGCGCCGGTTTGACGCTTGCATGGCTGGGCCGTATAGTGCGATGCATGGACGCTGAACTCGACCTTCTTCACGGTAAAATCCTGCAGCTTGCCGAGCTGTGCCGACAGTTGCGCCTGGACAATAACCAGTTGCGCGACGCCCTGGCCGCGCGCGAGGTGGAAAACCGCGACCTGAAATACAAGGTCGAGGAAACCCGGGCGCGGATTGAGAATTTGCTTGCCCGTCTGCCAGAAGGAAGCGCATGAGTCAGGTGCATATTGAAGTCAGCCTGCTGGGCCGCCGTTTTGCGGTGGGCTGTCCGCAGGAAGAGCAGGAATCGCTGGTGGCGGCGGTGGCCCTGCTGGAGCAGCGCATGCTGACCGTGCGCGACGTGGGCCGGGTGGTGGAGGTGGACAAAATTGCCATTATTGCTGCCCTGAACCTCACCCACGACTATCTGAAACTGATGCGCGAATACGAAGCCGACACATCGGGCTTGGAGATCGAGCAAATCCAGCGTAAGATAGAGGCCATGAACGAAACCATCGATCAAGCAATGTTGGAGCAAAATCGCTTGTTTTAACCGATGTTCGTCACAGTTCTTTTTCCCCTGCGGTGTTCGGAACGGCTTAAATTCCTTGAACCAATAGTTGGTAACTGGTTGCCAGCACCCTTGCACAAGCGTGTCGCGCCGCATAGTCCGGTGTGCCCAACGTGCAAAGCCGGCGACCCCCTGATCCGCAAGGTTCAGGATGACCGGTCGGATCGGCATTCGCGGGGGACCCCATTCAACGCCTTGTGTGGCTTGCCACACAAGGCGTTATGTTTTTCTGACGCCGAGTAAAGGGCCTGCCCATGACCGACTCTGCCATTGCGGTGGCCAAATCCGAGCTGCGCGCCGAGCTGCGGCGTCGGCGTCGGGCGCTGTCGCCGCGCTTTCGCCGTCAGGCGGCGCTGGCCGTGGCCCGGCATGCCCGCCGCTGGCTGCGCCCCGGCCATACCCTGGCCGCCTACCTGACCAGCGGCAGCGAGCTGGACACCCGCCCGCTGCTGGCCGCTGCGCTGCAGCGCGGCTGTCGGGTGCTGTTGCCCGTGGTGCCGGCCCGAGGCCGGCAACTGACCTTCACCGAACTGACCGCCCATCCGCGCTGGCGCAATAACCGCTACGGCATTGCCGAATGCCTGGGGCCACGGGTGCCGCTGGCGCACGCCACCCATCTGCTGCTGCCCTTGCTCGGGTTTGACGACGCCGGTCGCCGGCTGGGCCAGGGCGGCGGCTTTTACGACAGCACGCTGGCACGCTGGGCGCACCGGCCTGGCTGCCCCCGGCTGATTGGCGTGGCGTATCGCGCGCAAAAACTCGACTGCGTGCCAGTGGAAGACTGGGATCAACGTCTGGACGCCATCCTGACCGAACACGGCGTGCAACGGGTGCGCCGCCCCTGAACGGAGACAACACATGACCTGGACAATGTTGCTGGCGCTGGCCGGCATGGGCGTGGTGGCCGGCATTCTGGCCGGGCTGCTGGGCGTGGGCGGCGGGCTGATTCTGGTGCCGGTGCTGGTGTGGGTGATGGAAGGCAGCGGCATGACCCAGGACGTGCAGCATCTGGCGCTGGGCACCTCGCTGGCGGTGATGGTATTCACCAGCTTTGCCTCAGTGCGCGCCCACCATCAGCATGGCGCGGTGGACTGGGCCATTGTGCGCCGTTTTGCCCCGCCCATTGTGCTGGGTACCCTGCTGGGCACTCAGGTAGCCGGCTGGTTGCCCAGCCGGGAACTGCGCTGGTTTTTTGTGCTGTATGCCTACGTGATTGCCGCGCAGATGCTGCTGGATGCCAAACCCAAGGGCGGGCGGGCGCTGCCCGGCGTGCTGGGCCTGAGCGGGGTAGGTGGGCTGATTGGGCTGATTTCCAGTTTTGTTGGCATTGGCGGCGGTTCGATGAGTGTGCCGTTCATGACCTGGTGCAATGTGCCGATGCAGCGGGCGATTGCCACCAGCGCCGCGCTGGGCTGGCCGATCGCACTGTCAGGCGCGCTGGGCTACATGCTTAGCGGCTGGGGCCGCGCTGGCTTGCCGGCGTATTCCGCTGGCTTTGTGTACTTGCCGGCAGTGGCCACCCTGTGCCTGATCACCATGCGCACGGCACCCATTGGTGCCCGGCTGGCGCACCGTTTGCCGGTGGCCAAGCTGAAAAAAGCTTTTGCCGGGGTGATGATCCTGACTGCCACGCAACTGCTATGGAAGCTGCTGCACGGCTGACGCGCTCAGTCGCTGCTGCCAAAACGCTGCACCAGCGCCTGCAAGCCGCTGGTGTAGATTCCGCTCACCAGTTTTTTGGCACCGGCATCATCAATGGCCGCCGTGCGCTTAAACTGCGACGACCACACCACCGTGCTGCCGCCAAACCGGCCTGGCTTCACCGTCAGCGTGGATACATAGCCGCTGACCGGCAAGGGTGAGCGTTCAATCTGGTAGCGCAGGCTGTGCTGGCGTGGGGCGTTGGCCAGCAGTTTTTCCACCAGCACCGCGCCGTCCACCGTCG
Organism: Aquaspirillum sp. LM1; assembly: GCF_002002905.1. Lineage (NCBI taxonomy): Bacteria > Pseudomonadati > Pseudomonadota > Betaproteobacteria > Neisseriales > Aquaspirillaceae > Aquaspirillum > Aquaspirillum sp. LM1. The sequence goes on along the minus strand of NZ_CP019509.1, from coordinate 2,727,953 downwards.
TGACTTCACGCAATGCCCCCACTTTTTCCGGATTGCCCTGCACCACCGTGGTGGCGACAGCGGGGTGCCAGGCCAGCTGGCCAAAACGGCCAATTTCCTGCCACACCTCTGCCGGGTCGGCAGACAGGTTCTGGCTGACGCTGACGCTCAGGCCGGCAGCGGAGGCCGCGCTGGCGGCCAAGGCCAGCAACAGGGCGCTCAGGCGGGGTGTCCAGTGGGATGCGTGCATGGTGTGCTCCTTGAAAAATCAAAAAATCCTTGCCTGCCACAGTCAGGTGAGAAACATGCAGGCCTGATCGGCCCAGATGCCCAGCAATATGCAGCGGCTCCGCAAATGCAATCAGCGCCGATTCTAGACCGCACCCACGCCCGCCCATATGCAACTTAAGTGCTGGTCAGGCCGGCGCGAGCGGAGGGGATTTATTCCGGATACAACTGCCAGACCCACTGGCCGCTGGCGGCATCGTACACGCACAGGGCCAGATTGCCTTCACTGGCGCTGCCGTCCAGGCTGAGTACCGCCGCCTGGGTGGCGCAGCCGCTGCGTTGCCACACCGACAGCCCCTGGCCATCGCTCAGTTGCAGCGTGCCATTCCGCTGTAGCGTCAAGCGCAGTGGCCGTCGGGCCTGGGCCAGCGTGTTGCTGGACAGCGCCTGCCAGAGCAACTGGCGCGGCTGACCGGGCGGGTGCTGCCACAGCTGCAGGCCATGCTGCGGATGGTTGACGCACTCGGCGCTGCCATCCAGCGCGGTGAGCGCCTGACCAGGCAGCAGGCTGGGCTGGCTGCGGCTGTCCAGGCGGTTGACGCTGTGCATTTCGCCCAGCAGATTTTGCTGGAACAGCCGCTTGACCGTCGCCAGCGACCAGCCGTGATGCGCTTGCATCGCCAGCAGCAGGCTCAGCTTGACCAGCGCCGCCATGGGCGTCAGGTCAGCCGGATTGAGCACCCCCACCTCGGCCTGCCAGGCCCCGGCGGCATAGCTGTGCTGCATCACCCCGCCTTGTGGCGTCTGGGTGCTGCCGACCACCACCACGCCTTGCGCCTGTGCCTGTTGCAAGGCCTGATACATGGCCCCCGCTGCCGGTTGCTGCACATGCCCGGACGGGAAGTTGCCCGCGCCGTAGCCCTGCAACACCACGCCTTTTACCCCCAGTGCCAGGCCGGCGCGGAACATCTCGGCCAGCCAGGCCTGGCCAAGGGCCGGGTTGAAGGTGGCGGGAAACGCACTGAACAGTGTGACGGGCACCTGCGGCAAACCGGCTTGCACTGCCGCCAGCTGGGCGCACAGCGCCTGACGAACCGCCGGCTGCTCCAGGCTGATGGCCGGGCTGGCTGGGGCGGCGGGCCAGTACGCCGCATGCAGCTGCGGCTGAATGCCGTACTGTGCCAGCGCCGGAGCATTGGGGGCGGCAAACGCCGCAAAGTGTTCGGTATGTACCTTGCGCACCCGGCTGGCCGGCCACAGCTGCCGGTTGAAAAACACCCCCACCCCGGTCAGCCCGCTTTGCGCCGCTGCCACGGCACCGCTCAGATTTTGCAGCGCATCGCTATACGGGTGCAGCAATAATTGCCCGTCGGCAGCTTGCTGCCACAGCGGCAGCTGCGAACCGGTCAGAATAATCGGGCGTGACAGCGCCGCCAGGGCAAACCCTTCAGCACTGAAGCGCGACAGCAATAATGGCAAGGCGGCGGCGGTGGCATCCAGCGTATCGGTGCCATGCAGGATCACCCAGCCATCGTAATCGGTGTAATGGCGCAAAATCACTTCGGCAATCAGACACCAGTCACGCGGCTGCAGATTGGTGCTATCCAGCGTGCCGCTGGCCGAGTCGGGAAACGCCAGCCCGGTGAGATAACTCAGCTGCAAATCAGGATGCTGCGCCAGCAAGGCCGGATTAAGCTGGGCCATGCAGGCCTGGGCAAACGCCGCTGCGCCCATCGGTGCCAGCGGCTGGCCCACGCAACTGATGGTGCCGCCAGTATTGAGAATGGCAAGATGCATGAAATGGGGGTCAATCAGGATGGGGAAATAAGAAAGTATGGGGGCGACACCCGGCTTACCGGGTCGGGCATCGCACCTAGTCGTCAGTCACGTTGAAACACAAGGGTTCATGCGAGCAAGTTTATGCCGGGTATCTTGATTTAATTTCTGTTAAAACAAAACCTTACTTTGCCACAGCGAACAGTCTTCCGCGCCCTGTCCCGTCATTCCCGCGCAGGCGGGAATCCAGGGGTATCCACAGCGCGCAGCGGGTGCGTGCGCTCACCACCGCCCCGCCATGCTAAAGCTTCCCACGGCGCACGCTGTGGTGCGGTCTGGGTTCCCGCCTGCGCGGGAACGACAAGTGGGTGAAACTCATGCCAGAGAAAGATTAGCCTCCGATGGGTGCTCTGGTTTAATTTTTTAAAACAAAGCCTTACCTAGCCACAGCGAACCACCTGCCGCACTCGACCCCGTCATTCCCGCGTAGGCGGGAATCCAGGGGTATCCACAGCGCGCAGCGGGGGTGTGCGCTCACCACCACCACGCCACGCCCAACGCCCACGGCGCACGCGGTGGCGCGGTCTGGGTTCCCGCCTGCGCGGGAACGACAAGTGGGTGAAACTCATGCCAGAGAAAGATTAGTCTCCGATGGGTGCTCTGGTTTAATTTTTTAAAACAAAGCCTTACCTAGCCACAGCGAACCACCTGCCGCATTCCACCCCGTCATTCCCGCGCAGGCGGGAATCCAGGGGCATCCACAGCGTGCATCGGGTATGAGTGCTCACGACTGTCCCCCGCCATGCGCCACGCCTACGGCGCACGCGGTGGTGCGGTCTGGGTTCCCGCCTGCGCGGGAACGACACGTCGGGTGAGGTTCATGCCGACAGCGGTCGAGGCCGTCCCGTTGAAATACTCGCGCGCTGACCGTGGGTATCTGTGCCAATCATCGGTTCATATCATGGCGACTGACGACGAGAGCGGTGGCTCAGTGCTAGCCCAGCAGCCCGCTGCCGTCTTCTGCCTTGGGGGCGCGCTCCAGCAAGGCTGCCACCACCGCGTGTGGGCTGGCGTGCTCGAACAACATGGCGCACACCCCGGCGGTAATCGGCATATCCACCCCCAGCGCCTGGGCGCGGGCCAGGGTTTCCCTGGCGGTGGGTACGCCTTCTGCCACATGGCCCAGCGAGGCCAGAATATCGTCCAGCGTGCGGCCTTCTGCCAGCAACATGCCCACCCGACGGTTGCGCGACAGATTGCCGGTGCAGGTCAGGATCAGGTCGCCCAGTCCAGACAGGCCCATCAGCGTGGCCGGCTGGCCGCCCAGCGCCTGGGTCAGCCGGCTGATTTCGGCCAGGCCACGGGTCAGCAGTGCGGCGCGGGCATTGTGGCCACACTGCAGGCCGTCGGCCACCCCGGCGGCAATCGCCATCACGTTTTTTACCGCGCCGCCCACTTCCACCCCGGTCAGGTCGTCGTTGGCGTACAGGCGCAGCAGGCGGGTGTGCAACTGGCGGGCCAGCTGGCGCGCCAGTGCCGGATGTGTCATCGCCAGCGTCACCGCCGAAGGCAGGCCCTCGGCCACTTCCTTGGCAAAACTGGGGCCAGACAAGGCCCCGCACGCGGCGCCTGCCGGCAGCACCTGCGCTGCCACTTCATGCGGCAGCAGGCCGGTGCCGGCCTCGAAGCCCTTGCAAGCCCACAGCACCGGCGGCAGGGCAGCGCCGCGCTCGGTCAGCAAGCGCTGCAGGGTGGGGCGCAGGCCGGCAATCGGGGTAACCACCAGGGCCAGGTCGGTGTTGGCGGCCACGGCAAAGTCGGCGGTCAGCTGCAAAGACTCGGGCAACCGGGCTTCCGGCAGATAGCGCGGATTGCGCCGGGTGTCGCGCAGGGTGTCGATCAGTGCCGCATCGCGGGCCCAAAGCGTGACCTGATGTTCCCCAGCCAGTGCCACGGCCAAAGCTGTGCCCCAGGCTCCGGCACCAAAAATGCTCAGTTTCATCGCCGCCTACAGCCCCCAGAACGCCGAAATCGGGCCGTAGCCACTGCTGCCATCGGCATGGCGAACCTTCACCCAGCCGGATTTTGGCGGTTCGACCAGGGTCAGCACCACATCCTTGGCAGCGGCAAATGCCAGCGGTGCCTTGCTGTCCGGGCTGCGCCGCAGTTCGGCGCGGGCCGCCGACACCACCACGGTGCGCTGGCTGCTCAGGCTGGACACTGGCATCCACGCCACGCCACCGGCCATATCGCGCACCCGCGCCCAGTCGGGCTGGCTGCCGATCACTTCCACCGGATAGCCCTGGCTGAGCACATAAAGCTTTTTCGAGCTGGCCCACGGCGCTTCGTGCATGATGGCCCCATGCGCCTTGACCGAACGGAATTCCAGCGCCTGCGCTGCGGTGGCCATCCCCAGCAGCGCCACGGCGCTGATCAGCTTAATGCGTTGCATCGCCGTCTTGCGCTGCCATCTGCTGGGCGTACAGCGATTCGAAGTTGATCGGGGTGAGCAGCACCGGCGGGAAGCCGGCGCGGGTGACCACGTCGGACACGGTTTCGCGCGCATACGGGAACAGGATGTTCGGGCAGGCCACGGCCAGAATGCCGCTGATGTCTTCTTCCGGCACATTGCGGATCTGGAAAATGCCAGCCTGGGCGGCTTCTACCAGGAACATCACCTTCTCGCCCAGCTTGGCGGTCACGGTCACGGTAATCACGGCTTCAAACACACCGTCTTCCAGCGCCTGGCCTGCGGTGGCCAGTTGCAGGTCGATTTCCGGCTGCTCACGCTCCAGAAAAATGGCCGGGGCGTGCGGGACTTCCAGCGACAGGTCTTTGACGTAGATTTTTTCGATGGAAAATGCCGGGTTCAGGTCTTGTTCGCTCATGACAGGGTCTCAGTAAAAAAGCGGATAAAAGAAAAGGGCTTAATCATCGCATGAAGCCGGACGCGATGCCATGCTGTCGGCAGTCAGTCGGCCAGCAGCGCATCAAGCTTGCCGGCGCGGTTGAGCGCCGACAGGTCGTCATAGCCGCCCACATGCAGCTCACCAATGAAAATTTGCGGCACGGTGCGCCGACCGGTGATGCTCATCATGTGCTCGCGCTGCTCGGGTTGCAGATCGACACGGATTTTAGTCAGATTGGCCACGCCCTTGCTGGCCAGCAGGCGCTCGGCCATGTCGCAGTAAGGGCACACGCCGGTGCCATAGAGGGTAACGGGTTTCATCGCAGGGTCCTGGACAACGTTGGCTTGAAGGGGGAAGTGTAGCGGGAAAGTGCGAGAGGCTCCATGTGCAGGTTCAAGGACGGCGCAAACGTCTGCCGCTGCGCGCTTTTCCCGCCATGCCGGCTGTCAGGCGCTCACGGCAAGGCCGGAGCGCTGAACTGCACGCGAAATTCACTCACCGCCGGGTTGAGCAGCTGCACGGCGCGCACGGTGGACGGGTATACCCCGGCGGCCAGGGCCTGCTGGGCCGAGGCGCTGAGCAGGGCAAAGTTGTAGTCGGCCACGTACAGCGTGACCTTGGCCAGCGCCGTGCTGAGCGCGCCGTTATTCCAGCTGACAATATGTCCGCCCTGATTGGGGCCGATGCCGGCCAGCAGCAGCGGGCGGCCATTGCGGCTTTCCAGCGTGGCCACGCCAGTGCCCAGCGAAATCTGGCCGGGCAGGCTCCAGAACGAGCGCTGGCCGCGTACCACCGCCACGGCAATGCCGCTGCGCTTGACCGGGTCGCGCCAGACCAGGGTGATGCGCTTGTCGCCATCGCGCGGAAACAGCACGCTGGCCGGGTAGGGGTCGCCGGCGTCGAGTTTGATCTGGGTGGATTGCACATTGAACGGGCCAAAGCGCTCGTTCAGCGCCGCCTCGCTGATGTCCAGCGGCACAAACGCCAGGCTGCGCCCCGGCTGGATCGGCCAGTTCAGCCGGGCTGCCGGGGCATTGGGCGACGCTGCCCACAGGGGGGCCAGCGGTGCCAGGCACAGCCCCAGCCAGAGCCAGATCATGCTGCGCTTCATTCGCTGGCCTCCCGTTTGCCCGGCTGGCTGATCAGTCCGGCCACCAGCGCGTCCAGCGCCGGGGTCAGCTCGCTGGCGCGCGGGCTGTTGACCAGCACCACCAGCGCATAGCGCTGACCATTCAGCGCCTTCACATACCCCGCCAGCGCACGCACGTCGTTAAGCGAGCCGGTTTTCAGCCGCGCCTCCACCGGCTGGCCGACAAAGCGCCGGCGCAGGGTGCCGTCGCGGGCGGCAATGGGCAGCGAGGCCATGAATTCCGGCGCGTAGGGCGAGTTGGCCCCGGCTTGCAGCAGCGCGCCCAGCCCGGCGGCGCTGATGCGTTCGCGCCGCGACAGGCCCGAGCCGTTTTCCAGTTGCAGCCCAGGCAGCGCCAGTTTGCGCTGTGCCGCCCAGCGGCGCACGGCGGTTTCGCCGTCGCGCAGCACGTCACCGTCCACCGGCTGCTCGGCACCCAGGGTGAGAAACAGCTGTCGGGCCATGGTGTTATTGCTGTATTTGTTGATGTCGCGAATCACCTCGGCCAGGGTGGGTGAGCTGACGCTGGCCAGCAATTGCGCCGACGCCGGGGTGACGCCCCGGCGCACGGTGCCGGCAAAACTGCCGCCGGCTTCGCGCCACAGCGCGGTGAACAGCGCTGCCTGATAGGCGTCGTGCTCCCACACCGGCACAAACAGCTTGCTGCCGTCGCAGCCGGCGGGCAGTGTGCCGTCCAGACGCAGGGTATTGCCCTGCGCGCTCAGGCTGGCGTAGCGCTTGATGCCGCCATCGCATGGGCCGGCGGTGGCGGTCAGCCGGTTGTCCACACTCAGCCCGTCCAGCGGTGGGTCGAGTGCCACGCGCACGCCGTCGGGCTGGGCAAACAGCGTGGCCCACACCACCTTGAGATGTGCCAGCAGCGCATCCGGCGGCACGGCAAAGGCTTTGTCGCTGTCGCTGGCAAAGTCGTCGGCGCTGCCGGTGCGGGCAAAGCGCTGTTTGTCCAGAATCACATCGCCGGCCAGATGGCGGATGCCGCGCCCGCGCAGGTCGCGCACCAGCGCCGCCAGGTCGTTGCGGTCAAAGTGCGGGTCGCCGCCGCCGCGCCAGTACAGCGCGCCGTCCAGGGTGTCGCCGCGCGGACGGGCATCGGCCAGCAGGTCGGTGCGCCAGCGGTAATCCGGGGCCAGGATTTCCAGCGCCGACAGCGTGGTGAGCAGCTTCATGGTGGACGCCGGGTTCATTGGCACATCGGTGCGATGCTGGACAATTGCGGGGCCGCCGTCCTGCGGGGCCATCCAGATGGCCACTTCGTCGGGGCGAAAGCCGCCAAGATTGAGTGCGTGGGCGTGGCTGGCCATCAGCAGGCACAGACTGGCAAATATCGGGCGAAACATCATAGTGAGCAATTTCTGTTCTGTGTGAATGGGCGACCATGCTGGCGGGCGGCCCGGTGGATGAGTCAGGCGGATCAAACTTGACGGGCGGTTTATACCTCTTGCGGGTCCACATCCAGCGACCAGCGCAAGCTTGAGCCAAATGGTTTGGCCCAGGCATCGAGTTCGGCGCACAGCGCCGACAGCAGCGCGTGCAGCGGCGCACGACGGGCCGATTGCAGCAATAATTGCGCCCGTTCGCGCCCGGCCAGCCGTGCCATGCTGGCCGGGGCCGGGCCCAGGCAGAGCACCAGGCCGGCGGACTGGCTGGCGTGCTGTTGCACCTGCTGCAAAAACGCCATGGCGGTGTCCAGCTGTGGCGCGTCGGCGCGCAGCAGCGCCTGAAACACGGCGGGCGGATAGCCGTCGTTGGCGCGTGCTTCCAGCAGGCGCTGGGCAAAGCCGGGCACGTCGTGCGCTTGCAGCGCCAGGTATAGCGGATGGTCGGGAAACTGGGTTTGCACCCACACCTGGCCAGGCAGGCTGCCGCGTCCGGCGCGACCGGCCACCTGGGTGAGCAGGGCAAACAGCCGTTCTTCGGCGCGGAAATCGGCGCTATACAGCCCGCCATCGGCATTGAGCACGATCACCCGCGACAGCGACGGAAAATCATGCCCCTTGGCCAGCATTTGCGTGCCGACCAGCATATCCAGCTCGCCAGCGTGTACCTGGCGGTCGATGTCGGCCCAGGCATCGCGCCGGCTGACGGTATCGCGGTCGATGCGGGCAATGCGCGCCTGCGGAAACTGCCGGCGCAAGGCGGCTTCAATGCGCTGGGTGCCTTGCCCCAGCGGTTTCAGGTCGGGGTTGCCGCAGCTGGGGCAGGCGTGCGGGATGGCTTCGTGATGGCCGCAATGGTGGCACTGCAGCCGGCGGTCCTGCCAGTGCAGCACCAGCCGCGCCGCGCAATGCGGGCAGGACGACAGCCAGCCACAGTCCACGCACGCCAGCACCGGTGCCCAGCCGCGCCGGTTGATGAACACCAGGCTGGTTTCGCCGGCGGCCAGGCCATCGGCCAGCGCCTGCCACGCCGCCGGGGCGATGCCTTCATCGAGCAACTGGCGGCGGATGTCCAGCAGATGAATAGCCGGCAGCGCGGCGGCGCTGGCGCGGCGGGTCAGCCGGGCGTGGCGGTAACGGCCCGCCTGCACGGCGGCCACGCTTTCCAGCGACGGGGTGGCCGAACCCAGCACCACCGGCACGCCGGCCTGCTGCGCCCGCCACACCGCCAAGTCGCGGGCATGGTAGCGCAGGCCGTCCTGCTGCTTGAACGAGCCGTCGTGCTCCTCGTCCACCACAATCAGCCCCAGCTCGGGCAGCGGGGTGAATACCGCCAGCCGGGTGCCAATCACCAGCCGCGCCCGGCCTTGCCAGGCTGCCAGCCAGGCCTGCGCGCGCGCGCCGTCGGCCAGGTGGCTGTGCAGGCACACGGTGGGCGTGTGCGGAAAGCGGGCGCGAAAGCGTGCTTCCAGCTGCGGGGTGAGGTTGATTTCCGGGACCAGCACCAGCGCCTGCCGGCCCGCCGCCAGCACGCGGGCAATCCACTGCAAATACACTTCGGTTTTGCCGCTGCCGGTAATGCCATCCAGCAAGGTGGCAGAAAACCCGTGCCAATCCAGCCCGGCCACCACCTCGGCCTGTTCGGCGTTCAGCGCCGGGCCGGGGCATACCGTCATCGCCGCCTGTTCTGCTGCCACCTGGGTGACCCAGCCGGCCTGCGCCCAGTCGCGCAGCAGGCGGGGATGGCTGGCGTGCAGGCTGCGTGCCTCGTCCAGCCCCAGCGGCCCCTGGCGCAGCCGCGCCAGCAAGGCCAGCTGGCGCACCGCCTGCGCCTTGGGTTGCCAGGCGGCACCTGCGGCGGTCAGCGCGTACAAGGGGGGGGCTGTCAGCGGGCGGCGTGGGGGATTGCGCAGCGCGCTGGGTAGCGCGGTAAACAGGGTTTGCCCAAGTGGATGGTGGTAGTAGCGCGCGGCAAACTGGCCCAGCGCCAGCCAGTCGGCAGGCAGCGGCGGCAGCGCATCCAGCACCGCGCCAATCGGCTTGAGCGTATGCGGCGAACTGGCGCGCTGACCCACCACCACCCCCACCAGCTTGCGCGGCCCAAACTGCGCCAGCACCCGGCTGCCCACCGCCAGCGGCTGCGCCGACTGATAATCGAAGGCGCGGTCCAGCGGCACGTCGAACACCACCTGGACAATGTGCGGTTTGGCCAGGCTGTCGGCGGTCAGCGCGCAGGGCAAAGAATCCTTGTCTGGCAAGGGCTTGGCTGAACTATTCACACAAGCTGTGGATAAGTTTGTGCACAATCAGCGGACAAGCCGGGGCAAGCCCCGGATGACAAGGCTTTGGCTGGGTTGCCCAAAAAATCATCATGCAAAATTATCATGAATAAACAATCACTTACAAAAAAGCCGTTTTGCGTCACAGTCACGTCAATATGGCCATGGGGTTTGGCCTGCCAGTGTGCATAACCCATGAGCCAGGAGCGCTCTGCCGGCAGCTTGTCAAGAAAAAAAGAGACACCGACGGACATTTATCGGCCAGCTTAGCGGGTGGTGCCAGGAGGGCTGGCCGTTGCCGTGGCCGCCCGCGCCCCGCGCCATACAGACGGTTGCGCGCGCGGGTAGTCTAACGGTTTACGCCGCCAGCCACGAGTCCGGGGCGTGGAATGACCGCCGTCAGTGAGCACCGCCCATGGCTGCCGCCACGAAAAAAATCTTTACCCCGCCGGCCTTGTCCGCTTACAGTCGCGGCAAATCAGGAAGTGCGAACACCCCCGGCAAACCCAGCCCCGGCACAGGGCCCTGCCCGGCCCGGTTTTGCCGGCCATCTCCACTTCCAGCATGCGGCCACCGCCCACTTGCGGCCTGGCCAGAACACTCAGCCAGTGATGACGGAGACTACGCCAGTGAAACGAGGGGTATACGCAGGAAGCTTTGACCCGGTGACCAACGGCCACCTGTGGATGATTCACAAGGCGGTGGAGCTGTTTGACGAGCTGATTGTGGCGGTGGGCTACAACCCGGACAAGCATTACACCTTCTCGGCTGACGAGCGGGCGGCGATGCTGCGCGAAACCACCCAGCAGTACACCAATTTGCGGGTGGACAGCTTTGAAAACCAGTTTCTGGTGGATTACGCCCAGTCGGTGGGGGCCAACTATATTGTGCGCGGCATCCGCACCGCCAGCGATTACGAGTTTGAGCGCACCATGCGCTACGTGAATTCCGACCTGCACCCGGACATCACCACCATCTTTTTATTGCCGCCACGCGAGTTTGCCGAGGTGTCGTCCACCATGGTCAAGGGGCTGGTCGGGCCGAAGGGCTGGGAGGCGGTAATTCGTCAGTATGTGCCGGGACCGGTGCATGAAAAGCTGATACGGCTGACGCCGCGCACCCGGCAGGGATAAGCTCCGGGCTCCACCACGCGCTACACTTTAAAGTGCGCCACCTCGCCATCCAGCCGGGTGACCACGCTCAGCAGTGCATCGGCGGTGTGCGCCGATTGCTGGGCGCGTTGCACAAACGCCTCGGCGGTGCTGGCCACCCGCTCCACCTGCTGGCCAATCTGGCCGGCGGCGCTGGCTTGTTCGGCCAAGCCGCCCTGTAGCACCTGCACCGCCTGACGGGTGTGCTCTGCGCCGTCGCGCAGATGGCGCATCGGCGTATGCAGCGCTTCGATTTCGGCCACGCTGGCCGCCACGCCTTGCTGGCTGTCGTTCAGCCGCCCGGCAGCCTGGCGGGTTTGCTGCTGGATGGTCTGGATGGTGTGGTCGATGTCCTGGGTGGCGCGTGCGGTGTGTTCGGCCAGTTTGCGCACCTCGTCGGCCACCACGGCAAAACCGCGCCCGGATTCGCCCGCCCGTGCCGCTTCAATGGCCGCGTTCAGCGCCAGCAGATTGGTTTGCTCGGCAATGCCATGAATCACCGCCGCCACCTTGCCAATGCTGTCTGTTTTGTCGGCCAGTTCGCTCATGTCGTGGTGGGCCAGGTTCAGCGCCGAGGTCATGTGCTGGATATGCCCGGCGGCACCGCTCAGCCCGCTTTGGGTGCGGTCGGCCAGGTCTTCGGCGGCTTCGGCCAGGGTCACCACCTGTTCGGTCTGGCTGGACAAGTGCTGAATGGTGCCGGACAGCTCTTCTACCGCGCTGGCAATGCTGGCGGTAGACAGGGTTTGTTCGCGCGCGCCTTCGGCAATCTGTGCGCAGTCCGCCGACAACTGACGGGCGGCGCGGTCCACCTGGCCGGTGCTTTGCACAATCGACGCCACCATTTCATACAGCCGCTGGCGCATGGTTTCCAGCCGGGCCATCAGGCTGTGACCATCGCCAGCTTTGACCGGCAGCGGCTGGTTCAGCCGCCCGGCGGCCACGTCGGCCACCGCTGCGCCGGCCTGTTGCGGATCGCCGCCCAGGGGGCGGGTGACGCTGCGCAGGATCAGCCCGCCCACCAGCAGCGAGCCCAGCGAGCCAATCAGCGCCACCACCAGCAGCCACTGGCGGATCTCCCTGGCGTCGGCGTCACTTTGTGCCGCGCCCTGGGTAAACGCCTGATTCTGCGCTTTCAAGAACCGTTCAATTGCCAGCATGTCGTCACGCAGCGCCGGCACGCCCAGCGTATGAAAATGCGCGCTGGCAGCGTCGCTTTCGCCCTGGTCGAGCAAGTCCAGCAAGGCGTTGACTGTCTGGCTGAAGGCCGCGTGACGGGTGCGGATAGCGGCCAGCATGGCCTGGTCGCTGGGGTGGGCCAATTGTGGCTGCAAGGTGTCCAGCGCCTGGGCAATGCTGGCTTGATAGCCAGGCAGATGCTGGCGCAGGCCGTCGATATCGCTTTGTGATGGCGTGCCATTGACCAGCGGATAGATGTCGCGCGCCAGCGCATTCAGGCCAAACAGGGCCTGCTGGGCATGCAGCACTTTATTGCCATCCTGAATCGCCACCCGCTGGGTGGTTTGGTGCAGGGCATTGACGCCATACAGGCTGATGGTCAGCACGCCGCCCAGAATCAGCAGCAAACAGGCCAGGCCAGCGCGCACGCGCCAGACCAGCGACAGGGAAGCAAACATGGCAGCCTTATCGAAAATGGAAGAAGTGCAAGATAGTGCATGACTTTAGCAAGTTCAGCAAAAACAAGCAATTACAGAAAAACCTGCCAGCCGGGCGCGGGCCTTTACATAAATTTCCTTAATTGAAGCAAGGTTTACTTACCTGATACTTGTCTTTACAATTGAGAATAATTAACATCTAGCTATCAAGTTTTTTGGTTTTCTGCCGACGCGGCCCCCCCCCACTACTGGTTGCGTTGTCTTCTTGCTGTTTTGCCCTGGAGCCCACCATGCCCATCCATACCCCCGACACCGCGCTGCAACGGGTACACCACGATCTGCAACGCCTGAGCCAGAATCTGGCCCAGCTGCGTCACGAGCTGGACGCGGTCTATCAGCAAAACCCCGACAGCAGCCACCCGCAGGATGCGCTGGAACACACCCTGGCCTGGTTGATGGCCGATTGACCCGTTTCTGCCCACTCACTGCAAAGGCCCTGCCATGATGATTTCGCTCTCCCTGCTTCAGCGCACCATTGTGGGCATTGCCCTGCTGGTGGGGCTATTGCTGCTGTCGATTGCCACCGGCAGCCTGGGGCTGACCCAGTTGCAAGGCATGACCCGGCAACTGGCCGAGGTGGAAGCCGCCAAGGTGGACCACGCCAGCCAGGCTGCGCTGCTGCTGGGCCAGGTAGACCGCGAGCTGACCCAGCTGCTCAACCGCGAAGACAGCAACGCCTACGCCCGCTTTACCCAGGTACAACCTGCCCGCCGTCAGGCCATCGGCCAGCATTTTGCCGCGCTGGAGCGCCTGACCGACGACACGCAAGGCCGCGCCTTGCTGGCCGATGTGCTCAGCCGCCGCCAGCAGGTGCTGGCCGCGCTGACCCAGCTCACCCCGCTGCTGGACGCCGGCCAGTTTGCCGAAGGCCGCAGCCAGTTTGACCGCGCCGGCCTGCCCGCCTTCAGCGCCTACCTGGCGGCAGTAGACCGTTATCTGGACTGGCAAAAACGCCGGCTGGCCGAACACAGCCAGCAGGCCAACGACACCGTGGCGGCATTTCGCCTGTGGCTGACACTGATTGGTAGCGCCAGCCTGCTGGCCGCCCTGGTGATTGCCATCTGGCTGGTGCGCAGCGTCAGCCGGCCACTGGGCGGCGACCCGCGTGTGGCCGGCGAGGCGCTGAACCGGATTGCCCAGGGCGACCTGGCCAGCCAGGTGCCGGCTGGCAACGCCCATCCGCACAGCGTGCTGGCCCGGCTCTCTGGCATGCGCGGCAGCCTGCGCAATCTGGTGGGCAATATTCAGGGGGCCACTGGCGATGTGTCGCAAGCCGCCCGAGATTTGTCCAGCAGCTGCGCTCAGATTGCCGCTGGCGCGCTGGAACAAGGCAGCTCCACCGCGTCGATGGCGGCGGCGGTAGAACAGTTGGGCAGCAATATCGACACCCTGGCGCAGTCATCACGCCGGGTGCTGGAGGTGGCCGGTCGGGCGGACACCCTGGCCAGCGAAAGCGACCGCATGCTGGGCGAAGCCGCTGGCGAGATTGGCAAGATGATCGACACCATCGACAATTCGGCGCAGGACGTGGCTGCGCTGGCGAGCAAAACCAGCGAGATTGGCCGGATTGTCGGCGTGATCAACGACATTGCCGACCAGACCAACCTGCTGGCACTGAATGCCTCGATCGAAGCCGCCCGCGCCGGCGAGCAGGGGCGCGGCTTTGCCGTGGTGGCCGACGAAGTGCGCAAGCTGGCTGAACACACCACCCGCGCCACCCGTGAAATTGACCAGATGATCCAGAGTATCCAGCAGCAAACCCGGCTGGCCGCCGACAACCTGCTGCACGGCGAGCAGGTGGTGGGCTTTGGCGTGCGCCTGGTGCGCGATCTGGTCAGCCCGCTGCGCCAGCTGCGCGAAGGCGCAGGCGAAACCCGCCGCGAGCTGGACGAACTGATGCTGGCGCTGGACGAACAAACCCACGCCACCCGGCATATCGGCAGCCATATTGAACGGGTGGCCAGCGCCGCCGAAGAATTTGGCCTGGCTGCCCGCCAGTCGGCACACACCGCGTCCACCTTGCTGGGCGTGGTCAACCGGCTGGATGGCGAGGTGGCGCATTTTCGCCTGCAGGGCTGAACCAGGCTTACACGGTGAAGCGCGCCACCGCCTGATTGAGTTCTTTGGCCAGCGCTTCCAGCCGCCCGGCATTGTGCTGGGCATTGCGCGCCGCGCTGGCCGAGGTTTCCACCATCGAGGCAATCCGCTCGATATGGTCGGCCACGCTGTGGTTGGCGGCGCTTTGCTCCTGGGTGGAATGGGCTACGTCGCGGATATTGTCCAGCGCCAGCGACGCCCCAGCGCGGATTTCCTGCAGCGCCTGCGCTGCCGAGCGGGCCTTGTTCACGCTGCTGTCCACCTGTGGTGCGGCGGTTTGCATGCTGGCCACCACGTGATGGGTGTCGTCTTGCACCGCCTGAATCATCTGGGCAATCTGGCTGGTGGCGGTGGTGGTGCGCTCGGCCAGCTTGCGCACTTCATCGGCCACCACGGCAAAGCCCCGGCCTTGTTCGCCAGCGCGGGCGGCTTCAATGGCGGCATTCAGCGCCAGCAGATTGGTCTGGTCGGCAATGTCTTTGATCACATTGGCAATGCCGCCAATGTCGCTGGCGCGCTTGTCCAGCGAGGCAATCTGGCCAGACGCCTGTTCCAGCTGATGCGCCACCAGGCCAATGCACTGGGCGGCATCGCTGACCAGCACCTCGCCTTCTTCCGCCAGGTGGCTGGCGCGTGACGAATGCAGCTGGGTTTGCTGGGCGTTTTCCGAAATTTGCAGCACGCTATTGGACAACTGCTGAATCGCCGCCGTGGTGGACAGGGTGGCCTCCGACGAGGCGTGCGCCATTTCGCTCATCTGCTGCATTTCCTGGTTGATGTCCAGCGCCGACTGGTTAAGCTGGGCGGCACCGGACTGGATGGTGGTGACCATGGCCGACAAACTGCCCTGCATCCGCGCCATGGCACCCAGCAGGCTGTCGTCCCGCTCGGTGTGGATGGGCTGGCTAAGGTTGCCGCTGGCAATCCGGCTGGCTACTTCTGCCGCGTACCCCGGTTCACCACCCAGGGTGCGGTAAATTTCACGCGCCAGCCAGGCCGCCAGGCCCACCACCAGCGCCAGCACCGCCACGCCAATCAGCAAGAACTGCCCGGCCCGTTGCCAGAATACCCGGTCCACATCGTCCAGAAACACCCCGGTGCCCAAAATCCAGTCCCAGCCGTCGATGCGGATCACGCCGTTGATTTTGGGCACTTCCACTTCGCCACCAGGACGCTTGGTCATCAGCGGCACGTAGCCAAAATCGGCCTTGGCCAGCACATCCAGATAACCCTGCATGGTGGGGCGGCCATCCGGCAGGGTACCGGCACCGTCGGTTTTGCCTTCCTTGCGCTTGTCCGGATGCACAATCGACAGGCCGGCAGTGTTGCGCAGAAAGAAATAATCCCCTTCATGGCGCAAGGCACGAATGGCTTGCGCCGCCTGCTTTTGCGCCTCGTCCCGGTTTAATGCCCCGGATTTTTCTGCTGCCTGAAACTGGGCAATCTGGTTGGCCACCATGCGCAAATGCATATGGACGGACGCTTTGCGCTCTTCCACCATATTGTCGCGCAGCACATAGAGCGAATAGGCCGATAACAGCAACAGGCCGAGGGCGGCGGCCAGCACGATGCAGGCCAATTTGAGAGAGAGTTTCATTTTGTAATCACTTGATTCATGGCTGGATACATTATTAATAGCGTAGATTTACTGAGTTCCTGTGACAGTGGTAGCGGGATCACGCATCTTCATGCGCAGATTGCGTTTCTCCCGCCCGGTGGCCAGGCTGACACGGCTCATTACGATATTTCTAGATGGTTGAGCTTTTTCATTGCATTGCAATATTGGCCTGCAACACTGCCGCCATCGGGACCGCGCCAACTGCCCGTGCCTGGCTAGCCAAGCCTGCGCCATCAAGCAAACACTGAACCACTTGATCTTCTGCCACCGTGAGGAAACCCGCGATGAACCTGCATGCTCCGTTTTGTGCCCAGCGCATTACCCTGAAGTTGCAGCAACTCACCCAGACCATGCACACCTTGCGCCACGAACTGGCCCAGGTGTGCCAGCAGCTCACCCCGCCAGCCTCTTCCGCCCGCTAAGGACACGCTGAAAAAATCGTCATTCTGGGTTTTGCTTTTGGCAAAACCGATTTTTCTGAATAAATCAGCGTGTTCCTAACACATACGACAACTTCCTCGGCTTGGCCCGCCCTGGCTGGGCGTGACCCCGCGCTGATCCGGCCATTCACGCGACCGAAATTCCTGGCATGCTGGCCTGCATATGAAGCGTGCGCAGAATGTTTCTTGACTGGTCTGCTTGCCTGGTTTTGAATCGGTAGGCCGACCTCATGGACCGGCTCCTGTCATGGGCCGGTTTTTTATCGCCAAGTTTTACCGCTGGCCCAGTGTACTCGGCCAGGATTGAATCAATATGAAGAAAGGCCCCGCCATGAATCAAACACGCCTGAGCTTATTGCAACGCGTTAGCCTGGGAATTGTGCTGCTGATGGGGTTATTGCTCATCCTGGCCGGGCTTGGCCTGAATGGCCTGGACCAAAACCGCAAAACCATCGACCGCATGGTGCGGCTGGATGCGCGCAAGGTCAGCCTGGCCAATCAAATCACCTCGCGGCTCAATGCCGTGGCGCGCGAGCTATACGTGCTGGTGGAAGAAGACCGCCCCGACCTGGTGGAGGCATTCAAACAGGCCCGCCCCGAGCGCGCCCGGGTGATTACCGCCAACCTGGCTGAACTGGACACCCTGGTTTACCGTCCGGAAGGCAAGGCGTTGCTGGTGAAGGTGCGCCAGGCGCGCGAGCAGTTTGTTGAAGTCAGCGGCAAGGTGATTGAGCTGATCGACGTTGGCCAGGCCCCGCTGGCGCGTGACCTGTTCCAGCGCCAGGGCTTGCCGGCCATGGAGCGTTATATGCAGGAGATGGACCGCTTTCTGCACCTGCAGGAACAGCTGTTTGTCAGCGGCGGCCAGCAGGCAGAGCAGCAGGCCAGCCAGCTGGAAACCACCCTGCTGACCCTGACCTCGCTGGCGCTGCTGCTGGCTGGCATCATTGGCCTGTGGATTATCCGCAGCGTCACCCGCCCGCTGGGCGGCGACCCGCGCACTGCCGGTGAGGCGGTGTCGCGCATTGCCGACGGCGACCTGGCCCACGCCGTACCCGCCCGCCCTGGCGACAGCAAAAGCCTGCTGGGCCGGCTGGCCGGCATGCGCCACAGCCTGCGCAATCTGGTGGGCAATATTTCCGGTGCCACCCAGGACGTGACCCAGGCTGCCCGCGAGCTGTCGATTTCCTGCGAGCAGATTGCCGCCGGTGCGGTGGAACAAGGCAGCGCCACCGCCTCCATGGCCGTTGCCGTGGAACAGCTCAGCGGCAATATCGAATCATTGTCCGGCGCGTCGCTGCGGGTGCTGAAAGTGGCCGAACGCTCGGAACAGCTGGCCAGCCGCAGCGACCAGCTGCTGGGCGAGGCCGCCAGCGAAATCAATAAAATGATCGACACCATCGACAGCTCGGCGCAGGACGTGGCCGCGCTGGCCAATAAAACCAGCGAAATTGGCCGGATTGTCAGCGTAATCAACGACATTGCCGACCAGACCAACCTGCTGGCGCTGAATGCCTCAATCGAAGCCGCCCGCGCCGGCGAGCAGGGGCGCGGCTTTGCCGTGGTGGCCGACGAAGTGCGCAAGCTGGCCGAACACACCACCCGCGCCACGCAGGAAATTGACCAGACCATTCAGACCATCCAGAAACAAACCCAGCTGGCCGCCGCCAACCTGCTGCAGGGCGAGCATGTGGTCACCTTTGGCGTCACCTTGGTGCGCGAGCTGCTCACCCCGCTGCGCGAACTGCGCCAGGGGGCCGGCGAAACCCGCCAGGAACTGGACGGGCTGATTGCCGCGCTGGAAGAACAAACCCACGCCGCCCGCCATATCGGCAGCCATGTTGAGCGGGTGGCCAGCGCCGCCGAACAGTTTGGCGCGGCCGCCCGTGGCTCGGCCCACACCGCCGCCTCTCTGCTGGGCGTGGTGACCCGGCTGGACCGGGAAGTGGCGCATTTCCGGTTGGGCTGAGCGCGCCAGGTACGATGCCCGACATGGCCGGGTGTCGCACTGACCGCTTACGCTGGCGAGGGTGGGTTACACCAACGGGCGACGCACTCCCCCCCCCCGCCCCTTGACGCCCGCCGTGACTCCTTCCATCCTGATGGCATTGCCCGCCCCGCTGCCACTGCCATCATGACCTCCGCTAAGCCCGCCTCGCCCACCCCCGCGCTTTCGCCACTGCCCGTCCCCGCTCAACGCAGCTTTGCCGACCTGGCCGAAGACCTGCGCAGCAGCGAGGGCCGCGCCACCGTGCTGATTGGTGCTGGCTGTTCGGTCTCCGGGGGCATCCCCTTGGCCGGCGGCATCATTGACGATATTCGGGGGCTGTTTCCCCAAGCCTGGAATCGCGCCCAAAAGAAAGCGGCTGAATGCGGCCAGCTCAGTCCCAATTACAACCTGTGCATGCAAGCGCTTTCCCGCGATCATCGCAACACTCTGCTCAAGGGCTATATTGACCGTTCAAAAATCAACTGGGCGCATATCGGCCTGGCGCAATTGCTTAAACACAAATGCCTCGACCGCGTGCTAACCACCAATTTCGACCAGCTCATCACCCGCGCCTGCGCGCTGGTGAATGTGTTCCCGGCGGTGTACGACCTCACTGCTTTTCACCCCACACAGATGCGCATGGCCGAGCTGCCCGACCTAGCGGTGTTTCACCTGCACGGCCAGCGCAACGGCTTTAGGCTGCTTAATAACCCGGACGAACTGGCGCAGCACGCCCCGGAACTCAAGCCCGTGTTCGACCACGCCCGCGAACGGCGGTTGTGGATTGTGGTCGGCTATAGCGGCGAAGCCGACCCTCTGCTGGCGCTGATTCAAGCCGAACGCCATGAGTGTGGGCTGTACTGGATCAGCACCCAGCCCGCGCCCAAACCGCATCTGGCTGAACTGTTTACACCAGAACGCTACGCCTTTCATGTGCATCACCCCGAAGGTGCTGACCACTTTTTCATGAAGCTGGCGCTGGAAATGGACGCCTGGCCGCCGACGCTGCTTGACCAGCCATTTGCCCATCTGCGCGAGCAACTGGCCCCGATTGCCGAGTTTATTCAAGACGGCAAGCAAAATAACACACCCTACTATCGCGACGAGCCAAACGGCATCGATTGGCTCAAGCAAACCCGCCGCCAGCTGGATCGGGCTGAAGCATTGCTCAAAGCGGATACCGCTGAGCAAAGTTCACCCGCACATCCCAGCCAAGACCTGGATGCTTACCTGACCAGTGGGGTAAGCGCGCTACAACACTCCGCTGATCCAGACGTGCAAAGCTGGGCATGGGTGGAAAAAGGCGATGCGCTGGCTGATGAAGCGCAGTCTTTGGCCGAGAAGAGCGATCTATCTGCCGCGCAGGCGCGATGGAAACAAGCGGGCGAGTGCTATACCCAAGCGCTGGAGGTCAAGAAAGACAAGCATGAGGCGGCCTACAACTGGGGTGTGACGCTGGATGATGAAGCCCACGCCCTGATGGCCAGCGATCTGCCGGCGGCGCGGGCCTTGTGGCGGCAAGCGGGTGAACGCTACGCCCAAGCGCTGAAGATCAAGCCGGACAAGCATGAGGCGGCCAACAACTGGGGCCTGGCACTGGCGCAGGAAGCCCAAGCGCTGGTGGCCAGCGATCTGCCGGCGGCGCGGGCCTTGTGGCGGCAAGCGGGAGAGCGCTATGCCCAGGCGCTGGCGATCAAGCCGGACTATCATGATGCGGCCAACAACTGGGGCATTGCGCTGCATCATGAAGCCCAAGCACTGGCGGCCAGCGATCTGCCGGCGGCGCGGGCCTTTTGGCAGCAAGCGGGCGAGCGTTACGCCCAGGCGCTGGCGATCAAGCCGGACATGTATGATGCGGCCAACAACTGGGGCTGGGTACTGGCACAGGAAGCCCAAGCGCTGGCGGCCAGCGATCTGCCGGCGGCGCAGGCCTTGTGGCGGCAAACGGGTGAACGCTACGCCCAGGCGCTGGCGATCAAGCCGGACTATCATGATGCGGCCAACAACTGGGGCGCTGCACTGGCACAGGAAGCCCAAGCGCTGGCGGCCAGCGATCTGCCGGCGGCGCAGGCCTTGTGGCGGCAAACGGGTGAACGCTACGCCCAGGCGCTGGCGATCAAGCCGGACTATCATGATGCGGCCAACAACTGGGGCATTGCGCTGCATCATGAAGCCCAAGCACTGGCGGCCAGCGATCTGCCGGCAGCGCGGGCTTTTTGGCAGCAAGCGGGCGAGCGCTACGCCCAGGCGCTGGCGATCAAGCCGGACATGCATGAGGCGGCCTACAACTGGAGCGTTGCGCTGTTGCACGAACATCACGCCATCCATCACGAGCACCCAGACGAGGCGGTCGCATTGCTGCGCCAGGCGAAAACGCTGTTGCAGCAAGCCGAGTCCCAGTATCCCGGCAAAGCCGCCTACAATCTGGCCTGTGTCGCCGCATGCCAGCACCACCCCGCCGACGCCATCCGCTGGCTGCGCACTTGCCAGGCACACGGCACTTTGCCGACTGAAGACCATCTACGCACTGACGCCGCTCTCGACCCTATCCGCGACACCCCGGAGTTCACCACCTGGTGGGCAGAATCTTTCGCGGCCATGTAACGCAGATAGCGGCAAACGATGCCACGACGCATCCGCTGCCGGCATTGGCCTGGTCTGGCACCACGCTGGCACTGGGGGCAAGGGTTTCCGCCTGAGTTGGGGGCTGCTACGTTGAGCCTGGTTTTCTGCCAATACGTCCCCTTCTGGCTTGGCCAATCTCAAACAATCGATCAATTGAGACTTCTCACCCCGGTCACCTTATAATCTGTCCGCTGTGTTGATACACGTCAACGCACCTCCCGGCCACGACGGCCACACTTGCGACTTCCTTTTTGAGCCAGATTGCCACCATGACCGAGCACGCTTTTCCTCCCCTGATTATCAAAGGCCACACCCTGCAGCCCATCGTGCAAGGGGGGATGGGCGTTGGCGTGTCGGCGCATCGTCTGGCTGGCACGGTGGCGCGGCTGGGCGGGGTGGGGACGATTGCCAGTGTCGATTTGCGCCATCTGCACGCTGATCTGGTGGAAGAGTCGGCCAAGTTTACCCAGCAGGCCGATTACGACCGGCTGAACCTGATTGCGCTGGACCGCGAAGTCAAGCTGGCGCTGGCGCTGGCCGAGGGTCACGGCATGGTGTCGGTGAATGTGATGAAGGCGGTGGATTCCCACGCCGCTTACGTGCGCCAGGCGTGCGAATCTGGCGCGCAGGCCATTACCATGGGTGCTGGCCTGCCGCTGGATTTGCCGGAAATGGTGCAGGGCTACCCGGATGTGGCGCTGCTGCCCATTTTGTCCGAAGCGCGCGGCATCAGCATTGTGATCAAGCGCTGGATGAAGAAAAACCGCCTGCCCGACGCCATTGTGATCGAGCATCCCAAGTACGCGGGTGGCCATCTGGGCGCGGCAAAAAAAGAAGACATCGACCACGAGCGTTTCGAGTTCAGCCGGGTGCTGGAAGAAACCTTCGAGCTGTTCAAAACCCTGGGGCTGGAACGGGAAAAGATTCCGCTGATCGTGGCCGGCGGGGTGAACAGCTATGAAAAGGTGAAAACCTATCTGGGCTGGGGCGCGGCGGCGGTGCAGGTGGGTACGGCGTTTGCCGTGACCGAAGAAGGCGACGCCCACCCCAACTTCAAAAAGGTGCTGGCTGACGCCAAGCCGGAAGACATTGTCGAATTTATGAGCGTGGCCGGCCTGCCGGCACGCGGGGTGATGACGCCGTTCCTGAAAAGCTACCTCAAGCGTGAAACCATTTTGCAGGCCAACGCCAAAGCCGACCCCAAGCGCTGTACCCAGGGGCTGGATTGCCTGAGTGTGTGCGGGCTGCGCGATGGCTTGTCCAAGGTGGGGCAGTTTTGCATTGACTTGAAGCTGTCGTCGGCGTTTCGCGGCGAAGTGGGCAAGGGGCTGTTTTTCCGGGGCTCGGAAACCCTGCCGTTTGGCCCGGCCATTCGCAGCGTGAAAGAATTGATGGATTACCTGCTGACCGGGGTGAAGCCGGCCAATCTGGCCAGCGCCTGACCTGAACCACGGGGCCGCCGTGATGCTGGCTGGCCCCCACTCCTCCACAAGCGTCTGGCCGTGGGCAGTTGTTTAATTTATTAAACATGGCTGCACGCCCAGCCGCTTTGCTTTATGCTCCTTCCCATGACCTTTGTAAGCTGCAACCCGGCCACTGGTGCCGTGTTTTTTACCCGCCCGGCCTGGACGCCGGCGCAACTTGACCACCATCTCGACGCCCTGCGTGCCGCCCAGCTGCACTGGCGGCGTCAGTCGGTGGCGGTGCGCTGTGCCACGCTGCTGGCGTTGAGCCAGCAGCTGCTGGCCCACCGCGACGAGCTGGCCAGGCTGATTTCCAGCGAGGTGGGCAAGCTGATTGGCGAGTGCCAGGCCGAGGTGGAAAAATCCGCCAAGCTGTGCCACTACTATGCCGAGCTGGCCCCGCAACTGCTGGCCGCGCAGGAAATCCCCACCCTGGCCAGCCGCTCTGGTGTCAGCTTCGAGCCGCTGGGGCTGGTGCTGGCGGTGATGCCGTGGAACTACCCGGTGTGGCAGGTGCTGCGGTTTGCCGTACCGGCGCTGGCGGCGGGCAATGGCTGTCTGGTCAAGCCGGCTCCCTCGGTGCCGCAAACCAGCCAGCGCCTGCTGGAGCTGGTGCGCGAAGCGGGCATCGACGCGCTGGACATGGCCTGGATCGACACCCCGCTGGTGGAGCACGCCATTATCCGCTGCGACGCCGTGGCGTTTACCGGCTCCACCCGCACCGGCAGCCGGATGGCCGAGCTGGCCGGGCGGCATATCAAGAAAAGCGTGCTGGAGCTGGGCGGCAGCAATCCGTGCATTGTGCTGGCCGATGCCGATATTGCCCTGGCCGCCGAAGAAGCCGCCCATTCGCGTTTTCGCGATGCTGGCCAGTCGTGCAACGCCGCCAAGCGGATGATTGTGGTGCCGGATATTGCCGAGGCGTTCCTGCAGGCGTTTCTGGCCGCCGCCCGCCGCCAGCAACCCGGCAACCCGCTGGACCCCGACACCACCCTGGCCCCGCTGGCCCGCGCCGATCTGCGCACCGCGCTGCACGAACAGGTGTGCGACGCCGTGGCGCACGGTGCGCGTTGCCTGCTGGGCGGCGAACTGCCAGACGGGCCGGGGTTTTTCTACCCGGCCACCGTGCTGGACCAGGTGACCCCGGCATGCCGGGTGTGGCGCGAAGAAACCTTTGGCCCGGTGGCCACCGTGCTGCGCGCCCAATCCGACGCCGACGCCATCCGCCTGGCCAACGATACCCCGTTTGGCCTGGGGGCCAGCCTGTACAGCGCCGACCTCGACCGCGCCCAGGCACTGGCCGCCGAGCTGGAAGTGGGCAGTGTGTTCATCAACCGCCATACCAGCTCGGATTTGCGCCTGCCGTTTGGCGGAGTGAAGGCGTCGGGCTATGGCCGCGAGTTGTCCGAGTTTGGCTTGTATGAGTTCGTCAACGTTAAAACCTACTGGCAGCGCTGAAGAGACACTGAAAAAATCGTTATTCCCGCGAAGGCAGGAATCCAGAGGGTTGATTTTGCTGGGTTTTGCTTTTGGCAGAAACGATTTTTCTGAATAAATCCGCGTTTTCCTAAGCATACGCTGAAAAAATCGTCATTCCCGCGAAGGCGGGAATCCAGGGGGTTGATTTTGCTGGGTTTTGCTTTTGGCAAAAACGATTTTTCTGAATAAATCCGCCCGTCCCCAAGCGCTCGCCCACGGGCGCTGTCATCTTCTGGTGACTTCTTCGCGCTACACTGCCGGGTATTCCCTCCGCTGTTCCAGGACTCCAAACCATGCGCCTGACCCCTGTTCTTGCCTCCCTGTTTGCCCTCTGCGCCCCGGTGTGGGCCGGCCTGCCCGCTGCTCAGCCCGGCGACGCCGCGCTAAGCCGGATTGACCGTCATGTGGTGACCGTGCCGCCTCAGGCGTTTGTGGCGCTGGGCAAGGTATGCGCCGGACAACACACCGCGCTGCCGCAGGCGTTTCCACACGGCTTTCCACTGGGCATCGGCTCCGGGCTGCGTCTGCTCAAGCAGGACGCCAAAGGGCTGACCCTGCTGACGCTGACCGACCGGGGGCCAAATGGCGATGTGCCGGCTGGGCTGGGCAAAAACGGCAAAACCTTTGCCGTGCCGGACTACACCCCGCAGGCGGCGTACTTGCGCGTGGATGCCAAAGGGACCCGGCTGACCGCTGTGCAGCCATTTCGCCACCCCAATGGCGCGCTGATTACCGGGCTGCCGCTGCCGGCTGGCATGGTGGGCTCCACCGGCGAGCAGGCGGTGAATGCCTGCCTGGAGCCGCTGGCCGGCGATCCTGGCGGGCTGGACCCGGAAGGCATTGACCTCGACGCCGAAGGCAAGTGGTGGATCAGCGACGAGTATGGCCCGTTTCTGGCGCGGATTGAACCGAAAACCGGACAGTTGATCGACCTGGCCGCACCCGGTGCCGGCCTGCCAGACATCATTCAGTATCGTCAGCCCAACCGGGGCTTTGAAGGCGTGGCGGTGGCCGACGGCAAGGTGTACGCCATGGTGCAAAGCACGCTGGATGACATTCCCGACCCGGCCCGGCCTGACGACAAGCAGGCGCGCAGCAAGCGCCACGATGCCCGCTTTTTGCGTCTGGTGGAATACGACCCGCGCAGCCGCACCAGCCGCACCTTTGCCTACCCGCACGACGTGGCCGAACGCCGCCCCGACAACGGTGCCGATGGCGCTTATGCCAAGTCGGGCGACGCCAAGATTGGCGATCTGGTGGCGCTGGGCCAGGGCCGCTTTGCCCTGATTGAACAGGGCAAGGGGGCCAACAAGGTGATGCGCAACGTGCTGTACACCCTGGACATCAGCCGGGCCACGCCGATTGATGCGCTGACGGTGGACGGCAAGCCGCTGGAGTTTGCCAGCGACCGCGCCCAACTGCGCGCCGCCGGGGTGCGGATGATCGAGAAAACCCGCTTGCTGGACCTGCACGACTACGGCTGGCAGGCCGAAAAAGCCGAAGGCCTGGCCGTGATTGGCCGCGACACGCTGGCGGTGATCAACGACAACGATTTTGGCATGACCAGCAACGCCGACGACCGTGAGGCGTTTCCCAAAAGCCAGCCGGTGGACGCGGCGCGCTACCGGATTACACCGAATGAACCGCATGAACGCGCCACCCAGCTGTGGCTGCTGAAGTTTGCCCGACCGTTGCGTTGAGCGCTGCTTACAAAACCCCTTGGCGTTCAGGTGCTGCGCTGCGCGTGGGGCCTGATTGGCAGGGGGAGCGTGTGCAAATCGATAGCCGAAGCATTGCGGATTCAGGAGCGGAAGAAAAAGATGGGGTTTATGGGGCGCTGACTGTCAAATGCTTTTGCATCAGCGAAAAACAGCCCCGTGAGACATCTCCCACGGGGCTGTTTGTGACGGCTTTATGTTCTGCGGGCATTCCGGGCAACCGATAATGCCCAGACTCCATAGCGCACAAGCGTGAGCCAGGGGTCAGACGTGGGTGACGGCTTGCGGTTGCAGTTTGAGGCCCAGCGCGTGCATGACCTTCAGAATGGTGCCGAAGTTCGGACTGACTTCACCAGATAGCGTCTTGTAGAGGCCTTCGCGCGCCAGGCCCGTGTCCTTGGCGAGCTGGCTCATGCCACGCGCACGGGCAATGTTGCCCAGCGCCCCGCCGCGATGAAGGCGGCATCGTCGCCCGCCTCATCCATGCAGGCTTGCAGGTACTGCACCATGTCTTCCTCAGTCTTGAGGTATTCAACCGTGTCCCACTTGCGCAGTTTCATCGTTCCCATGATGGCCTCTCCATTACCGTTGCCGCACACAGTTTTTGTGCCGCTTTAACGTGATCTTGTCTGAATTTCTACCGTGGTCTTGCTCTGAGTTTTTACACTTGTCGCACCAGCTCTTGCGCAGCCTTGATGTCCTTGTCCTGCGTCGATTTGTCGGTGCCCTGCGCTTCTCGAAAGTCAGGGCCGCCACGGAATGGCGCGTCGGCTGCGCCGCCGCTTAGCCGTGGCGGACTGCCCCCTGACTTCCTGCGATGCTCGGCGGCGCGCCACACGGGGAGAACGACGGCTAGGCGCGACTGGCGGAGCGAGCTGGAAACGGGGTCTGTCCCCTATTATTCGTCCCGTATCATTCCTCAAGGGACTCAATCGTCAAATCTTCCTCAGACCAATCCTCTTCCTGGTCTTTCTCCTGGTCTTTCAAAATGCGTTTGGCAAACGAAAGCGCCTCCAGATAATGTTGAGCGTGGAAATTCGTGAGGTGTGTATCGATCTGCATATGCAGTTCATGTGTATCGCTCATCAATTCAAGAAAGAAGTTCGTGGCGCGTGTATCGCTGAGCAGTTCAATAAATTCTTGCTCGGTGATTTGCTGCCGAAAGCCGACACTAATGCGCACGCCTGCGTCTGCGCACCAAAAAACTATCAGCCAGCCGTTTCTCGGGCCAATCGGACCAAGCTGAACAATTGGACGGGTGCCAACTAGGCACACCTGATCGCTACCAAACCCAACTTTCGCGTCGGCCAGGTTTGCATCGGCCAAGTTTGCGCCGGCCAGGTTTGCGCCGGCCAGGTTTACACTCACCAGGTTTGCACCGGTCAGGTTTGCGCGGGTTAAGTCGGCGTCGGACAGATCGGCACCGGGTAGGTTGGCGGTGGACAGATCGGCACCAGACAGATCGACACCAGACAGATCGGCATCTGATAGACCGGCATCGGACAGATCGGCATCGGACAGGTTGGCGCGGGCCAGGTTTGCGCGGGCCAGGTTTGCGTCGATCAGGTTGGCGCGGGCCAAGTCTGCGTCCCCAAGGTCGGCGTCGCTCAGGTTGGCGTTGGACAGATCGGCACCGGCCAGGTTTGCGTTGAACAGATTGGCACCGGACAGATTGGCACCGGACAGATTAGTGCTGGTCAGATCTGCGTTGCTCAGGTTTGCGCGGGCCAGGCTGGCACCGGACAGATTGGCGCCGGATAGATTGGCACCAACTAGCTTTGCTTTGGACAGATCAGCACCGGATAGATCGGTACTGGTCAGATCTGCATCGCTCAGGTTTGCGCGGGCCAGGCTGGCGCCGGACAGATTGGCACCGGATAGATTGGCACTGGACAGATTGATGCCAGACAGATTGGTGCCAGGCAGGTTGGCACCTGACAGGTTGGCACCGGCCAAGTTTGCGCGGGTTAGGTAGGCGTCGGATAGATCGGCACCGGACAGATCGGCATTGGACAGGTTTACGCTGGCCAGGTTTGTGTGGGCCAGATTTGCGCAGGCCAGCTTTGCGTTGGGCAGATAGGTGCCGGCCAGGTTTGCGTCGGCTAGGTTTGCGCCGGCCAGCTTTGCGTTGGGCAGATCGGCACCGGCCAGGTTTGCGTCGGTCAGGTTTGTGCCAGCCAGGTTTGCGCCGGCCAGATTTGCGCAGGCCAGATTTGCGTTGGGCAGATTGGCACCGGCCAGATCGGTGCCGGCCAGGTTGGCACGGGCCAGGTTTGCGCCGGCCAGATTTGCGCCGGCCAGGTTGGCACGGGCCAGGTTGGCGCCGACCAGCTTTGCGTTGGACAGATCGGCACCGGCCAGATCGGCACCGGGTAGGTTGGCGGTGAACAGATCGGCACCGGCCAGGTCGGCATCGGCCAGGCCTAAGTCACCGAGCAGGCTATCGATGTCGGACTTCTCTTTAACAGCCTCCTTGAGATTTTCATGCTCTCCGCTGTACAGAACTTTGCCGTTCCAGCGGTTCTTGATTTCGATCATTGCCACGATCTTCTCTCCTCGGTTGATCCACGCTAGCGCGTTGGCGGCAACGCGCTGAAATTGAGCAACAGTCCGCAGACCAAGTGCGCCCGGCTTGCGGGTTTATCGGTGCCGCGCGTTCCAGCCGGGGCGGCCTCATACCACCAGGCAACCAGCACCCCAAGAAAATACACAAAAACCCTGCTTGAGCAATACCGTGCCGCCCACTATCCACGCCCCTACCTATACCCCTGCGGATTCCCCCGCTGCCAGCGCCACACATCCCGGCACATCGCATCCAAATCGCACTCCGCCCGCCAGCCCAGCAGCTGTTCGGCGCGGCTGGGGTCGGCCCAGCAGGCGGCGATGTCGCCGGGGCGGCGGGGGGCGAAGCGTAGCGGCACGGTTTGGCCGCTGGCGGCTTCGAAGGCGCGCACGACGTCCAGCACGGAGTGTCCACGGCCAGTGCCCAGGTTCACCGTCAGCAGCCCGCCTTGTGCTGGCAGTGCCTTCAGCGCCGCCACATGGCCAGCGGCCAGGTCGCACACATGCAGGTAGTCGCGCACGCCGGTGCCGTCCGGTGTGGGGTAGTCGTTGCCGAACACGGCCAGTTCCGGGCGGCGGCCTACTGCCACCTGGCTGACAAAGGGCATCAGATTATCCGGCGTGCCGTGGGGGTCTTCGCCCAGTTGGCCGGAGGGGTGCGCGCCCACCGGGTTAAAGTAGCGCAGGATGGCCACCCGCCAGTGCGGCTGGGCGGCGCACAGGTCGCGCAGTTGGTCTTCCACCATCAGCTTGCTGCGCCCGTAGGGATTGCTCGGCCCCAGCGCGGCCTGTTCGTCAATCGGCAGCCGCACGGGTGCGCCGTACACGGTGGCTGATGAACTGAACACCAGGGTGTGTACCCCGGCGGCGTCCATCGCCTGCAACAGGCTCAGGCTGCCGCTGACATTCACCTCGTAATAGTGCAGCGGCTGGCGCACCGATTCGCCCACGGCTTTGACCCCGGCCAGATGCAGCACGGCACTTACCGGGTAGCGGGCAAACAGCGCGTCCAGCGCGGCGCGGTCGCGCACGTCGCCCTGCACAAAGGCAATCTCGCCGCCGCCCAACGCGCTGGCGCGGGCCAGCGCTTCGGTGCTGCCGTTCACCAGGCTGTCGAACACCAGCACCTGATGGCCGGCCTCCAGCAGCGCCACGCAGGTGTGCGCGCCAATATACCCGGCACCGCCGGTCACCAGAATCCAGCCTGAGTTTTGCATTGCGGTTGTGTCCAGAATCGTTGAGGCGTTCATGGCAGCAGCCTTGACGCGGTATGTGGATTGTCACGCTTGAGCGCGGCCACCATGGCCATGAAATCCAGCTCGACGTCGGCGGTCAGCTGGCGGGCGCGGGTTTCCAGCGCGTCCAGCCGCAGGCTGTGGCCGGGCGAGTTGGCCAGCGCCAGCGCGGCCACATTGCCGTGCGAGGCGGCTGGCAGGGTGAGCACGCGGCCATCAAATACCTGGCGCAGGCAGTCCACATGGCGGCGGTAGTGCGGGTGGTTGCCCCACAGATTCATCACCAGCACGCCCGAGGCGGTCAGCGCCTGGCGGCAGTCGTGCAGGAAGGGCTCGGCCACCATGGCGGCAATCAGGTCGTGGCCGTCGAAGGCATCCACCAGCACGGTGTCAAATTCGGCGGTGGCCTGGCCGACATAGTCCACCCCGTCACCGTGAATCACCTGCAGCCGTTCGTCTTCCGGCAGGGCAAACAGGCTGCGCGCCACGGCGATGACTTCCGGGTTGAGCTCGACCACCACATTGCTGGCCTGCGGCAGGCGGGCGTGGCAAAAGCGCGGCAGGCTGCCGCCGCCCAGGCCAATATGCAGCAGCCGCGAGGGGGTGGGCGCGCACAGCAGAAAGCCCATCATCGCGTGGGTGTAGGTCAGCACCAGTTCGATGGGGTCGGACAGGCGCATCGACGACTGAATGGTGTCGCTGCCCAGATACAGCGAGCGGATGCCGCGTTCTTCCGCCACCCGTACATCGGGCAGCGCCGGGCCGCTATCCCGGCCACGGCGGCGTTGCAGAAACTTAGCCACAGGCGCTGTCCTTTGGCCGCGAATCCAGAATGCTGATCACCGGGCGCGCCGGGCGGTCGTCGGCGTCTGGCTGCGGGTCGTGGAATTCCTCGCGGTCAAACGCGGTGTCGCCGCCTTCGTCCGGCAGCGCGCCGCCCAGCGCCAGGCCGGCAAAGTTGAACAGTGTCGGGTCGGCCAGGTGCGAGGGCACCACATGTTGCAGGCTGCGGAACATGGTTTCGATCCGCCCCGGAAAGCGCCGGTCCCAGTCGTTGAGCATCTCCTTGACCACCTGGCGTTGCAGATTGGGCTGCGAGCCGCACAGATTGCACGGGATGATGGGGAATTCGCGCTGCTCGGCGTAGCGCTCCAGGTCTTTTTCCCGGCAGTAGGCCAGCGGGCGGATCACCATATGCTTGCCATCGTCGGACAGCAGCTTGGGCGGCATGGCCTTGAGCTTGCCGCCGTAGAACATATTGAGAAACAGCGTTTGCAGGATGTCGTCGCGGTGATGGCCCAGGGCGATCTTGGTGGCGCCCAGCTCGTCGGCCACCCGGTACAAAATGCCCCGGCGCAGGCGCGAGCACAGGCTACAGGTGGTTTTGCCCTCGGGAATCACCCGCTTGACGATGCTGTAGGTGTCTTCTTCGACAATGCGGTATTCAATGCCCAGGCTGTCCAGATAGGCCGGCAGCACATGCTCGGGAAAACCCGGCTGCTTTTGGTCGAGGTTGACCGCCACCAGCGAAAAATCAATCGGCGCGGATTTTTGCAGGCCCAGCAGGATGTCCAGCAGGGCGTAGCTGTCCTTGCCGCCCGACAGGCACACCATCACCCGGTCGCCCGGCTCGATCATGTTGAAGTCGTTGATGGCGTCACCCACATGGTGGCGCAGGCGCTTGGTCAGCTTGTTGGCGTTGTACTGGGCTTTTTGCTCAGCCTTGAGCGTGTCGGCGTCGGGTGCCGGAGTGGGGGAGTTCATGCGAGAGTTACGCTAACAGGCGGTAAAAGCTGGGGATTTTACCTGAGAATGGGCGAGGGAGGGCTGGGTGGGGTGAAGGATTCTGGCTATGGCCTGGCCGTAGCCGATACGGGCTCAGGCGCGGTGAGACGGTGGATCAAGCCTCGAAAGTCGTCAAATACGGCCACGCTACCCAAGTACAGCAATACCGAGAGGCCGGTGATGATGAAAGAAGACAATACGCTGGACAGCAATGATTCCTTGACGGCTTGCCAGGTGGTTTTTTTGCTGCCATTCAGGATGTTTTCGCAACGCTTCACCACATCAGATTGTTGATACGCCTCGATGCCGCGACGTATTTCTTCACTGGCCGTCAGGTCAATAAACTCATTCAGCGTCCGCTCAGCTTCAGCCAGATAAGCGTCAAGCCGGGCTTGATCAATGCCTATATGAAAGTACAAGGCCAGCTCATCATCACTGGGCGCGCGGCCATGTTTATCGTGAAAGCCACGAATCCAGGCCAGCTTGTCATTTTTGTAAAATGTATACGCCACTCGCCCGACAAACCCGGTCTGATCGTTGACCAGTCGATCAAAAGTTTGATGATGTGGTGTGGCCATGGCAAGCCTCAGTCCTTCTTGAATGGGCTCGACGCAACTTGCGAAAAGTGGTGGTTCAGCTCGGCCATGGAGTAGTGCGAGCGCTCCAGGGTGCTCGCCACCGCCGGAGGCAGCTGATAGTCCGCTATGGTTTTATGTTGCTTCATGGCTTCGTTCGCGCGTCGAATAGACTCACGGCTGACGATGGTAGCGCGCATCGGCAAGATCCTCAAATAGAGCAAAACATCAAGATGGTAGAGTAAAAGCGAGGATGGAACAAGCTACTCACTCTTGAAAAATCAATGACTTCCTTGCATCCTAGTAGCCAGTCACCATGATCTGAATCGACTGACTGGCGATTAGACCGCTTTCGGCATGAGTTTCACCTCAGGTGTCGTTCCCGCGAAGGCGGGAACCCAGACCGCGCCACAGCGTGCGCAGTGGGCATGGCGCAGGTAGCGCTGATGAGCGCTCACCCCGCTGTACGCTGTGGACGCGCCTGGATTCCCGCCTGCGCGGGAATGACGCGGTGGGGCGCGGCGAGTGGTTCGTCGTGGAACGTGAGCCATCGTGTTTCAACGTGACTGGCTACTAGTAGGGTGGCGCATAGCCTACTGCACAATACTCCGCCCACCATCCACCGCCAGAATCTGCCCGGTGATATACCCCGCCGCAGGCGACAGCAAGAACGCCACTGCCTGGGCCAGGTCGTCCGGCGTGCCTACCCGTTGCAGTGGAATTTGCCGCAGGATATGCGCGCGGGCGGTGGCGTCGAATACCGATTCGCCTTCGGGCCAGACATTGGCCCCCGGTGCCACGCCGTTGACTCGCACTGCCGGGGCCAGTTCCAGCGCCAGGGTGCGGATCAGCTGGGCATGGCCGGCTTTGGCCAGGTTGTATACGGTGTGGCCGGGCATGGGCCGTTCGGCGTGGATGTCGATCAGCCCGACCACCGCGCCCTGACGTTCGGCCAGATGCGGGGCGGCGGCCTGGGTGAGAAACAGCGGGGCTTTCAGGTTGGAGCCGATCAGGTCGTCCCAGTCGGCTTCGCCAATCTGGCCGATTGCGGTGGGGAAAAAACTGGAGGCGTTGTTCACCAGCGCATCCAGCCGGCCCCAGCAACTGAGCGCCTGGTCGATCAGGCCGGGCAGCGCGGCGGTGTCGAGCAGGTTGGCTTGCAGACAGTGCGCCGACGCCGGGCGCAGCTGGTTCAGGCTGTCGGCCAGCGCCTGGGCGGCCTGTTGCGACCCCCGGTAATGCAGCAATACCCGAAAGCCTTGCTGGTGCAGGGTGCGGGCAATGGCGGCACCGACCCGTCGGGCCGCGCCGGTAATCAGGGCAACAGGATAAGGCATGAGGGTCTCCGTGGCGGGCATTGTCGGGGCCGGTCGGGCTGCTGTGGCGGGCG
This sequence comes from Aquaspirillum sp. LM1, assembly GCF_002002905.1. NCBI lineage: Bacteria > Pseudomonadati > Pseudomonadota > Betaproteobacteria > Neisseriales > Aquaspirillaceae > Aquaspirillum > Aquaspirillum sp. LM1. The sequence goes on along the minus strand of NZ_CP019509.1, from coordinate 2,694,452 downwards.
CGTCCTGCTTCTCAACACTGGCAAATTCACCGACAATCAGCGGCCCACAGTATACCCGACCCGACCATGAGCGCCTTGCCTGTTCCCGATGAAGCCGCCCAAGCGCAAAGCCAGCGCCTGAGTGCCCTGTTACACCAGCAGATTGCCGCCGGCGGTGGCTGGCTGTCGTTTGCCGAGTTCATGCACCACGCGCTGTATGCGCCGGGGCTGGGCTATTACAGCGCCGGCAGCCGCAAGTTTGGCCCACACGGCGATTTTGTCACCGCGCCAGAGATGACCCCGCTGTTTGCGCAAAGCCTGGCCAGCACGGTGGCTGCCGTGTTGCGCGCCACCGGCGGCGAGGTGCTGGAAATCGGTGCCGGTTCTGGTCAGCTGGCGCTGGACTTGCTGCTGGCGCTGGAGGCGCAGAACGCCCTGCCGGCGCGCTATGCCATTCTGGAAGTGTCTGCCGACCTGGCCCAGCGCCAGCGCGATACGCTGGCGGCGGGTGCGCCGCATTTGCTGGCGCGGGTGGCGTGGCTATCGGCGCTGCCGGAAGATTTTTGCGGCATCATGCTGGGCAATGAAGTGCTCGACGCCATGCCCTGCCATCTGCTGTATCAGCATGCGGCGCACTGGCTGGAGCGCGGCGTGGTGGCGGACGGTGCCGGCTTTGCCTGGCAGGACCGCCCGCTGGCCGATGCCAGCCTGGCCGCTGCCGTGCTGGCGCATGATCCGCCGGATGACTACCTGACTGAGGTGCAGCCTGCCGCCCAGGCGTTTGTGCGCAGCCTGGCCGGCTGCATGCGCCAGGGGGTGTTGCTGCTGGTGGACTATGGTTTTCCGGCGGCGGAGTATTACCACCCGCAGCGCCATCGTGGCACGCTGATGTGCCACTACCGCCACCACAGCCACGCCGACCCGTTTTTTTGGCCTGGCCTGCAGGACATCACCACCCATGTGGATTTTTCTGCCATCTGGGCGGCAGCCACCGAAGCCGGTTGGCAGCTGGAAGGCTACACCAGCCAGGCCAGCTATCTGCTGGACGCCGGCCTGCTTGATGCGCTGGCGGCGCTGCCATCTGGCACGCCCGCGTATTTTCAGGCGGCGGCAGCGGCGCAAAAGCTGGTCAGCCCGGCGGAAATGGGCGAGCTGTTCAAGGTGATTGCCTTTAGCCGTCACCTTGAGCTGGACGATTTGCTGCCCGGTTTTGGCCGGGATGACCGTTCGGCGGCGTTGTAGGCGGTTTGCGCTGATCGGCCCTGACCGGGGCAGAAGGCCGGCTCAGAGCATGGATGTCAGCCGGACGGCGTGTCAGCACGGTGTGGTCAAGATAGCTGGCCTGTTGCGCCACATAACTGGCGCGCAGGTGGTTATTGTCCTTGTAGAGAAACTGCCCATCGCGGCTGGCAATGGCACAGTTGCCGTCACGACATAACGATGGCAGGGGGTCGATGGTTTCGGCTCCGGCTTGTGCCGCAAGCTGGCGCAACTGTGCATGCAGCGCCAGCGTGGCATCATCCAGCGCAATGGCGGTGTGGCTGACCGGCAGCAGGTGCAGCGCCGACCAGCGACTGCCACGGAGGTAGCGGGCGGGAGCCTGGTTGGCATGCTGCGGATTATCCAGCAGCAGATAAACCTTGTGCGTTTTGCTCAAGGTGGCCAGCAACTGTCCCAACGCTGCCATTGCCTTGAGCTTGCCTTGCTCACTCTGGAGGTCGGCTTTCTGGCCGTTTTCCATAAAATAGAGGCCCTGGCCGGATGGGCAACTCGTCATGGCGACCTCGGGCGGCGGGTTGAAATAGCAATTCCAGCACCCGCCAATCACTATATTTTCAACCGGGCGCTGCCGAATCAGTGCCAGTGCGGCATTCAGCGCCTTGTCGCAGCTTTGCTGCGCACCGTTGAATACCTGCGGAATGGGTGGACAGCCACCGGTCGTGCTCCAGTACACGGTGTTCAGCCGGTTGGGCTGTTGCTGGTGCAGGGCCAGTATGCGCGGGCTGTATTGCTCGATATGAGAGTCTCCCAGCATCAGCGTGCTGGATGTGCCGGCGGTCAGATAGTTGATGCGTTGTCCGTCAATCTGCATCTTGGCCAGGTGATCTGGATAGGCCCAGTCCTTGCTGGCTTCCAGCACCCGCTGCAAATCCGGGTTGGTATGGCGTGGTGCTACCTTGCCCTGCATGCCCAGCGCGCCCCAGCCTGCCAGCGCCAAGGCCAGTATAATGAGCACGAGCAGCGGACGATGGCCTTTCAGCTGGTAGCGCACTGGTTTTTCAACCCATTGGTAAGTCAGCCAGGCCAGCACAAAGGACAGTAGCACCATAGCCAGCCGGATGGGGCGGGTGGGGGTGGCATTGTCCAGGATGTGCGCAAACGACAAGAGCGGCCAGTGCCACAAATACAGCGGAAAGCTGATCAGGCCAATCCACACCATCACCCGATTGGCCAGCACATGACGGTTGACCCAGGCGTGCGGACCTGTTGCGATCAGCATGGCGCTGCCGGCTACTGGCAATACCGCTCGCCAGCCAGGAAACACCTGGGTTTTATCCAGCAGTGTACAACTGGCCAGTATCAGCCCCAGGCCGGTTGCTGACAGTCCTGACGCGCGCCATGCACCAAGCGCTGGCGCTGGGTCTTTTTGCATAAACCGCCAGTAGGCCAGTGCGGCACCAATCAGCAGCTCCCAGAAGCGGGTGTATGGCGCATAAAATGCAGCGGTTGCATCCTGCCCGGTTTGCCAGAGATTCAGCCCCAGTGACGCCAACGCCAATCCGCCCAGCACCCACGCAATATGGCTGCGGGTTTTCCAGATCAGCGCCAGCAGCAGCGGCCAGACAATATAAAACTGTTCTTCTACCCCCAGCGACCACAAATGCAGTAGGGGCTTGGCTTCCACGGCGCTATCGAAATAGCCGCTTTCTGACCACAGCACCAGATTGGCAACAAACCCCACCCCTGCCAGCACATGCGTACCAAACTGCTGATATTCACCGGGCAGCAGGATGAACCAGGCCAGCACGCTGCTCAGGAACAGCACCAGAAGCAGAGCCGGAAAAATGCGCCGGATGCGTCGCTGGTAAAATTGCACAATGCTGTAGCTGGCGTTGTCCAATTCCTTGAACAGAATGCCGGAAATCAAAAAGCCGGAAATCACAAAGAAGATATCCACCCCGACAAACCCGCCCTGAATCCAGGCCGGAAAAGCATGAAACCCCACGACGGCCAGCACGGCAATGGCGCGTAGCCCGTCAATATCCGGGCGATATTTGAATGCATTGTGTTCAAGGTGGTGCGGTATTGCAGGAACTGACGGGCTGGAGTGATTGACTGCCACGTTGTGTTATCCGTATTCATCACGTTTCTGGCTTTGCCAGCAGGAAGCGTGTATGTCTGCTGAGTGATTGACTGTCTGGCGCACCGCCATACGGGCCGGAGCAGGGTGTCAAGGCATCTGGCTGAGAGAGGCCGTCTTGCCCATTTCTGGCGGTGTTGTGGCTCCTTGCCGCATGCCTGGCCAAGGCTGCTACGCCGTGGCGCGAGTGGTGGCGGAATCATAACAACTTACTCGGCATACAGCAATGGAATATGCCGTATGGCATGCCGTGTGCAAGTGTGAGGTGTCTCAAGCCAATCGGTATGGCCTGGTGTCAAGGTAGACGGCGATGTCAGACTAGTAGCCAGTCACCATGATTTGAACCGATTGACTGGTGCCTAGACCGCTTTCGGCATGAGTTTCATCTGACGTGTCGTTCCCGCGCAGGCGGGAACCCAGACCGCACCACAGTGTGCGCGGTGGGCATGGCGCAGGTAAGCGCTCGTGAGAACTCACCCCGCTGTGCGCTGTGGACACGCCTGGATTCCCGCCTGCGCGGGAATGACGCGGTGTCGTGCGGCGAGTAGTTCTTCGTGGCGACATGAACCCTTGTGTTTCAGCGTGACTGGCTACTAGTAGCCAGTCACCATGATCTGAATCGACTGACAGGCGATTAGACCGCTTTCGGCATGAGTTTCACCTCAGGTGTCGTTCCCGCGCAGGCGGGAACCCAGACCGCACCACAGTGTGCGCGGTGGGCATGGCGCAGGTAAGCGCTCGTGAGAACTCACCCCGCTGTGCGCTGTGGACACGCCTGGATTCCCGCCTGCGCGGGAATGACGCGGTGTCGTGCGGCGAGTAGTTCTTCGTGGCGACATGAACCCTTGTGTTTCAGCGTGACTGGCTACTAGTAGCCAGTCACGATGATCTGAATCGACTGACAGGCGATTAGACCGCTTTCGGCATGAGTTTCACCTCAGGTGTCGTTCCCGCGAAGGCGGGAACCCAGACCGCGCCACAGCGTGCGCGGTGGGCATGGCGCAGGTAGCGCTGATGAGCGCTCACCCCGCTGTACGCTGTGGACACGCCTGGATTCCCGCCTGCGCGGGAATGACGCGGTGGGGCGCGGCGAGTGGTTCGTCGTGGAACGTGAGCCATCGTGTTTCAACGTGACTGGCTACTAGGCGTATCAGCGGATGTGTGTGGTGTGCCCAGTTGCCGCACATTGATACATTCGTAATTTACATATCATCAATTTTGATACTAAAATGATGCCGCCTCGCACTTCACCGTGATTCAGGCCGCCAACAGCCTGGCTGGCGTCACGACACTGCTTACCCTGCTGATGGTTACCCCATGCTCAACCGCCTGACCCTGCGCCAAAAATTCCTGCTGCTTCCTTTGTTATTGTGTGCCGGTCTGCTGATTCTCACCGTGATGCATGGCGTCAACGCCCGGCAACAACAAGCCGATCTGGATTTTGTCCGTCAACAGGGCCTGGCCCGGCTGGAGCACACCCAGGCGCTGCTGGCCCGGCAAGAGCAGATTGTCAATGTGCTTAACAGCGCCGCCGCCACAGGCGATGCCGATTCGCTGACGCTGGCCAATACCCTGCACGAACAGCAAACCCGCACCCTCACCCAATTGGCCGCCGCGCCTGAACTGGCCGCCCAGGCCAGCAGCGGCAAGCAGGCCGCGCAGGCGTATTTTGCCCTGGCCTACCAGATGGCCGAGCAAATGGCCGCCGGCAAGCTGGACATGGCCCACGCCGCCGAGCAGGCGCAGGGCATGAAAACCGCACTGGAGCGCACCCAGCAGGCGCTGACTGCGCTGCACCAGTTCAGCCAGCAGGCGCTGGCCCAGCGCATCGACCAGATCGAGCAATCCACCCGCCAGTTTGGCCTGGTGCTGGGCGGGCTGCTGGGCCTGACCATGCTGCTGGGGGTGGGTGGGTCGTGGTATGTCGCCCGCCAGGTATCGGGCCAGGTGGAAGGGCTGAGCGGCAATCTGCGCGCGCTGTCGCAGGGCAATGGCGACCTGACCGTGCGCCTGCCGGAAACCAGCCATGATGAAATTGGCCGGCTGGTACAGGCATTCAATGGCTTTATTGCCCATCTGCACGCCAGCACCCGGCAAATGGTCGAGCATATCCACGCACTGGAAGACGTGGTGGCCACGCTGGACAGCTGCACCCAGGACACCACCAGCCGCCATGATGCCCAGCGCGATGCGCTGGGGCAGACGCTGGACGGCGTGCGTGCCATGGTGGCGTCGATTGGCAGTGTGGCCGGCAATGCGCTGGCCACCTCGCAGGCCGCCCACCATGCCCGGCACAATGTGGAATCCTGTCATCTGCGCATGCAGGACACCGTGGGCGCGGTGCGCCAGCTGGCCAGCGGCGTGCAGGAGTCTGCCCGCAGTATTACCGAGCTGGAACAGACCGCCCGCCAGATTGGCGAGATTGTCGATACCATCCGCGACATTGCCGACCAGACCAACCTGCTGGCGCTTAACGCCGCCATCGAAGCGGCGCGGGCCGGCGAGGCTGGCCGGGGGTTTGCTGTGGTGGCCGATGAGGTGCGCAAGCTGTCGCTGGCCACCCAGCAATCGGCAGTGGAGGTCAACACCCTGGCCGGCAGCATCCGCCAGCGCATCCACCGTGCCGCCAGCGACATGACCACCAATCTGCAATACACCGAAACCGGCACCCGCAGCCTGGACGATTCGGGCAGCGTCTTGGGCCAGGTGTCGGAGCACGTCAGCGCCATGGCCGGGCGCAGCGAGGCAATCGCCAGCGAAACCGCCCGCCAGCGCGACCAGGCTGACAGCCTGAACCGCCAGCTGGCCGACCTGGAGCATTCTGCCCAGGCCAGCGACGAGCACAACCAGCAGCTGGGCAGCATTGCCCGCCAGGTGCGCGACATCACCGCTACGCTGCACACCCTCACCACCCGTTTTCGTTTGTAGTTCGCCAGCCCGCCAGCCGGCGGCGGTGCGACCGTATGGCTTTGCTGAATCACTGATCTGGAGTTGTGACATGAAACCCTTGTTTTCCCTGTTTGTGCTGGGCCTGAGCACCAGCGCCGCCCTGGCCCAGGCGGACGAGCCGCTGTTCAGCGTGTCTGGCTATGGCACGCTGGCCTGGACGCAGCTGTCTGGCCAGGATGCCCAATACCGGGTGGGCACCGCCGAGCCCAATGGCACTGACCGCAATGGCAGCGGTGAAACCGACAGCAAGCTGGGCCTGCAAATCACCGCCCGCCCCACTGATACCCTGTCGGCTACCGTGCATGTGCTGAGCAAGAAAAACGTCAACAACAACTTCAACCCACGGGTGGAATGGGCATATGGCAAGTACGATCTCACGCCCAACCTGAGCGTGCGCGCTGGCCGGCTGGCCTTGCCCGGCTTTGTGCTGTCGGACTACCTGAATGTGGGCTACTCGATGACCCCGGTGCGCGGCCCGGTGGAAGTGTATACCCAGCTGCCGATTTCGCACTTTAACGGGGTAGACGCGTTGTGGCGCACCAAAGCCGGCCCGATGGAGCTGACCGTACAGCCATTTGTCGGGCGCTCGAATATCCACGCCCGTTTTTCTGACCCGCAGGCCACCCGCGCCGAGGGCGATGCCAGCGTGTACGGGATGAATCTGGTGGGCCAGTGGGATGACTGGTCGGTTCGCCTTGGGCGGATTGACGCCAAGGTGACGCTGAACGCCGGCCCGGTGGACAGCCTGGTGAGCATGCTGCACATGATGGGCGAAACGGGGGCCGCCAACCGGCTGGTGTATCAGGACAAGCACTCGTCGTTTACCGGCCTAGGCGTGGCTTACGACAACGGCAAGCTGCTGGTGCAAAGCGAGTACACCATCCGCAAGGCTGGCGGCTTTCTGGCCGACACCACTGGCTGGTATGTGCTGGGCGGCTGGCGCTTTGGCAATTTCACCCCGTATGCCATGGTCGCCCGTCAGCGCGTGACCAGCGACACCCAGTACAGCGGGGTGAGCAACCCAATGCTGGGCGCTTACGTCAACGGCCTGCTGGCTTCCGGCAACACCAGCCAGAAAAGCTGGTCGCTGGGGCTGCGCTGGGATCTGGCCAAGAATATGGCGCTGAAAGCCCAGTACGACCGCTTGCGCCCCGACCATGGCTCGACTGCCGGCCTGCTGATGTCTGGCAGCAGCAGCACGCTGTCGGCGCGTAGCGTGGCCACGCTGGCCATGGACTTTGTTTTCTGATGCGGAGCCCAATCCTTATGATGACCCGAATCGCATGTGTTGCCCTGGCGCTGTGCGCCAGCCTGGCCCAGGCCGAAACCGTGGTGATTGTCTCGGCCAAATCGCCAGTGGGCAGTCTGAGCAAGGATCAGGTGGCCGATCTGTTTGTCGGCAAGTCGCAACAGCTTGGCGGCGCAGCCGCCGCGCTGGTGGATCAGACCGAACTGAAGGAAGACTTTTACGCCAAGGCCACCGGCCGCAATGCCGCGCAGATCAAGGCCACCTGGTCCAAGCTGCTGTTCACCGGCAAGGGCAACCCGCCCAAGGAGGTGAGCGGCAATGGCGAGGTGAAGAAATTTGTGGCCGCCAATCCGGCGGCGGTGGGGTATATCGACAAGGCGGCGGTGGATGGCAGTGTGAAGGTGGTGTTGAGTCTGCCGTAACACGTTACGGGGGCTGTTTTTTCACCGGTTCCCCTGGCGATACCACTCACCCCCTGGGCCAGCATGGCGGCCCAGGGGGTGAGTGGTTTGCGGGGTATGTGCTGCCTCAGCCTGCGTACACCGGATAGTCGGTATAACCTTGTGCGCCGCTGGCATACACCGTATCCGGGTTGAACTCGGCCAGGGGCCAGTCTTCGCGCAGGCGGCTGACCAGATCCGGGTTGCCGATAAAGGGCCGGCCAAACGCCACCGCGTCAATCAGCCTGGCCTTGAGCAGGGTTTCGGCTTTTTCCGTGGTGTACGCCCCGGCAGCGATGATCTTGCCCGGATAGCGCGCGCGCAGGGTGCGGCGGAAGTCGTCAGTCAGCGCTGGCGCGCCGGCCCAGTCTGGCTCGGACAGGTGCAGATAGGCCAGATTGCGCTTGGCCAGCTCGTCCACCAGATACCAGGCCATTTCTTCCTGGCCGGTGTCGTCCAGGCCATTGAAAATGCCCAGTGGCGAAATGCGGATGCCCACATGGGCGCTGTCCCATTCGGCAATGGCGGTGTCCACCACTTCCAGCGTCAGCCGGGCGCGGTTTTCCACGCTGCCGCCATAGCGATCGGTGCGCTGGTTGGCCAGCGGCGACTGGAACTGGTGCAGCAGATAGCCATGGGCGGCGTGGATTTCCACCAGATCAAAGCCGGCGCGGCGCGAACGGTCGGTGGCCTGGCGGTAATCTTCCAGCAGGTCCTCGATTTCGGCCAGTTCCAGCGCGCGCGGCAGCGAGCAATCGGCCCGCTCCAGCTGGCCATCGGCTCCCCGGATGGTGGTGCGCGTGTCAGCGGCAAGGGCCGACGGTGCCACCGGTGCGGCGTGGTCGGGTTGCAGGCTGGTGTGCGAGATGCGGCCCACATGCCACAGCTGCAGCGCCATGCGTCCGCCCTTGGCGTGGACAGCGGCGGTAATCGGTTGCCAGGCCTTGACCTGGGCTTCGGTGTAAATGCCCGGCGCGCCGGCGTAGCCCTTGCCCACGGGCGAAATCTGCGTGGCTTCGGCAATCAGCAGGCCGGCGTCGGCGCGCTGGGCGTAGTATTCCGCTGCCAGCGCGGTATTGGGGATGTCGCCCGGCTCCTGCGCCCGCAAGCGGGTCAGCGGTGCCATGGCAATCCGGTTGTTCAGGGTAAAGGCCCCAATCTGTACCGGGGTGAGTAATTGATCTGCGCGCATGAATGTTTTCCTTGGGTTAAAACCGCGTGTATTCACCCCTGCTTGCCGCTCTTGCTCCGGTGGGTGAGCCGGGGGCGGTGTGTTGCAAATAGACCAGTCGTCTAGTGCGTTGTCAAGATTTTGGGTGGCATCGTACTGCGCCCCTGGCTCAGGGGCGCGGCAGCCGGTGTTCGGTGTCGGCCAGCGCCCGCAACAGCGGCGTGCTGTCGCGCATCACCTTGGTGCGCAGCGCAGCGCCCAGCCAGCTGGCGTACAGCGCATCAGCCAGCGCCGACGGGTCGGCCACCGGGGCCAGCGAGCCATCGGCCACCGCCTGGCGAATCGCTTCGCTCAGTCGCACACACACTTGCGCCATGCCGCGTGCCAGTGCTTCGCGCATCGGCTCGGACAAATCACAGACTTCTCCGGCCAGCTTCACCGCCAGGCAGTTGCCGTGCCGGTCGGCCTGGCAGGCCTGGGCAATCCAGCCGGCAAAGTAGCTCAGCAGCCGGTCGCGCATCCGCCCGTGTTCCGGGGCAAACTGCACCGCCAGCCGGGCGTCGTACTGGGCAAAGTAGCGCTCCAGTAGTGCTTCGCCAAAATGTTCTTTCGAGCGGAAATAATGGTAGAACGAGCCCTTGGGCACCCCAGCGGTGCTGAGCAGTTCAGACAGCCCCAGCGCAGTAAAGCCACGCCCGAGCACCAGTGGCTCGGCAGTGGCCAGAATATGTTCACGGGTATCGCAAGAGGGGGGGGCGGCAGGAGCAGTCATGCCAAGCATACTACTAGACCGATTGGTCTAGAGCAAGCGAGTGAGTGGATTTTTCTGCATCAGTTGTCGCGCCCGCTCCTGTCTGCGCTTACTTCAGCGCTGTTGCATAACGGCGGCTGACTTCCTGCCAGTTCACCACCTGCCACCACTGGGTGACATAGTCGGCGCGCTTGTTCTGGTATTTCAGGTAATACGCATGCTCCCACACATCCAGCGCCAGAATCGGCGTGCCACGCGGATTGTCGGCCAGATCCATCAGCGGGTTGTCCTGGTTGGCGGTCGAGCTGATGGCCAGTTTTTTGTCCGGGGTGACCATCAGCCAGGCCCAGCCCGAGCCAAACCGGCTGACGGCAGCCTGGTCAAAGCGCTTTTTCAGCTCGTCCAGCGAGCCAAACTGGCTGTTGATCGCCTGCATCAGCGCAGCGCTGGGCTGGCCGCCCTGCCCCGGCGCGGCCATCACGTTCCAGAACAGGCTGTGGTTGTAATGCCCGCCGCCATTGTTGCGCACCGCCGGGCTGTACTGGCTGATTTTGCCCTGCAGCGCTTCCAGGCTGAGGGTGTCCAGTTCCGGGTAGGTCTTGATCTGGGCGTTGAGGTTGTTCACATAGGCGGCGTGGTGGCGGTCATGATGAATTTCCATGGTGGCCTTGTCGATCACCGGCTCCAGCGCGTCGGCGGCGTAGGGCAGCGGTGGCAGGCTGAACTGGGCAAAGGCCAGGGCGGGGAGTGCGGCGGCGGCAAGGCTGAGCCAGCCAGAACGGAAAAATGCAGGCATGAGGTTCTCCTGAAGTGTCGGGGGATGGGCACGCGTCCAGATGCGCATGACAAATCATTGTAGGCGAGTGGCAGGCCAAGAGAAAGTGGGGGTCATGCGGATGCCAGGCGGGAACCACCTGGCCCTGAAACGCCACGCCCCGGCGCGCAGCAGCGGGCCGGGGCGTGGGCAACGCGCGCCATCAGGCGGGTGCGTCAGTCGTCCATATGCGATTGCAGGTAGTTCGGCAGGGTCACATTGTCAATCAGGCTGTGCTGGGTTTCCAGCCAGTCGATGGCTTCTTCGCAGTGTTCCAGCAGGTCTTCCAGCAGTTCGCGGCTGACGTAGTCTTCTGCGCTTTCGCACAGGGCAATGGCTTCCAGCAGCAGCGGGCGGTGGATGTCCTGCTCCAGCTTGAGGTCGCCCTGCAGGCATTCCAGCACATGCTCGCCAATCAGCAGCTTGCCCAGGTCCTGCAGGTTGGGCAGGCCTTCCAGAAACAGGATGCGTTCGATCAGTTCGTCGGCTTCCTTCATCACCCGGATGGATTGCTTGTACTGGTAGTCGTTGAGTTTTTCCAGGCCCCAGTTGCGGAACATCCGCGCGTGCAGGAAATACTGGTTGATTGCGGTCAGCTCGTTGCGCAACACCTTGTTGAGGATGTCGAGGACTTTCTTGTCGCCTTTCATCAGGGGCTCTCCTTAAGGGGCGCTGCGCGAGCCCATCTGGCTCTGCAGGTAGTTGGGCAGGCCGACCAGGGAGATCAGGCGCAGTTGTTTTTCCAGGAAGTAGGCGTGGTCGACTTCGGTGTCTTCCAGCTGCACTTGCAGGATGTCGCGGCTGACATAGTCCTGGGCCAGTTCACAGGCGGCAATGGCCTGTTTGAGCGCGGCGTCTACCTTGTATTCCACATTGAGGTCGGACTGCAGCATGTCCGGCACGGTCTGGCCCACATGCAGCGGCTCGCGTTTTTCCAGATTGGGCACGCCCTCCAGGAACAGGATGCGCTGAATCAGCGCGCGGGCGTGCTGGCGTTCGTGGTCGGATTCGTGGATGGTTTTTTCGGCCAGGGCATGCAGGCCCATGTCGGCGTACATTTCACCATGAATCAGGTATTGGTCAACGGCGGTCAATTCGCCGGCCAGCAGGACGTTGAGAATATCAACGATATGGGTGTCGCCTTTCATGGCGTTCTCCAGAAAATGTTTGGACAGCGGACTGGCTGGCATACCTCGGCTGGCTTGCCCAGACTGCTATTTTAGATGTCCGGGGCGTCAGTGCAAACGAAATTTCGGTAAAAATCGTTTATTTACAATGAATTACGAACAATTATCATTCAATTGGCACGGTGTGCCGGCATTTCTGACACCTGCCCGGTTTGGTTTGCGCGGCACCGGACAAAAAACAGCCCGGCACAAGGCCGGGCTGAGCAAGAAAAAACCATGCCAGAGGGCAAAATCAGACAAACACTATTGCACGCTGGCTTCCCACCCCCCACCCAGCGCCTTGTACACGCCGACAACTGCGCTCAGGCGGTTGCGCTGGGCGTCAATCGCGTCCAGCTCGGCCTGAAACAGGCTGCGCTCGGCGTCCAGCACGTCCAGATAGTTGGCGTAGCCATTATCGTAGCGCAGTTGCGCCAGGCGCAGCGAGCGCTTCAGCGCGCTCACCTGGGTGGTGCGGGCGTCGGCGGCTTCGCGGGTTTTACGGTGCGCCACCAGGCTGTCCTGGGCTTCTTTGAAGGCCGTCTGGATGGCCAGCTGGTATTGCGCCAGCGCTTGCTGCTGACGGGCGTTGGCGGCATCGACGCCAGCGGCGGTCTTGCCAAAGTCAAACAGCGGCATGGCCAGGTTGCTGGCAAAGCTCCAGGTGGCAGCCGGGCCGTTGAACAGGCCATTCAGCGCCACGCTTTCCGAGCCCAGCAGGCCGGTCAGCGAGATGCTGGGCAAAAATGCTGCACGCGCCACGCCGATGCGGGCGTTGGCGGCCACCAGGGTTTGCTCGGCGGCCTGCACATCCGGGCGACGGGTCAGCAGGCTGGACGGCAGGCCGGCAGGAACGGGCGGCGGCACGCTGATATCGCCAATGGCCTTGCCGCGCGGCAGCTGGCCGCTGACGATGTCGCGTGGGCTGCGGCCTACCAGCACTGCGAGGGCGGTTTCCGCTTGCTGCACTTGCTGGGCCAGCTCCGGCACGGCGGCGGCGGCAACGGCGGCTTCAGATTCGGCCTGACGGAAGTCCAGTTCCGAGGTGATGCCGCCCTTGAAGCGTTTTTCCCGCAAGGTAAGCGCCTGCTGGCGCGAGGTCAGCGTGCGCCGGGCAATGTCCAGCTGCTGGTCCAGGCCGCGCAGGCTGAAATAACTGGTGGCCACCTGGGCGTACAGCCCCAGCTGCACGGCGTCGCGGTTGGCCTGGCTGGCCAGCAGGCTGGCCTGGGCGGCTTCGCTGGCGCGGCGCAGCTTGCCCCAGATATCCAGTTCAAAGCTCAGCGTGGCGGCGGCTTGTTTGTCTTCCAGTACCGGTCGGCCAGCAATCGGCTGCAGGCCGACGCTGCTGCCGCGACTGCGGCTGGCCTGGGCGCTGCCATCCAGGCGCGGCAGCTGGTCGGCGCGGGCGATGCCGGCCAGGGCGCGGGCTTCATCCACCCTGGCCACCGCCAGGCGCAGGTCCTGGTTGTAGTCGGCGGCAGCGGCAATCAGCGCATTCAGCGCCGGGTCGTCAAAGCGGGTCCACCAGTCCGGGCTGACCGCTGCGCTGGTGTTGGCCGGGGCATCGTGATGCCAGGCCTCGGGCAGCGCCGGGGTGTCGCGCCGGTAGTCGGGACCGATGGCGCAGGCCGACAGTAGGCTGGTGGACAGGGCGAGCAAGATCAGGCGGCGCATCAGGCGTCCTCCCCGTGGGCGCTGGCTGCTGCTGGCGCGGCGGAACGCCGGCGCAGCTGCATGATCAGCATGAAAAACATCGGAATGAAAAACGTGGCAATAAACGTCGCCGCCAGCATGCCGCCGATTACCCCGGTGCCAATCGAGTGGCGCGAGGCCGCACCGGCACCGGTGCTGATGGCCAGCGGCACGCAACCCAGCACAAAGGCCAGCGAGGTCATGATGATGGGCCGAAAGCGCAGGCGGGCGGCGGCAATTGCCGCGTCAGCCAGCGACAGGCCTTCTTCCAGCTTGAGCATGGCGAATTCCACAATCAGGATGGCGTTTTTTGCCGCCAGGCCAATCAGCGTCACCAGCGCAATCTGGAAGTACACATCATTGGCCATGCCGCGCAGCCAGTTGGCGCTGATGGCACCAAACACGGCAAACGGCACCGCTAGCAGCACGGCAATCGGCAGGTTCCAGCGCTCGTACTGCGCGGCCAGAATCAAAAACACCATCACCAGGGCAAACACGAACACCAGGGCCGAGGTGCCGCCGGTCTGTTTTTCCTGGAAGGCGGAGCCGGTCCAGGCCAGGCCGTAGTCGTCCGACAGCGTGTCACGCGCCAGCTGTTCCATCGCGGCAATCGCCTGGCCCGAGCTATAGCCTGGTGCCGGGCCGCCAACAATCTTGGCTGCCGGGAAGATGTTGTAGCGTTCGACGATTTCCGGGCCGGTGACCTGCTTGATCGTGACCAGCGCGGTCAGCGGAATCATCTCGCCGCTTTGCGCACGCACGTAGACATTGCGGATGTCTTCCGGACGCGAGCGGAAGTCGGCTTCCGATTGCAGCTGCACGCGGAAGGTGCGCCCCTGTTTGTTGAAGTCGTTGACGTACAGCTCGCCAAAGGTGCTTTGCATGGTGTCAAACACATCGCTGATCGACACGCCGTAGGTCTTGGCTTTTTCCCGGTCCAGCTGGATGAACAGCTGTGGCACGTCGGCGCTGAAGGTGGTGGACAAATGCCCCAGTTCCGGGCGCTTGTGCGCGGCCTCAATCAGCTTTTGCGTGGCGGCGGCCAGGTCTTTCGAACTGCCATTGCCCCGGTTCTGCACGTACACCTCAAAACCGCCAGTGCTGGACATGCCGGAAATCGGTGGCGGGTTGAACGCCAGCACCATGGCTTCCTTCACGCTCATGCCGGCACCAAACATATAGCCGACAATGGACTGCGCCTGGTCGCTCTCGGCGTGGCGTTCCTTCCAGTCTTTCAGGGTGAGGAAAGACGCGCCGGAGTTGGTTTTGAACGAGCCGGTGAGCAGGTCAAAGCCGGTGAAGGTCAGCACGTCGGTCACTGCCGGGTGTGCCATCGCCAGCTTGTCCACCTGCTGGGTGGCGTTGAGCGTGCGCGACAGCGATGCACCGTCCGGCAGCAGGGTGACGGCAATCACATAGCCCTGGTCTTCGTCCGGCACCAGCCCGCCCGGCACCACGCGGAACAGGCCGATGGTCAGCGCGATCACGCCGGCAAACACCAGCATGCCGATGGTGCTGCGCCGGACAAAGAACGCCACGCCACGGGTGTAGCGGCCTGTCATGCGGGCAAACCAGTTGTTGAACACGTCAAAGAACTTGTGCGCTGCCTGATGGCCAGGCTTGAGCAGCACCGCGCACAGCGCCGGGGTCAGCGTCAGCGCGACAATGCCGGAAATCACCACCGACATGGCGATGGTGATGGCAAACTGCTTGTACATCTGCCCAGCCAGGCCGCCCATGAATGCCACCGGAATGAACACCGCGCACAGCACCAGCACAATGGCAATCACCGGTCCGGTGACTTCCTGCATGGCTTTCAGCGTGGCCTCCACTGGGGAGAGCTTGTCTTCCTCCATGATGCGTTCGACGTTTTCCAGCACCACAATGGCGTCATCCACCACAATGCCGATGGCCAGCACCATGCCAAACAGGGTCAGCGTGTTGATGGAAAACCCCAGCACATACATGCCGGCAAAGGTGCCTACAATCGACACCGGCACCGCCAGCGACGGAATCAGTGTGGCGCGCCAGTTTTGCAGGAACAGGTACACCACCAGGAACACCAGCACCATGGCTTCGCCCAGGGTTTTGACCACTTCGTCGATCGACACCTGAACAAACTTGGTGGTGTCGTAAGGAATCTTGTAGGTCAGCCCGGCCGGGAAGCGCTGCTTCAGTTCGGCCATCTTGTCGCGCACCGCCTGGGCGGTTTCCAGCTGGTTGGCACCAGGGGCCAGATAAATCCCGATCGGAATGGTCGGCTGGCCATTGCGGGTGGCGGAGAAGCTGTAGTCCTTGGCACCCAGCTCCACGCGGGCAACGTCCTTCACCCGCACTTTGGAGCCGTCCGGGTTGGCGCGCACGATGATGTTTTCAAATTCCTCGGCGCTTTGCAGCCGGCCCTGGGTAGTCACCGTGTAGGTGAACTCCACCGGGTTGTTGGTCGGCTCAGCCCCCACCTTGCCTGCGGCAAACTGGGCATTCTGCTCGCGGATGGCGGCAGCCACCTGCGAGGGGGCCAGTTTGAGCTGGGCCATGCGGTCAGGCTTGAGCCAGATGCGCATCGAGTAGTCCTTGGCACCAAAGATCATCGCGTTGCCCACGCCGGAAATCCGCTTGATCTCGTCCAGCACGTTCACCAGCGCATAGTTGCTGATGTACACCGAGTCATAGCGTTTGTCCGGCGAGTCCAGCGCAATCACCTGCAGGAAGTTGGCCGACTGTTTCTGGACCGTCACCCCCTGGCGGCGCACTTCTTCCGGCAACTGTGCCAGCGCTGATTGCACCCGATTGTTGACGTTGATGGTGGCCTGGTCGGCGTTGGTGCCAATGGCAAAGGTGACGGTCAGCGACAGCTGGCCATTGGAAGCGCTGGCCGAGTTGACGTAGAGCATATTGTCCACGCCGTTGATTTGCTGCTCCAGCGGCGCGGCCACGGTTTGCGCAATCACTTCGGCGGATGCCCCCGGATAGGTGGCTGACACCAGCACCTGCGGTGGCACAATCTGCGGGTATTGTTCCACCGACAGCGTGCGCATGGCGGCAAAGCCGGCCAGCAGGATGATGATGGAAATCACGCTGGCAAAAATGGGCCGGCGGATGAAAAAGGCAGAAAACATGGGTCAGGCTCCCTTATGCGCCAGCTGCCGCGCTGGCCGGCTTGGCCGCCGGCGGGGCCGAAGCACCCGGCGTGACCACCTTCACCGGCGCACCGGGGCGCGCTTTGATATTGCCATCAACAATCACCTGGTCGCCTGCGCGCAGACCCTTGGTGATCATCACCTCATTCTTGACCTCGTCACCCAGTTCCACCGGACGCGGTTCTGCCTTGCCTGCCGGGTTGACCACAAACACGATCTTGCCTTGCTGGGTGCTCAGCACCGCCCGCTGCGGCACCAGCAGGGTGTCTTTCAGCTTGCCGCCCTTCAGATACACCCGGACAAATTGCCCTGGCAGCAGCGCGCCATCCGGATTGGCAAATTCGGCGCGCGAGCGGATGGTGCCGGAGGTAGGGTCAATCAGGTTGTCGGTAAAGTTCAGCCGGCCTGCGCTGCTGAACATGCTGCCATCCGACAGCTTGAGCTCCACCGAATAGCGCTCGCCTTCCGGCGGCACATAGCGGCCTTGCGCCTGCCAGGTGCGCAGGCGCAGCAGTTCGTTGTCCGACATGGAAAAATTCACGTACATCGGATTGAGCTGGGAAATCTTGGTCAGCAGGCTGCTGTCCCCGCTGGGCGACACCAGGCTGCCTTCGGAGCGGACTTCCTTGGAGGTCATGCCGGAAATCGGCGCGGTCACCTTGGTGTAGTCCAGATTGATTTGCGCTTCGCGCAGCCGCGCGCGCGCCGCCAGCACCGAGGCCTGGGCCGATTCAAAGTTGGAGACGGCTTCGTCTCGGTCTTTCTGGCTGACGGCGTTTTCGGCAAACAGCGGCAGCACGCGCGCGTGGTCCTGCTGGGCGCGCATCAGCTTGGCCTGTTCCACTTCCAGCGCACCGCGCGCCTGATCCAGCGCGGCCTTGGCTTGTTCCGGGTCGATCTGGTAGAGCACATCGCCGGCCTTCACTGGCCGGCCTTCCACATACAGGCGCTTGAGCAGGATGCCGCTGACCCGCGCACGTACTTCCACTTCGCGCGAGCCGGCGGTCTGGCCAACATATTCCAGGGTGAGCGGCACATCATTGGGTTTGACGGTGACGATGGTGACTTCCGGCGGCGGCATGGCCGGCGGGCCGCCGGCGTTGTCCTGGCAGGCGGTCAGCGCCAGGGCGGCTGACAGGGGCAGCAACCAGGTCTGTGGGCGTGAGCGCAGCGGCTGCGCAAGCGGGGTTGAGGTAGTCAAGGTGGCTCTCCGTCAGGTCGGAATGGCCGGGGATGCCGGCGCCAGGTGGATGGGTAAGCAGTCAAGCAGTCAGAAAACGGGGGGATTGGGCTAAGCGCCGCGAACAACACTCTCCTGGCGTTGTGGTGCTGCCTTGCCGTACGCCGTGTACTGTTTGCGTCAGTACGTCTGGCCAGGAGCGCGACGCGGAGTGTTGTGAGCAGGTGCTCAGTCTGTCAGTATTTTACATACATGCTAGAATGTATGTAAATACACACTTGCGTCATGGGCAATGGATTCATGCGACAATCCGCGCCCTGAAATGTGCGACATCACGCACGCCAGCGGGCTGGGCCCGATTTGAACCATAGAGCATACCGCCATGCGCCGTACCAAAGCCGAAGCCGAACAAACCCGCCACGACCTGCTGGACGCCGCCGAGCTGCTGTTTGACCAACAGGGCGTGTCGCGCACCTCGCTGGCCGACATTGCCAAGGCCGCTGGCGTCACCCGTGGTGCGGTGTATTGGCACTTTACCGACAAGGATGATGTGTTGCGCGCCATGTGCGAGCGCACCTGTCTGCCGTTTGATCACCTGGAAGCGCAATTGCTGGCTGATCTGCCTCAGGGTGCGCTGCAGGCGTTACGCCGTTACTACCTGGCGATGTTCAGCGAAGTGGTGCGTTCACCGCGCACCCGGCGGGTGTTCAATATTCTGTGGAACAAATACGAATGCCCGGATGAAAATTCTCCGGTGATGGAACGCCGGCTGGAACATCTGCGTGAAAGCCATGCCGTGCTGACCACTACCCTGCAGGCGGCGCGCGAGCAGGGCCAGTTGCGCAGCCCGGCGCAGATTGAAGACCTGGCGGTGATGCTGGACACTGCGGTGATGGGGCTGATCGAACTGTGGCTGATTGACCCCGCGCGGTTTGCCATCGATACCCGCGCGGCGGCGTATGTGGAGATCTTGCTGCGGATGCTGGGCGCTGACGCTGGTGATGCATAAATGCCATCTGTGGGCCGGATGGTCAGCTTGCCAATAGGATATTGTCAATAAACGCCCGCGCTGGCGGCAGTCTGCTGCGCCATGGCCATGCCTGCGCAGCGTCCGTGTGGTGGACAAGCTTGTGTCCTGCGCTGTGCCCGGTGTGCCTCCCCTTCTGTGTCGGTCTTTCGCCCTGCTGTGATCTGGACTCAATATTGCTCCGTTATGCTGATCCAACGTCTTAATTACCTGAAAAGTGGCATGGCCATGTGGCTTAAATGGATCAAACCCCGCTCGCTGATGTTTGCGCTGAAAATCGCCCTGGCCACCTTGCTGGTCTGGCCGCTGCTGTCCTGGCTGGGCATGGATCATCCCGTCTGGGCGGTGGTGACCATTGCCGCCGTGAGCGACCCTGACGTGTCGGCCACCCGCACGCTGGTGCGTGACCGGGTGAGCAATACCCTGATTGGCTGCACGGTGGCGCTGCTGACGGTGTGGAGTGTTGGGGCCACCTTGCTGTCGCTGGCCGCTGCGCTGACCTTGTCGGTGGTGCTAGCCACCTCGATTGCCCATTTTCCGGCCAACTGGCGGGTGACGCCGATTACCGTGGCGATTTTGCTGGGCAGCGCCGTTGGCGAACCGCCTGCGTCAGCCCTGCAGTTTGCCGGCTTGCGCGCCAGCGAGATTATCGCCGGCTCGCTGACCGCCTTGTGGCTGGCCTGGCTGTTTTCCTGGCTGCTGGAGCGTCAGCCAGTATGGCCATTCTGGTGGGGGCGCTTGCGCCTGCGCTGGGCGCGGCGCTAGCGTTTTGCTGATGTGGGCGCATGTCTGGCGCGGACATGTGCGGGGCTTGTCTGGTTTTGTGGTGCCGGTTTGGTTGAGTATGTGCGTCAGCGTACCGATTTGTACCGCCAACCCGCTTATAAATCCTCTGGTCGCACCGAATTGGATTCGGCGGATGGTTTGACTGGAGAACATGATGACAATGGATCGCAAGCAAGGGTTATGGCTGTTGTATGGCGTAGTGATGTTGGGGGCTTCTGGCTGTAGCAGCATGAAAACGCCGGCCACAGCAGAGGTGGCGGTGTCCAAGGCCGCAGTGGATAACGCCGCTGGGGCAGGGGCCAGTGAGTTTGCCCCGGTGGAGATGCGTTCGGCGCGGGAAAAGCTGGCGCGAGCCAACCAGGCAATGGCGGCCAAGGATTATGCGCTGGCGTCGGATCTGGCCACTCAGGCGCAGGCTGACGCCCGGCTGGCGCAGGGCAAGTCGAATTCGGCCAAGGCACAACTGGCTGCCGATGCGCTGCAGGATGACATTCGCGTCCTGCGCGAAGAACTGATTCGCGCCCGTCAGCCCAGGTAGTGGTCCGTCTGCCACTGCTTGGCAATGCCCGCCCCACTCTCTCTGCCCAAGGATTTGATGATGAAAACCTCCTCTATTGCCCCCATTGCGCTCTTGCTGGCCGGATTGCTGGGCGCATGCGGCACCACGCCGCCCACCCGCTTGCTGGAACAAAGCCGCAGCGATTACCTGGCGGCGCAGAATAATCCACAAGTAGCCAAATATGCACCGCTGGAACTGCAGCAGGCCGCTACTGCGCTGGCGCGGGCCAATACGGCAGCCAGCGACCATCAGAGTACCCAGGACGTGGATCAGCTGGCGTATATCGCCCAGCAGAAAATTGCCCTGGCGCAGGAAGCCGCCAAGCAGAAAGCGGCTGAGCATGATGTGGAAAATGCTGGCAAGGCGCGTGACCAGATGCGGCTGAACCAGCGCACCAATGAAGCCAACCAGGCCAGGCAGGCGACCGAAGTGGCGCAGCAGCAGACCCAGGATGCCCAGGCGCGCACTGCTCAGCTGGAAGCCCAACTGGCCGAGCTGGCTGCCAAGAGAACACCGCGTGGCATGATGATTACCCTGGGTGATGTGCTGTTTGCCACCGACCGGGCCCGCCTGAACCAGAATGGCCTGGATACCGTACAGAAGCTGGCGACTATCCTGCAGCAATACCCGGAGCGCACGGTGCTGATTGAAGGCTTTACCGACAGCACCGGGTCGAGAATGCATAACCAGACACTGTCTGAACGTCGGGCCATGGCGGTGCGGCATGCCTTGCAGGAGATGGGTGTCAGCCGTCAGCGGATTGCCGCCCGTGGCTTGGGAGAGCGTTATCCGGTGGCCAGTAACCGGCATAGCGAAGACCGGCAGTTGAATCGCCGGGTCGAGATCATCCTGTCCAACGATGCCGAGCGGATTCTCCCGCGCTGAGCTTGCGCCGCGCCCGGTGGTCACACCGGGCAGTGCCAGGAAATGAATGTGCCCACGGCCTTCCCGAGTGAATCAGGAAGGCCGTGGGCATGAGGGGCCGATCAATCTCGGTGGTGCATCAGGCGGGCGGATGCACCGTGGCGCGTGTTTACTCCAGACGCATCTGCGGGAACAGGATCACGTCGCGGATGCTCGGCGCATCGGTCAGCAGCATCACCAGACGGTCAATGCCGATGCCGCAGCCGCCGGTGGGCGGCAGGCCGTATTCCATGGCGCGCACGTAGTCGGCGTCAAAGTGCATGGCTTCGTCATCGCCGGCATCTTTTTGCGCCACCTGCTTGTGGAAACGGTCGGCCTGGTCTTCCGGGTCGTTCAGCTCGGAATAGCCGTTGGCCAGTTCACGGCCCACCACAAACAGCTCAAACCGTTCGGTAATCGCCGGGTTGCTGTCCGAGGCGCGGGCCAGCGGCGAGACTTCCACCGGGTAGTCGATGATGAAAGTCGGGTTCCACAGCCGGCCTTCGGCACATTCTTCAAACAAGGCCAGCTGCAGGCTGCCCACGCCCGGTGCCGGAGGCAGTTTGCCGCCCAGGCGCTGGATTTCGTTTTTCAGCCAGTCGGCGTCGGCCAGTTGCGCGTCGGTGTAGTCCGGGTTGTAGTGCTGGATGGCACCAACGATGGTAAAGCGGTCAAACGGCTTGCTCAGGTCCACCGGCTGGCCGTGGTAGCTGATTTCGCTGGTGCCGCACACCGCTTGCGCGCAGGCGCGGATCACGCCTTCGGTCATGTCCATCATGCGTTCGTAGCCACAGTAGGCTTCGTAGAACTCCATCATGGTGAACTCAGGGTTATGCCGGGTGCTCATGCCCTCGTTGCGGAAGTTGCGGTTGATTTCAAACACCCGCTCCAGGCCGCCCACCACCAGGCGCTTCAGATACAGTTCTGGCGCAATACGCAGGTACAGCTGCATGTCCAGCGCATTGTGGTGGGTGACGAAGGGTTTGGCCGTGGCACCGCCGGGGATGGTGTGCATCATCGGCGTTTCCACTTCCAGATAGTCTTCCTTCACCATGTAGTCGCGCACGGTCTGCACGATTTTGGAGCGCTTGATGAAGGTGTTGCGCGAGTGCTCGTCAACAATCAGGTCAACGTAGCGCTGGCGGTATTTTTGTTCCTGGTCGGTCATGCCGTGAAACTTGTCCGGCAGCGGACGCAGCGACTTGGTCAGCAGGCGCAGCTGGGTTACCTGGATGGTCAGCTCGCCGGTCTTGGTCTTGAACAGGGTGCCCACTGCGCCCAGGATATCGCCCATGTCCCAGTGCTTGAAGGCGGCGTGGGTGTCAGCGCCGGCCATGTCGTTGCTGATATACAGCTGGATGCGGCCACTGGCGTCCTGCAGAGTGGCAAAGCTGGCCTTGCCCATCACCCGTTTCAGCATCATCCGTCCAGCCACCGCCACTTGCACGGCACTGGCTTCCAGCGTTTCCTTGTCGGTGGCGTCGTGGCTGGCGTGCAGGTCGGCGGCCATATGGCTGCGGCGGAAGTCATTGGGGAAGGCCGGGCCTTGTTCGCGCAGGGCGGCCAGTTTGTGGCGGCGTTCCGCCATGATCTGGTTTTCGTCGTGATGCTGTTCTGGGGTTTGGGTCGGTTCGGTCATGATGTCATCAGCTAATAAGGGCCGGCCAGGCAGGCCTGGCTGGCCAAAGTTCAAAGTTGCCTTGCAGGGGGAGCGTCTTACACCCCTTGTTTCAGGCTGGCTTGGATAAAGCCGTCAAGGTCGCCGTCCATCACGCCTTTGACGTTACCCACTTCCACATTGGTGCGCAAATCCTTGACGCGGGACTGGTCAAACACATAGCTGCGAATCTGGTGGCCCCAGCCCACATCGGTCTTACTGTCTTCCAGCGCCTGTTTTTCCTGGTTGCGCTTGCGCAGCTCCAGTTCATACAGGCGCGCCTTCAGCATGCTCATCGCTTCGGCGCGGTTTTTGTGCTGCGAGCGGTCGTTCTGGCACTGCACCACAATATTGGTCGGCATGTGGGTAATGCGCACCGCCGAGTCGGTTTTGTTGATGTGCTGACCACCGGCACCGGAAGCGCGGTAGGTGTCCACGCGCAAATCCGCCGGGTTGATGTCGATTTCGATCGAATCATCCACTTCCGGGTAGACAAACACGCTGGCAAACGAGGTCTGGCG
Source organism: Aquaspirillum sp. LM1 (assembly GCF_002002905.1). Lineage (NCBI taxonomy): Bacteria > Pseudomonadati > Pseudomonadota > Betaproteobacteria > Neisseriales > Aquaspirillaceae > Aquaspirillum > Aquaspirillum sp. LM1. The sequence goes on along the minus strand of NZ_CP019509.1, from coordinate 2,671,104 downwards.
GCGGTTATTACTGTCAAACGGGCTGTTGCGCACCAGGCGATGCACACCCACTTCGGTGCGCAGGTAGCCGTAGGCGTAGTCGCCATCCACCTTGATGGTCGCGCTTTTGATGCCGGCCACTTCGCCTTCGGATTCTTCCAGCACCTCGACCTTGAAATCCTTGCGTTCGCAGTAGCGCAGATACATGCGCAGCAGCATCGACGCCCAGTCTTGCGCTTCGGTGCCGCCAGCACCGGCCTGAATATCGATAAAGCAGTGGTTCGGGTCCATCGGATTGGAGAACATCCGGCGGAACTCCAGGGTTTCCAGGGTTTTTTCTGCGCCAAGCAGATCGTCCTGCACCGCCAGAATGGTGTCGTCGTCGTCCTCGCTCTTGCCCATTTCGAACAATTCGCGGCTGTCGTCCAGCGTCTGGGTCAGGGTGTCGATCACCACCACCACATCTTCCAGCGCTTTTTTCTCCCGGCCCAGATCCTGGGCGCGCTTGGTGTCATTCCAGATATCCGGGTCTTCGGTCAGGCGGCTGACTTCTTCCAGGCGTTCCTTTTTGCCAGGGTAGTCAAAGATACCTCCGGATCTCGTCGTTGCGGGCGGCGAGATCAGTCAGTTTGGCGTCGATCTGGTTAAGGATTTCAGTTTCGATCATGGGGTGTCCTGTTGTGCAGCGCAAAATAAAATCAAGCCGACAAGTATACCCCAGCCGGCCAGTCGGATGAAATCACCCCGGTGCGGGCTATCTGCTTGCTGGCTAAAGGAAAAACCTGATTCTGGCCGGCTGGGGCGCTGTAGGCTGAAGTGCAGATTTTTTACATATATAAGGAATAGCCAGGAATCCCCTGCTCAGCACCCATTGCAGCCCGCTTGCCGGCTTTTTTGCCTTGCCACTGCGTGCTGGCGGGGTCAGAACGGGCAATTTTTACCATGCTGCTCTGGCGTCGGGTGGTTTTTTGCGGCTTTTTTGCCATGTGTTCGCAGGGTGTGACAGCGATTTTGCGAAGGTGTGAAACTTTTTTGCGATTTTTTGCAAAAAGTTTTCCGTTTGATTTCAGCGATTTATCGTGTTTTTCACGGTTTTGCGCAAAAAAGTGTGTTTTGGGGTGTTGACGGTTTTTCAGGTGGTGCGTATAGTTCGCCTCTCTGCTGCTGACGCAGAAAACGAAACGAAGCGAAACAAACCGCTGACGTTACCGGTTTCTGGGTTGGAAAGCAACTGCTCTTTAACAGAATGACAACCGATAAGTGTAGGCGCTTGTTCCGAGGAACAAGAGCTTGCACAAGAATGATCAAAGAATCGTTAGATTCTCTGGGAGTTTGCGTCAAGCGAAGTAATATTTGCAGAGATTGAACTGAAGAGTTTGATCCTGGCTCAGATTGAACGCTGGCGGCATGCTTTACACATGCAAGTCGAACGGCAGCACGGGTGCTTGCACCTGGTGGCGAGTGGCGAACGGGTGAGTAATGCATCGGAACGTACCTATCAGTGGGGGATAACACATCGAAAGATGTGCTAATACCGCATATTATCCGAGGATGAAAGCGGGGGACCTTAGGGCCTCGCGCTGATAGAGCGGCCGATGTCGGATTAGCTAGTTGGTGAGGTAAAGGCTCACCAAGGCGACGATCCGTAGCGGGTCTGAGAGGATGATCCGCCACACTGGGACTGAGACACGGCCCAGACTCCTACGGGAGGCAGCAGTGGGGAATTTTGGACAATGGGCGAAAGCCTGATCCAGCCATGCCGCGTGAGTGAAGAAGGCCTTCGGGTTGTAAAGCTCTTTTGTCCGGGAGGAAATCCTGACCCCTAATACGGGTCGGGGATGACAGTACTGGAAGAATAAGCACCGGCTAACTACGTGCCAGCAGCCGCGGTAATACGTAGGGTGCAAGCGTTAATCGGAATTACTGGGCGTAAAGCGTGCGCAGGCGGTTTTGTAAGCCAGATGTGAAATCCCCGAGCTTAACTTGGGAACTGCGTTTGGAACTGCAAGACTAGAGTGTGTCAGAGGGGGGTAGAATTCCACGTGTAGCAGTGAAATGCGTAGAGATGTGGAGGAATACCGATGGCGAAGGCAGCCCCCTGGGATAACACTGACGCTCATGCACGAAAGCGTGGGGAGCAAACAGGATTAGATACCCTGGTAGTCCACGCCCTAAACGATGTCTACTAGTTGTCGGGAGAGGAATCTCTTGGTAACGCAGCTAACGCGTGAAGTAGACCGCCTGGGGAGTACGGTCGCAAGATTAAAACTCAAAGGAATTGACGGGGGCCCGCACAAGCGGTGGATGATGTGGATTAATTCGATGCAACGCGAAAAACCTTACCTGGTCTTGACATGTAGCGAATCCTGCAGAGACGCAGGAGTGCCCGAAAGGGAACGCTAACACAGGTGCTGCATGGCTGTCGTCAGCTCGTGTCGTGAGATGTTGGGTTAAGTCCCGCAACGAGCGCAACCCTTGCCATTAGTTGCCATCATTAAGTTGGGCACTTTAATGGGACTGCCGGTGACAAACCGGAGGAAGGTGGGGATGACGTCAAGTCCTCATGGCCCTTATGACCAGGGCTTCACACGTCATACAATGGTCGGTACAGAGGGTTGCCAAGCCGCGAGGTGGAGCTAATCTCATAAAACCGATCGTAGTCCGGATCGCAGTCTGCAACTCGACTGCGTGAAGTCGGAATCGCTAGTAATCGCGGATCAGCATGTCGCGGTGAATACGTTCCCGGGCCTTGTACACACCGCCCGTCACACCATGGGAGTGGGGGATACCAGAAGTGGGTAGGCTAACCGCAAGGAGGCCGCTTACCACGGTATGCTTCATGACTGGGGTGAAGTCGTAACAAGGTAGCCGTAGGGGAACCTGCGGCTGGATCACCTCCTTTCTAGAGAAACCTCTGGAATAAGCGTCTACAACTTATCGGTTGTCGAAAAAAGTGCAGTGAGAGGAATCGGGGAGTGTCCCTGAACAAACTCCGGTTCCGAACGGAACATGGGTTTGTAGCTCAGCTGGTTAGAGCACCGTCTTGATAAGGCGGGGGTCGTTGGTTCGAGTCCAACCAGACCCACCAGATTGTCCATGACTGCGTTGCGAAACGACTCGTGTACTTCTCGTACATGTCGCCGTTCCAACGCCTTGTCCTGAACAATCTGGTGCTGATAGAAAAGCGCATTTATTTGCGTCGATCCAATCAGTATGATAAGTTTCTCTGTTCCACCGATCGAAAGTATCAAGCGGTCGTCGGAACAAAAACGATAAAGCTTTCAGGCAAGGCGAGAGGAAGCGACGTGTACTCATGTACACGAGCGACCGAACAACGCAGCATGAAAGATTTAGCGGGGGATTAGCTCAGCTGGGAGAGCATCTGCTTTGCAAGCAGAGGGTCGTCGGTTCGATCCCGTCATCCTCCACCACCCTCACACAAGCGCTCAAAAGAGAAGGCGAAACCTTGTCTTTTGCGTGTTTAACGCACTGATCTTTAACAAAACGGAAGAGTAACGACACAAATCAATGCCAGATTGATGGGTCAAACCATCAGTCAGGAAAAGAAATGGGTCAGATTGTATCGCGATCACGCTGGGAAGCGTGGTCGTAAAAGCAAACACCTGTAAGTCTCTCGACTTATAGGATCAAGCGAATAAGTGCATCTGGTGGATGCCTTGGCGATGATAGGCGACGAAGGACGTGCAAGCCTGCGAAAAGCTACGGGGAGCTGGCAATGAAGCTTTGATCCGTAGATGTCCGAATGGGGAAACCCACTCAGCAATGAGTACTCCCACCTGAACACATAGGGTGGGTAGAGCGAACCGGGAGAACTGAAACATCTAAGTACCCCGAGGAAAAGAAATCAACCGAGATTCCGTAAGTAGTGGCGAGCGAACACGGATCAGCCTGCATGTGATAGCGGTAGTGTTAGGAGAAGAACCTGGAAAGGTTGGCCATAGTGGGTGATAGCCCCGTATCCGAAAACACAACCGTGGTACTAAGCATGCGACAAGTAAGGCGGGACACGTGAAATCCTGTCCGAAGATGGGGGGACCATCCTCCAAGGCTAAATACTCATCATCGACCGATAGTGAACCAGTACCGTGAGGGAAAGGCGAAAAGAACCCCGGAAGGGGAGTGAAATAGATCCTGAAACCGGATGCATACAAACAGTGGGAGCGGACTTGTTCCGTGACTGCGTACCTTTTGTATAATGGGTCAGCGACTTACGTTCAGTAGCAAGCTTAACCGAATAGGGGAGGCGTAGGGAAACCGAGTCCGAATAGGGCGTTCAGTTGCTGGGCGTAGACCCGAAACCAAGTGATCTATCCATGGCCAGGTTGAAGGTGCGGTAACACGCACTGGAGGACCGAACCCACTAATGTTGCAAAATTAGGGGATGAGCTGTGGATAGGGGTGAAAGGCTAAACAAACTTGGAAATAGCTGGTTCTCTCCGAAAACTATTTAGGTAGTGCCTCAGGTATTACTGACGGGGGTAGAGCACTGTTATGGCTAGGGGGTCATCGCGACTTACCAACCCATGGCAAACTCCGAATACCGTCAAGTACGAGCCTGGGAGACAGACATCGGGTGCTAACGTCCGGTGTCAAGAGGGAAACAACCCAGACCGCCAGCTAAGGTCCCAAATGACATGCTAAGTGGTAAACGAAGTGGGAAGGCCTAGACAGCCAGGATGTTGGCTTAGAAGCAGCCATCATTTAAAGAAAGCGTAATAGCTCACTGGTCGAGTCGTCCTGCGCGGAAGATGTAACGGGGCTCAAGCATGTAACCGAAGCTGCGGATATGTACTCTGTACATATGGTAGGAGAGCGTTCTGTAGGCCTGCGAAGGTGGCTTGTAAAGGCTGCTGGAGGTATCAGAAGTGCGAATGCTGACATGAGTAGCGATAATGCGGGTGAAAGTCCCGCACGCCGAAAACCCAAGGTTTCCTACGCAACGTTCATCGGCGTAGGGTGAGTCGGCCCCTAAGGCGAGGCAGAAATGCGTAGTCGATGGGAAACAGGTTAAAATTCCTGTACCGATTGTGAGTGCGATGGGGGGACGGAGAAGGGTAGCTCAGCCAACTGTTGGAATAGTTGGTTCAAGCGTGTAGGCAGGTCCATCAGGCAAATCCGGTGGGCCAATGCTGAGGCGTGATAACGAGGTGCTACGGCACTGAAGTGAGTAATCCCATGCTTCCAGGAAAAGCCTCTAAGCTTCAGCTCACAATTGACCGTACCGCAAACCGACACAGGTGGGTAGGATGAGAATTCTAAGGCGCTTGAGAGAACTCGGGTTAAGGAACTCGGCAAATTGACACCGTAACTTCGGGAGAAGGTGTGCCCCGGTAGGGTGAAGGACCTCGCGTCCGGAGCTCGATGGGGTTGCAGTGAAAAGGTGGCTGCGACTGTTTAATAAAAACACAGCACTGTGCCAACACGAAAGTGGACGTATACGGTGTGACGCCTGCCCGGTGCTGGAAGATTAAATGATGGGGTGCAAGCTCTTGACTGAAGTCCCAGTAAACGGCGGCCGTAACTATAACGGTCCTAAGGTAGCGAAATTCCTTGTCGGGTAAGTTCCGACCCGCACGAATGGCGTAACGATGGCCACACTGTCTCAACCCGAGACTCAGCGAAGTTGAAATGTTTGTGAAGATGCAATCTCCCCGCTGCTAGACGGAAAGACCCCGTGAACCTTTACTGTAGCTTTGCATTGGACTTTGAACAGACTTGTGTAGGATAGGTGGGAGGCTTTGAAGCAGAGACGCCAGTTTCTGTGGAGCCGCCCTTGAAATACCACCCTGGTGTGTTTGAGGTTCTAACCTTGGTCCGTCATCCGGATCGGGGACCGTGCATGGTAGGCAGTTTGACTGGGGCGGTCTCCTCCCAAAGTGTAACGGAGGAGTTCGAAGGTTACCTAGGTACGGTCGGACATCGTACTGATAGTGCAATGGCAAAAGGTAGCTTAACTGCGAGACCCACAAGTCGAGCAGGTGCGAAAGCAGGACATAGTGATCCGGTGGTTCTGAATGGAAGGGCCATCGCTCAACGGATAAAAGGTACTCCGGGGATAACAGGCTGATTCCGCCCAAGAGTTCATATCGACGGCGGAGTTTGGCACCTCGATGTCGGCTCATCACATCCTGGGGCTGTAGCCGGTCCCAAGGGTATGGCTGTTCGCCATTTAAAGTGGTACGTGAGCTGGGTTTAAAACGTCGTGAGACAGTTTGGTCCCTATCTGCAGTGGGCGTTGGAAGTTTGAAGGGGGCTGCTCCTAGTACGAGAGGACCGGAGTGGACGAACCTCTGGTGTACCGGTTATGACGCCAGTCGTATCGCCGGGTAGCTAAGTTCGGAAGAGATAAGCGCTGAAAGCATCTAAGCGCGAAACTTGCCTTAAGATGAGACTTCCCTGGCACCTAGAGTGCCCTGAAGGGTCGTTCGAGACCAGGACGTTGATAGGTTGGGTGTGGAAGTGCAGTAATGCATTAAGCTAACCAATACTAATTGCCCGTGCGGCTTGATCCTATAAGCCGCGATGCTTCAGGTGTTTTAGATGTGATCTGATCCAGTTGATGACTGAAGTTACTCTTCCCGTTTTGGTGTGTTGCAGCAATGCAGCGCACGACAGCTTATGCCTGGTGTCCATAGCAAGTGGGTCCCACTCCTTCCCATCCCGAACAGGACAGTGAAACCGCTTCGCGCCAATGATAGTGCGGATTACCCGTGTGAAAGTAGGTCAACGCCAGGCTCCCATTCAAACCCCCTGTACCAAACGGTACAGGGGGTTTTGTCTTTTTAGCGTCAATTTTTTGCGCAGCCATTGTGCCTTCCTGCAAAAAAACAGCAATTTCTTCAGTAAAACCCTGTTGTGCTCGCGGCTATCCAGATGAAAAACAAGGGCTTTTTGCCGGAGGCCGGATAAATCTGGCACAATGCCCGGCTTGTCCTGTTTGTGGTGCCCTCATGAGCCAATTCGCTGCCAGCCCTGTGCCGATTTTTTCCCTGCCTCGTCAGCTGATGACTTCAGGCCGGCGCGCATCGTTTTTACCGATGAGTCGCGCCGAGATGAAGCAGCTGGGCTGGGATGTGTGTGACATCATCCTGGTGACCGGTGACGGCTATATCGATCATCCCAGCTTTGGCATGGCGCTGATTGGCCGTTTGCTGGAAGCGCAGGGGTTTCGGGTGGGCATCATCAGCCAGCCTGACTGGAAAAGCGCCGAGCCCTTTCGGGCCTTGGGTCGGCCCCGGCTGTTTTTTGGCGTGACAGCGGGCAATATGGACTCGATGATCAACCGCTACACCGCCGACCGCAAACCGCGCTCTGACGACGCCTACACCCCGCATGGCGAGGCGGGCAAGCGCCCTGACCGTGCGGTAGCCGTATACGCCCAGCGTTGCCGTGAGGCGTTTCCTGGGGTGGATATCATGATTGGCGGCATTGAGGCCAGCTTGCGTCGGATTGCCCAGTACGATTACTGGAGCGACAAGGTGCGCCAGTCGGTGCTGGGCTACGCCAAGGCGGATATCCTGCTGTACGGCAATGCTGAACGCGCCCTGGTGGAAATTGCCCACCGCGCGGCCCATGGCGAACGGCTGGCCCAGATGCGTGATATTCGTGGCACCGGTTTTCTGACCAGTCAGGGCTGGCGACCGGATGCCGGCTGGCAGGAGCTGGATTCCACCACGGTTGATCTGCCAGGCAGGGTGGATCCGCATCCGGATCCCTACGCCATGGAGCCTGCCAGCACGGCACCAGCAGAAGACACCGACGCAGTGCAGCCGATTCGGCTTGTCTCCGCCGCCGAACGGGTGGCGGCGCGCAAGTTGCAGCGGGCCAAAACCGTGGTGCGAATTCCCGCTTATGAAGCCGTTGCCTACGATCCGGTGCTGTACGCCCACGCCAGCCGCACCCTGCATCTGGAATCCAATCCTGGCAATGCCCGCGCACTGGTGCAGGCACATGGCGAACGGGATGTGTGGATTAACCCGCCACCGATTCCGCTCAGTACCGAAGAAATGGATTACGTTTACGATCTGCCCTATGCGCGCCAGCCGCATCCGAGCTATGGCGATGCGCGTTTTCCGGCCTGGGACATGATCCGTTTTTCGGTCAATATCATGCGCGGCTGTTTTGGCGGCTGTACTTTCTGTTCGATTACCGAGCATGAAGGACGGATTATTCAAAGCCGCTCCGAGCAGTCTGTATTGCAGGAGATCGAGCATATTCGCGATAAAACCCCCGGATTTACCGGGCATATTACTGACCTGGGCGGGCCAACGGCCAATATGTACCGGCTGGCGTGCAAAGACCCGAAAATCGAATCTTCCTGTCGGCGTTTGTCCTGTGTCTATCCGGGGATTTGCGAAAACCTGGGCACTGACCATGGCCCGCTGATTCAGCTATACCGCAAGGCCCGTGCCCTGCCTGGGGTGAAACGCATCACCATTGGTTCTGGCGTGCGTTACGACCTGGCAGTGGAATCGCCGGAATATATCCGTGAATTGGCTACTCACCATGTCAGCGGCTACCTGAAAATCGCCCCCGAGCATACCGAAGAAGGCCCGCTGTCGAAAATGATGAAGCCGGGCATTGGCAGCTATGAGCGCTTCAAGGTGTTGTTTGACCGTTTCAGCCAGCAAGCCGGCAAAAAGCAGTTCCTGATTCCGTATTTTATCGCCGCCCACCCTGGCACCAGCGATGAAGACATGCTCAATCTGGCGCTATGGCTGAAGGCCAATGGTTTCAAGCCTGACCAAGTGCAGGCGTTTACCCCCACGCCGATGGCGCTGGCCACCACCATGTGGCACACCGGGCGCAATCCGCTGAAAAAGCTGGCGCGCAGCTCGGAAAAAGTGGATGTGATCAAGGATGGCTACCGGCGCAAGCTGCATAAGGCGTTTTTACGCTACCACGATGCCGACAACTGGCCGCTGCTGCGTGAGGCGCTGGTGAATATGGGCCGGGCCGACCTGATTGGCCATGGCCCACAGCAGCTGATTCCGCCGGAAAGCGGTTTTCGTCCTGGTGCACGACCTGCCGTGGCGCGATCGGCCCGGCCTGCTCCCAGCAAACCGGTATCCAGAGGGCATAGTGTTGCAGGAAAGCCGCACTCCAGACCCGCGCCACAAGGGAAAAAAACCGGTCGGCGCTAGGCGCTAAATGCCCCAGACCAGTGCCGGGATTCGCCTCGGCCTGGGGCGTGCACCAGCATGATGCAGCTCTGCCCGCTAGAACGGCTTAGAAGCGTTTGGTCAGATGGGCGCTGTGGATGATGGTGCTGGCGATTTCCTCGATGGATTTATGCGTGGTGCTGATGAACGGCACGCTTTGCTGACGCATCATCGCCTCGGCTTCGTTGATCTCGAAGCGGCAATTGTCCAGCGACGCATACGTGCTGTTTGGCCGGCGTTCCGAGCGGATTTGCACCAGACGCTCCGGGGTGATGGTCAGGCCAAACAGCTTGTGGCGATGCGGCAGCAGCAGCTTGGGCAGCACCGGCTTGCCAAAGTCTTCCGGGGTCAGCGGATAGTTGGCGGCGCGGATGCCGTACTGCAGCGCCAGATACAGGCAGGTGGGGGTTTTTCCCGAGCGCGACACGCCAACCAGAATCACGTCGGCTTCCGCCAGGGCATTGGGCTTGAGGCCATCATCGTGATTCATCGAGAAATTCACCGCATCAATCCGGTGATGGTAGGTTTTTTCGTTGCCAATCCCGTGCGACTTGCCCGCTGTGCGCGAAGCATGCATGCCCAGCTCGTCTTCCAGACAACTGATGAACGAATCAAACAGGTCGATGACCAGCGCGCATTCGTCCACCGCAATGGCCTTGCGCACGCCAGGGTCGATAATCGACAGGAACACCAGCGGGCGGTGGTGGTCGGCCTGCGCGCGGGCGGCAATGCGCTGGCTGACCTCGTTGGCCTTGTCCGGCGAATCGATGAACGGAATGGTTTCCCGCTTGAATTCCACCGCCTCGAACTGGGTCAGCAGGGTGTGGCCCAGCGATTCGGCAGTGATGCCGGTACGGTCAGAAATAAAGAAGGCAGAGCGGCGATGTGGCATGGGAACTCCCGTGGGTCTGTCATTCCAGACGATTATACGCGCAGGAACATGCACTTTCGCAGGGCAAATCCTGCTTTTGTGCAGTGCATTAAGGTTACGCAAAGTTTACGCTTTCGGATAGAATCCGGTTTTCGATAGCCCCCATCTAGCACAGGAAGTTCGTTACATGGCAGAGAATTACGTTGTCTGGTTCGACAAGCTGCGCATGACCGACGTGGAAACCGTCGGCGGCAAAAATGCGTCGCTGGGCGAAATGATTAGCCAGCTCGCCAGTTCCGGCGTGCGCGTGCCTGGCGGTTTCGCCACCACTGCACAGGCTTACCGCGATTTTCTCGCTCACAATGGCCTGGCCGATCGCATCAGTGAGATGCTCGCCAAGCTTGATGTGGACGATGTGGTGGAGCTTGCCCGCGTGGGCAAGGAAATCCGCCAGCTGATCGTGGATACGCCGTTCCCGGCACAGCTGGAAACTGAAATCCGCACCGCCTACGACCAAATGGTCGCCGATTCCGGCGCTGCCATTTCGGTGGCCGTGCGTTCCTCCGCCACGGCAGAAGACCTGCCGGACGCCTCGTTTGCCGGCCAGCAGGAAACTTTCCTGAACATTCTCGGCTTCGAGAATGTCATGGCGGCGATCAAGCATGTGTTTGCCTCGCTGTACAACGACCGGGCCATTTCCTACCGCGTGCACAAGGGCTTTGCCCATGACGTGGTGGCCCTGTCTGCCGGCATTCAGCGCATGGTGCGTTCCGACTGTGGTTCCGCCGGTGTGATGTTCACCATCGACACCGAATCCGGCTTTGACGACGTGGTGTTTGTCACCGCGTCCTACGGCCTGGGCGAAACCGTGGTGCAGGGGGCGGTCAACCCGGATGAATTCTATGTGCACAAGCCAACGCTGAAAGCCGAGCGTCCGGCCATCCTGCGCAAGAATCTGGGTTCCAAGCAAATCAAGATGGAATTCACCGACACCCGCGAAGCAGGCCGTTCGGTGAAAACCCTCGACGTTGCTCCGGAACTGCGTACCCAGTTCTCCATCACCGACGCCGATGTGGAAGAACTCGCCCGCTTTGCCCTGATCATCGAAAAGCACTACGCACGTCCGATGGACATCGAGTGGGGCAAGGACGGCGTGGATGGCAAGCTGTACATCCTGCAGGCCCGTCCGGAAACGGTGAAGTCGCAAGAGTCCCGCGTGGACACCCTGCGCCGCTACCGCCTGAAGAACAAGAGCAACGTGCTGGTGGAAGGCCGCGCCATTGGTCAGAAGGTAGGCCAGGGTGTGGTGCGTCTGATCAAGGACGCCTCCGAAATGGATCGCGTCAAGCCGGGCGATGTGCTGGTGACCGACATGACCGACCCTGACTGGGAACCGGTGATGAAGCGTGCTGCTGCCATCGTGACCAATCGTGGCGGTCGCACCTGCCATGCGGCAATTATCGCCCGTGAGCTGGGCATTCCGGCAGTGGTGGGCTGCGGTTACGCCACCGACGTGCTGAAGGATGGCATGCAGGTCACCGTGTCGTGCTCGGAAGGCGACACCGGCAATATCTACGACGGCCTGCTCGAAGTGGAAATCATCGATCTGGCGCTGGACAGCATGCCGGATGCCCCGGTCAAGATCATGATGAACGTGGGCAACCCGGAACTGGCGTTTGACTTCTGCCAGCTGCCGAACGAAGGCGTGGGCCTGGCGCGCATGGAATTTGTGATCAACCGTCAGATTGGCATTCACCCGAAAGCCCTGCTGGAGCTGGATCGCCTGTCGCCGGAACTGCAAGCCACCATCCGTGACCGGATTTCCGGCTACGCCAGCCCGGTGGACTTCTACGTCGACAAGATCGCCGAAGGCGTGGCCACCCTGGCCGCTGCGTTCTACCCGAAAAAGGTGATTGTGCGCATGTCCGACTTCAAGTCGAACGAATACGCCAACCTGATCGGTGGTTCGCTGTATGAGCCGCACGAAGAAAACCCGATGATCGGTTTCCGGGGTGCTGCCCGCTACATTGCGCCGGAATTCCGCGATTGCTTCGAGCTCGAATGCCGCGCCATCCGCAAGGTGCGCGACGTGATGGGTCTGACCAACGTCGAAGTGATGATCCCGTTCGTGCGCACGCTGAAGGAAGCCGAATCCGTGGTGCAAATCCTCAAGGATTTCGGCCTGGAACGCGGCAAGAACGGCCTGCGCCTGATCATGATGTGCGAACTGCCGACCAACGCTGTGCTGGCCGAACAGTTCCTGGAACACTTCGATGGCTTCTCCATCGGCTCCAACGACATGACCCAGCTTACCCTGGGCGTGGACCGCGATTCCGGTGGCCCGATTGCGCCGACCTTCGACGAGCGCGACCCGGCAGTGAAGGCCATGCTGCATATGGCCATCTCCACCTGCCGCCGTCTGGGCAAGTATGTCGGCATTTGCGGCCAAGGCCCGTCCGACCATCCGGACTTTGCCCAGTGGCTGGTCGATGAAGGCATCGAAACCATCTCGCTGAACCCGGACACTGTGGTGGAAACCTGGCTGTATCTGGCCAAGGAAGCCCAGAAGTAAGACATGTCTGTCTTGCTTGGTTCGTGCAAAAACCCCCGGCAACGGGGGTTTTTGTTTGCGTGCCTGCACTTTTTGTCATTCCGGCAGTCTGCTGGCTGCCTGTGTTTTTCTGTGAGCCGACGATGACCTGCTTGCGCCTTGCCGCCCGCGCCGCCCTCAGTCAGGCGGGGCTGGCCGACAAACTTGCCGCTGTGGCGGCACTTGATCTGACCCTGCCGGTGGGCGCTGAGCCGCTGTCGCCGTGCGCCGGGCCGCTGCCGGGCCGGCCAGCCCATCCGCTGCTGGTGCCGCCAGGCCAACTGCCCAAGCGCAGCCTGCACAGCGTGGCGGGCCGCGCCGCGCTGATCCACGCGCTGGCGCATATTGAACTCAACGCCATTGACCTGGCGCTGGACATCGTCTGGCGCTTTCCCGGCCTGCCCGAGGCGTTTTACCACGACTGGCTGAGCGTGGCCGTCGAGGAGGCCGGGCATTTTCAGCTGCTGCACGCCCATCTGAACAGCCTGGGTTATCAGTATGGTGATTTCCCCGCGCACAACGGCCTGTGGGACATGGCGGAAAAAACTGCCGACGATATTCTGGCCCGGCTGGCGCTGGTGCCGCGCACCCTGGAAGCGCGCGGGCTGGATGTCTCGCCGCCGCTGCAGGACAAACTGCGTCAGGCTGGCGATCACGCTGCCGTGGCGATTCTGGAGGTGATTTTGCGCGATGAGATTGGCCATGTGGCGCTGGGTAACCGCTGGTTTCACACCCTGTGCGCCGCCCGTGGCCTGGACCCGGCGGCGCATTACCGCCAGCTGTGCCATGACTACCACGCCCCGCGCCTGCGCGGCCCGTTCAATCTGCCGGCGCGGCGTCTGGCCGGCTTTGACGAGGCCGAACTGGCCGCGCTGGAAGCGGGTTAGCCGATGAATGAGCATCCGCCCAGCCTGGAGCAGCGCGACGACGGCGTGGTGTGCTTGCGCGGAGCGTGGACCTTTGCCGGCCTGCGCGCCCAGCCCCAACTGCGCGCGCAGCTGCGCCAGCTTCGCGCCAAGGCCCAGAGCTGGGACGTGCGCCAGGCCGAGCTGGACAGCTTGGGGGCCTTGTGGCTGTGGCAGGACTGGCAGGCCCGGCTGCCGGCCCAGTTGCAGGCCAGCGCGGCGCAGCTGGCGCTGTGGCAGGGCTTGCTGGACGAACAGGTCGCCGCACAGGCCGACACTGCGCCGGTGCGCTCGGCGGGCCGCTGGCGCGCCGCCGTGCAGGGTCTTGGTGAGGCCACCCTGGCGTTGGGTCGTGAAGCGCAGGCGGTGTGCATGCTGTGGGGGCGGGTGCTGCTGGCCAGCGCGCATGTGCTGCGCCATCCGGCTGCGCTGCCCTGGCGGGAGTTGTCGGCCAATATGTACCACGCTGGCGTGTCGGCGCTGGGGATTACCGCGCTGGTCGGGCTGTTGATTGGCGTGGTGCTGTCGTATCTGTCTTCGCAGCAGCTGGCGCGCTACGGTGCCAATGTGCTGATTGTTGATTTGCTTGGCATCAGCATCCTGCGCGAACTCGGCCCGCTGCTGGCGGCCATCCTGGTGGCCGGACGGTCTGGGTCGGCCATGACTGCCCAGTTGGGCACGATGAAGCTGAACCAGGAGCTGGACGCGCTGTCGGCGCTGGGCATTTCGCCCACCTTGCGCCTGGCCTGGCCCAAAACCGTGGCCTTGCTGCTGGTGATGCCGCTGCTGGCCGCCTGGACCAGCGCGCTGGCGCTGCTGGGCGGCATGCTGGCGGCCAACTGGGAGCTGGGGCTGTCGTTTGCCCAGTTTCTCGACCGCTTTCCCCGCGCGGTCAAATTGGTTCACCTGTGGGTGGGGCTGGGCAAGTCGGCGGTGTTTGGCCTGCTGATTGGCCTGATTGGCTGCCATTTTGGCCTGACCGCGCCGCCCTCCAGCGAGGGCCTGGGCCGGGCCACCACCCGGGCCGTGGTGGCGGCAATTACCCTGGTGATTGTGGCCGATGCGCTGTTTGCCGTGCTGTTTTCCATTACCCTGAAGTCCCGGCCATGAGCGCGCCCGCCGCCATTGTGCTGAATGACATCGAAACCCGCTTTGGTGAGCGGGTGATTCATCAGCACCTCAACCTGACCGTGCAGCAAGGTGAAGTGCTGGCGCTGGTGGGCGCGTCTGGTTGCGGCAAAACCACCCTGCTGCGCCACATGATCGGCCTGTCGCGGCCCAGCGCCGGCACGGTGGAGGTGCTGGGCTGCCGGCTCGACCCGGAGCGGTTTATCGCCCAGCGCCCGCTGCGTCAGCGCTGGGGCGTGCTGTTTCAGGCTGGCGCGTTGTTTTCTGCGCTGACCGTGCTGGAAAACGTGGCCCTGCCGCTGCTGGAGCGTGGCGGGTTGCGGGTGTCGGATGCGCTCATTCTGGCGCGCTGCAAACTGGCCCAGGTGGGCCTGGCCCGCCACGATGCCGACAAACTGCCGGCGCAGCTGTCCGGCGGCATGGTCAAGCGGGTGGCGCTGGCCAGGGCGCTGGCGCTGGAGCCGGAACTGCTGTTTCTGGATGAGCCCACCGCCGGGCTTGATCCGCTGGGTGCGCAGGCGTTTGTGGCGCTGCTGGCAGACATGCGCAAGCTGCACGACCTCACCGCCGTGATGGTGACCCACGAACTCGACCGGGTGGCCCCGGTGCTGGATCGGGTGGCGGTGCTGGCCGACCAGCGTGTGGTGGCGGTCGGTTCACTGGCGCAGGTGCGCCAGGTCGATCACCCGTTTATCCAGGCGTATTTTGCTGCGGAAGTGACTCCGACAAAGGATGAACATGGAAAGTAAGGCATTTGCCCTGTGGACCGGGCTGTTTATGCTGCTGCTGTTATCGGCGCTGGCGGTGACGGTGGCGTGGATGAGCGGCGCGCGTCAGGGGGACCGGGTGGCGTACACCGTGGTGTCCAGCCAGTCGGTCAGCGGGCTGAACCGCGAGGCGGCAGTGCAATACCGGGGGATTCCGGTGGGCAAGGTGGTGGCGCTGGCGATTGACCCAAGCAATCCGCGCCTGGTGCGCATTCAACTGGACGTGGACGTGGCGGTCAAGCTGAGCCCGCAGGCCTGGGCCAGGCTGGGCACCCAGGGGCTGACCGGGCTGACCTTTGTGGAACTGCACGATGACGGCGGCCCGCCCTGGCGCAACCCGGCAGGCGCACCCTTGCCGATGCGCCCGTCGCTGTGGCAGGACACCACCAACAAGCTGCCTGCCGTGCTGGGCGAAGCCCGCCTGCTGGGGGAGCGGCTCAATGCCGTACTGGACGAGCGCAACCGCCGTGAGCTGGCGGAATTGCTGGCCAATCTGAACCGCCTGTCGGCCCAGCTGCCCGTGTTGGGCGAGCAATCGGCCACCACGCTGGCCGCCAGCCGGGCGCTGGTGAACGAACTGCGCCAGCTGGCGCAGACCAGCCGTAGCCTGCTGGTGCAAACCGCGCCGCAATGGCAAGGTGCCGCCGCCCGGCTGAATCAGGACACCCTGCCGCAGTTGGGCCAGCTGGCGCTGCATGCCGAACAAACCGCCCAGGCGCTGGACACCCTGATCGACAACCAGACCCGCCACCCGCAGCAACTGCTGCTGGGCGCGCCAGCCAGCCGCCCCGGCCCTGGCGAAGCCGGATTTACCCCCTCTGGAGCGCCACAATGAACCGGCTATTCTGGCTTGGCCTGCTGGCCTGCGTAGGCTTGAGCGCCTGCACCACCCCTGCCGTCAACGAAAGCCGCTACCGGCTGCTGCCGCCTGCGGCAACGGCTGGCACCCTTCGCCCGGCCTTGCCGGCGTTGACCGTGCAGATGGACCAGGCCGCCTGGCTGAATGGCAGCGCCATGCATTACCAGCTCAGCAGCAGCGCACCGGCCTTGTTGCGTTACCGCGACAGCCTGTGGGCTGACCGCCCGGCGGCGCTGTTGCACACCCAGCTGCGCCAGCGTCTGGCGGACATCTCCTTGCGCCCTGGCCCGGCCTGGACGCTGCGGCTGACGCTGGAACAGTTTGAACAACAGTTTGCCGCCGACCTGAGCAGCCAGGGCGTGGTGCGCTGGTATGCCGAACTGCGCGATGAACACGGCCAGCTGCGCGCCCGTCGCGGGCTGAGCGCCAGCGCGCCGGCAGCCAGCGCCAATGCCGAAGGCGGCGTGCGCGCGCTGTCGCAGGCCAGCGCACAACTGATTGACGACACGCTGGCCTGGGTGGCGCTGGCGGTCAGATAGGTTCACCCTTCCCCGGCAATATCATCACCCGCTGCTGGACATGACTCCTGCCTGGTCAGCGCCGCCTGCACATACTCCACCAGCATGGTGACCTTGGGCGGGGTAAACCGGCTGCGCGGCCAGGTGGCCCAGACGGCATCGCACAGGGTGTAGCGTTCCAGCACGCTGACCAGTGCGCCGCTGGCCAGCGCATCGGCCAGGTAATAATCCGGCAACTGCACCAGCCCCATCCCTTGCAGGGCGGCGGTGCGCAGCGCCACGCCGCTGCTGCAGCGTAGCGGACCGCTGACGCTGATGTCGCGCTGCTGCTGCCCATCCTGAAACCGCCACACTTCGACCATGCCCACCAGGCAGGCGTGCTGGCGCAGGTCGGCCAGGGTGTGTGGCGTGCCGTAGCGGGCCAGGTAGGCGGGCGAGGCGCAGACATGGTGCACCCTGGGCGCCAGCTGGCGCAGCATCAGCGAACTGGCGTCCATCGGCCCCAGGCGGATGCCCAGGTCAAAATTTTCTGCCACCAGATCCACCTTGCGGTTATCCAGGTTCAGCTCGGCGCTCACTTCCGGGTAGTCGCGCAGATAGCGCAGCAGAATGGGCGCAATCACCGTTTCGCCGTAGTACACCGGCGCGGTAAGGCGCAGGTGGCCGATAGGCCGGGCCTGAGTGTGCGACAGCGCCTGTTCGGCGGCGTGCAGGCCATCCAGCAGCGGGCGGCAGTGCTGGTAGTACTGCTGGCCGGCTTCGGTGACGCTCACGGTGCGGGTGGTGCGATACAGCAGGCGGGTGGCCAGCCGCGCCTCCAGCGCCGACACCTGGCGGCTGACCTGGGCCACCGACATGCCCAGCTTGCGCGCAGCGGCGGTGAAGCTGTGCTGTTCGACCACGGTGACAAATTCCACCACGCCTTCCCACGGCAAGATTGTTTCCATTGCGCAATAATGTGTTTCCAGATCGGGGGATTATCACTGTTCTGGTGAAGACTACAATACTGGCATGTCTGCTGTTGCCCCTGGCGCTGCTGTTGGGCGGGCCAGGGCCAGCGTGTGTGTGACCGTTGTCCCGACAAGGAATTGTGCATGAACATGATCAAAACCCGCGCCGCCGTCGCCTGGGCGCCGAACCAGCCGCTGACCATCGAAGAAGTGGACCTGATGCCGCCGCAAAAAGGCGAAGTGCTGGTGCGCATTGTCGCCAGCGGCGTGTGCCACACCGACGCTTACACCTTGTCTGGCAAGGACTCCGAAGGCGTGTTCCCCTGCATTCTTGGCCATGAAGGCGCCGGCGTGGTGGAAGCCATCGGCGAGGGCGTGACCAGCGTGGCGGTGGGCGACCATGTGATTCCGCTGTACACCCCGGAATGCGGCGAGTGCAAGTTTTGCAAATCCGGCAAAACCAATCTGTGCCAGGCCATCCGCGCCACCCAGGGCAAGGGCCTGATGCCGGACGGCACCACCCGTTTTTACAAAGATGGCCAGCCGATTTACCACTATATGGGCACCTCGACCTTCTCCGAGCGCACCGTGCTGCCTGAAATCGCCCTGGCCAAAATCAACAAGGAAGCCCCGCTGGAAGAAGTCTGCCTGCTGGGCTGTGGCGTCACCACCGGCATGGGCGCGGTGATGAACACCGCCAAGGTGAAGGCTGGCGACACGGTGGCGATTTTTGGCCTGGGCGGCATCGGCCTGTCGGCGGTGATTGGCGCGCGCATGGCCGGTGCCAGCCGCATCATCGGCATCGACATCAACACCAGCAAGTTTGATCTGGCCAAGCAGCTGGGCGCTACTGACGTGATCAACCCGAACGACTTCAGCAAGCCGATTCAGGAAGTGATTGTCGAGATGACCGACGGCGGGGTGGATTTTTCGTTTGAGTGCATCGGCAATGTGCATGTGATGCGTTCAGCGCTGGAATGCTGCCACAAGGGCTGGGGCGAGTCGGTGATTATCGGCGTGGCCGGCGCTGGCGAAGAAATCGCCACCCGCCCGTTCCAGCTGGTCACTGGCCGGGTGTGGCGCGGCTCGGCGTTTGGCGGCGTGCGCGGTCGCTCCGAGCTGCCAAACTATGTCGAGCGCTATCTGAAGGGCGAATTCCGCCTGGACGACTTCATCACCCACACCATGCCGCTGGAAGACATCAACACCGCCTTTGATCTGATGCACGAAGGCAAGTCGATCCGCACGGTGATTCACTTTGATGCCAAGTGAGCCGCAGATGAGCGCCACGCTTGAATTAGTGTCCAGCCAGCGCTGCTTTGGCGGCTGGCAGCGCCGCTTTCGCCACGCCAGCGCCAGCACGCGCTGCGAGATGACCTTGTCGGTGTACCTGCCGCCGCAGGCGCAGGCCGGCGTGCGCGTGCCGGCGCTGTACTGGCTGTCCGGGCTGACCTGCACTGACGAGAATTTTTCCACCAAGGCCGGCGCCCAGCGCATGGCCGCCGAGCTGGGGCTGGCGCTGGTGATTCCCGACACCAGCCCGCGCGGCGCGCAGGTGGCCGATGCCGAGCGTTACGACCTGGGCCAGGGGGCCGGGTTTTACCTGAACGCCACCCAGGCACCGTGGTGCGAGCACTACCGGATGGAAGACTACATCGTCGATGAGCTGCCGGCGCTGCTAGAAGCCGAATTGCCGATTGGCCCGCTGCGCGCCATCAGCGGCCATTCGATGGGCGGCCATGGCGCGCTGACCCTGGCCATGCGCCATCCGGGCCGTTATGTGTCGGCGTCGGCGTTTGCCCCCATCGTCAACCCGGCTGACACGCCCTGGGGCCAGCAGGCATTTGCCGCCTACCTGGGTGAGGCGCGCGAGGCCTGGTTGGCGCACGACGCCAGCCAGCTGATGGCCACAGCGGCGCATCGCCTGCCCTTACGGGTGGATCAGGGCGGCGGCGACAGCTTTTTGCCGGAGCAGCTGCAACCGGAGGTGCTGTGCGCGGCGGCCAAGGCGCATGGCTGGGATCTGGATTACACCCTGCACCCGGACTACGACCACAGTTATTACTTCATCGCCAGCCTGATTGAGGCGCACCTGCGCTTTCATGCCGGGCATCTGGCCAAGGCGGGCGAGTAGTCAGTCACCCTGATGAACTGATCATTGGCACCGATACCCAAGTTCAGCGCGCTCGCCTGCAGGCGGGTATTTCAACGGGACGGCGACTCGACCGCTTTCGACTGAACCTCACCCGACTTGTCGCTCCCGCGCAGGCGGGAACCCAGACCGCGCCACCGCGTGCGCCGTGGGCGTGGCGCATGGCGGGACGGTGGTGAGAATTCATACCCGCTGCACGCTGTGGATACCCCTGGATTCCCGCCTGCGCGGGAATAACGCAGTGGGATGCGGCGGATGGTTCGCTGTATCAAGTTAAGATTTTGTGTTGAAAGAAATTAAGCAAGACATCCGACGTCAGCTGGCTCGCATGCACCCTTGTGTTTCAACGTGACTGGCTAATAGGGCCGGACAGCACCACCGCCACAAAGCATTTGGCCCGCTTGCGCGGGCCAAATGTCATCCAAACATGTCGCCAATCCGGCTTACTCGTCGTTGAGCTGACGGGTAAAGTGGAACGAACTGATGACCATGCCCTTGCGGAAATACAGCCGGTGGGCATCGGTGCGCCAGGTGCCGGAGTCCAGCGCCAGCCACTCTGCCCCGCGTGAGCGGGCCAGGGTGTCGCACCAGTCCAGCAAGGCACCGCCCACGCCCTGTGAGCGCACGTTCTGGTCGGTGACCAGATCGTCCACGTACAGGCGCAGGTTCTGGTAGGTGTTTTCGTACAACCGGTACAAGGCCAGGCCAAGCACCTGGGTGTCGTGTACCGCCACCACCATGCGGGCACCGCCGGCAAATACCCTGGCCATTTTGGCCGGGTAGTCGTCGGGCAGCATGGGGCGCAGCTGGCGATGGACTTCTGCCGCCGCGCTGAGCAATTGCGGTTCGATAATGTGGCCGGCTTCGTCAGTCACCGGCACCACACGCAATGCCACCATGGCTTAGCCCCGCGACGGCGCAATGACCACCGCTTCGCCTTCGATCACCACGGTATCCTTCACCGAACACACGGTGGAGAGGGTCACGCGCTTCTTGGCTGGGTCGAGGGTCAGCACGGTGGCTTTGGCCGTAACCGTGTCACCGATGCGCACCGGGGCTTTGAATTTCAGCGTTTGGCCCAGATAAATGGTACCTTCACCGGGCAGGCGCGTGCCGAGGATGGTGGAGATAAAGCCAGCCGACAGCATGCCATGGGCGATGCGGCCCTTGAACATCGTGGTTTCAGCGTATTCGGCGTTCAAGTGAACCGGATTGTTATCACCGGAGACGGCGGTAAACAGCAAAATGTCTGCTTCCGTCACGGTTTTGGCATACTCGGCGGTCTGGCCGACAGACAGGTCTTCGAAGTAAACAGTAGGCACGACTGACTCCTCGGGTTATGTTGCACTGCAACGTAGAACTTGCCATTCTGAGGTCAGCCGCGCAAAAATGCAATTTGCCTTGCACACTGCCTCTTGCTATCCGCGAGAGAGCAGAGTAAATTCAAACAGTCGTTTAAAATTCGGCTGCGCGCGAGACTCGCGTGCGCGCGCCTGTGCAGGCATGATTGAGCCACTCACTGAACACATCTGCAGCTGGAGGAATATGAAAGTTCTAGTCGCCGTGAAACGCGTTGTGGATTACAACGTGAAGGTCCGCGTGAAAGCGGATGGGTCTGACGTTGATGTCGCCAACGTCAAGATGTCGATGAACCCCTTTGACGAAATTGCCGTCGAAGAAGCCGTTCGTCTGAAGGAAGCCGGCAAGGCTACCGAAATCGTCGCCGTATCGATGGGCGTCAAGCAGTGCGAAGAAACCCTGCGCACCGCGCTGGCCATGGGGGCTGACCGCGCCATCCATGTCGAAACCGACGCCGAACTGCAGCCGCTGGCCGTGGCCAAGCTGCTCAAGCAGATTGCCGCCAAGGAAGCCCCGCAACTGGTGATCCTGGGCAAGCAGGCCATCGACGACGACGCCAACCAGACCGGCCAGATGACGGCTGCGCTGCTGGGCTGGGCGCAAGGCACGTTTGCCTCCAAGGTGGAACTGGCCGATGGCAGCGTGGCGGTGACCCGCGAAGTGGATGGCGGCCTGGAAACCGTCAGCCTGACGCTGCCGGCGGTGGTGACCACCGACCTGCGTCTGAACGAGCCGCGCTACGTCAAGCTGCCCAACATCATGGCCGCCAAGAAAAAGCCGCTGGATAAAACCAGCCCGGCTGATCTGGGCGTGGACGTGACCCCGCGTCTGAAAACCCTGAAAGTGGCAGAGCCGGCCAAGCGCTCGGCTGGCATCAAGGTGGCCAATGCAGCAGAGCTGGTGGCCAAACTGAAAAACGAAGCAAAGGTGCTGTAATACTATGGCTATCCTGGTTATCGCCGAACACGACAACAGCCAGATCAAGTCTGGCACCCTGAACACCGTTTCTGCCGCACTGAAGCTGGGCAGCGATGTCCACCTGCTGGTGGCTGGCAGCGGATGTGCCGCCGCCGCTGACGCTGGCAAGCAGATTGCTGGCGTGAGCAAAGTGCTGCTGGCCGACGCTGCGGTGCTGGCGCACCCGCTGGCGGAGAACCTCACCCCGCTGGTCGTCGATCTGGCCAAGCAATACAGCCATGTGCTGGCCCCGGCCACCACCTTTGGCAAAAACCTGCTGCCGCGCGTGGCCGCCCTGCTCGACGTGGCCCAGATCAGCGAAATCACTGCCGTTGAAAGCGCCGATACCTTTGTGCGCCCGGTGTACGCCGGCAACGTGATGGCCACGGTGCAATCCACCGACGCCATCAAGGTGATTACCGTGCGCACCACCGCGTTTGAACCGGCAGCCACCGCTGGCGGCTCGGCAGCGGTTGAAGCCGTTTCTGGCGCTGCCGATGCGGGCCTGTCCCGCTTTGTCAGCCAGGAACTCACCGTCTCCGACCGCCCGGAACTGGCTGCCGCCAAGATCGTGGTGTCTGGTGGCCGTGCGCTGGGCTCGGCTGAGCAGTTCAAGGCCGTGATTGAACCGCTGGCCGACAAAATTGGCGCAGCAGTGGGCGCTTCGCGTGCGGCTGTGGACGCCGGCTACGCCCCGAACGACTACCAAGTGGGTCAGACCGGTAAAGTGGTGGCACCGCAGCTGTACGTGGCGGTAGGCATCTCGGGTGCCATCCAGCATCTGGCCGGCATGAAAGACTCGAAAGTGATCGTGGCCATCAACAAGGACGAAGAAGCACCGATTTTCCAGGTGGCGGATTACGGCATTGTTGGCGACCTGTTCACCGTGTTGCCTGAACTGATGAGCGAGCTGTCCAAGTAAACCCATGACGCCGATGGCCCGATAAGGGTCGGGAGTCAGGTGCCACAGAATGCACCGGCTGCCACGCCTGCCGTATTTGGCTGGCGGATCACAACGGCTGTCACCAGAGAAGAGCCAGAGTGCCCGTCTGGCGGAGAGACTCTGCGTGGTGGCCGTTTTCATATCGCAGAGGAGTTAGCATGACCTATCAAGTTCCGCTCAAGGATATTCGTTTTGTGCTGTCCGAACTGGCCGACCTGCCAGCGGTCTGCACACTGCCTGGCCACGAAGACTGCAACGTCGAGCTGGTGGACGCCATTCTCGACGAAGCCGCCAAGTTTGCCGAAGGGGTGCTTGCCCCGATCAACCGCAACGGCGACAAGGGCAACACCTGGAAAGACTATCAGGTGACCACCGCCGAAGGCTTTGCCGACGCCTACCACCAGTTCCGCGACAGCGGGTGGGTGGGCCTGCGCGCCCCGCAAGACGTGGGCGGCCAGGGCCTGCCGGCGCTGGTGGCCATGGCCACCGAAGAAATGTGGTGCTCGGCCAACCTGTCGTTCTCGCTGGCCCCGCTGCTGACCCTGGGGGCCATTGAGGCCATCCATCACCACGCCAGCGAAGACCTGAAAGCCACCTACCTGCCGCGCATGGCCAGCGGCGAGTGGACCGGCACCATGAACCTGACCGAACCCAACGCCGGCTCCGACCTGGCGCAAGTGCGCACCAAGGCGGTGGACAACGGCGACGGCACGTATTCGATCACCGGCCAGAAGATTTTCATCACCTGGGGTGAGCACGATATGGCCGACAACATCGTCCATCTGGTGCTGGCCCGTCTGCCGGACGCCCCGGCGGGGGTGAAGGGCATTTCGCTGTTTATCGTGCCCAAATACCTGGTGAACGCCGACGGCTCGCTGGACCGGCGCAACGACGCCCGCTGTGTGTCCATCGAACACAAGCTGGGCATCCACGGCAGCCCCACCGCCGTGATGAGCTTTGGCGACGAAGGCGGTGCCGTTGGCTATCTGGTGGGCGAGCTGAACAAGGGCCTGGGCTATATGTTCACCATGATGAACCACGCCCGCCTGGGCGTGGGCGTGGAAGGCATGGCCATCTCCGAGCGCGCTTACCAGCACGCCGTGGCCTACGCCCGCGACCGCGTGCAAAGCCGCGAACTGGGCAGCCCCAACCCGGCCAGCGCCGCCATCATCAAGCACCCGGACGTGCGCCGCATGCTGATGACCATGCGCGCCCAGATTGAAGCCCAACGCGCCCTGGCCTACTACACCGCCACCGCGCTGGACCGCGCCGCCACCCACCCCCACCCGGAAGAAAAAGCCCGCAACCAGGCGCTGGTGAACTTCCTCATCCCCATCGTCAAGGGCTGGAACACCGAGCAAGCCAACGAAATCACCTCGTTGGGCGTGCAGGTACACGGCGGCATGGGCTTTATCGAAGAAACCGGTGCCGCCCAGTATTACCGCGACGCCCGCATCACCGCCATTTACGAAGGCACCACCGGCATCCAGGCGCTGGACCTGATTGGCCGCAAGCTGGCCTCGGAAAACGGCGTGACCGCCCGCACCGTGCTGGCCGAAGTCAAAGCCGTGGCCGCCCGCCTGGCCGACGCCGGCCCCGAGCTGCAAGCCTTCCAGGCCGCGCTGAACATCGCCGTGGAACAAGCGGAAACCTGCGTGGACTTTGTGCTGACCCACTTTGCCAGCAACCCGCGCCTGCCGGCAGCCGGCTCGGTGCCCTTCCTCAAGCTGATGGGCATTGTGCTGGGCGGCTGGCAAATGGCCCGCGCCGCCCTGGCCGCCCAAGCCAAACTGGCCGAAGACGGCGCCGACGTGGACTTCCTCACCGCCAAACTGATCACCGCTCGCTTCTACGGCGAACACCTGCTGCCGCAAGTCAGCGGCCTGACCGTGGCGATTCTGCACGGTGGGGAATCGGTGCTGGCGCTGGATGAAGCGGCGTTTTGAGAGGTGGGCTTGTAAAAGGTGTAAGGGATACGCTGAGAAAATCGTCATTCCCGCGAAAGTGGGAACCCAGGGGGTTGATTTTGCTGGGTTTTATTTTTGGTAAACACGATTTTTTTTGAATAAATCAGCGCATCTTTAAGGTGAAGAGAAAAACCCCGGACGGGTGGACTGTCCGGGGTTTTTTGTGGGGGCGATACCAGGGGGGGAACGGCTCTCAATACTCATACCCACGCGCCTGCCAATAATGCCAATCCTCGACGGCTTCACAAGTGAGTTCATCGTTTGAATAACACGCCAGCTGCCCCAGCGGTGCGATAAATGTCTTTTTGCCCTGCTTGACCTGCACAAAAACCTCGTTCATGCACTGATCTTCATCGGCCATGTCAATCACTTCGACCGCGTCACCAACCTTCAACGGCAGTCCTGGCCGTTGCACAAAGCATTCCGCTTTAAAAGGCATCCGCAAAGCGGACTCAAGATAATAATACCAGCCCATGGCATGCTCGACTTCGCCATAGGCATCCACAATGATTTCGTCGTAGATGCGGCGCTCTCGCTCAGGTTGTTTGGGGGTGATGGCCATGATGCTCCTGAAGGCAGTTGTTATTGGGAGGGCTGAGCCAGCGCAAGAAGAACTTGCTAAAAAAGTGGCCCACTCACTATTTTTTGCACTTGGCTTTTAAATCTGCCTTGTGTCTTGCATAGCTTTTGAGCTTTGAGAGAGAGGCTCGCCAATATCACCCCGCTGCTGGATTGCAGTTTTTCGGCGACAAACTCAGCCCGTGACGAAGCGGACGCGCTCAATACCCAGAACAACAGGGCTATCAAAGTCCCCAAGTGAAAAAAGCTCTTTTTCAGGAGCTTTTTTCACAAAACTAATCAGACCTCTTGGGATACGCTGAAAAAATCGTCATTCCCGCGAAGGCGGGAATCCAGGGTGTTGATTTTGCTGGGTTTTGCTCTTGGTGAGAACAATTTTTTTGAATAAATCAGCGCATCCCTTGATCAGTTGCGCGGCAAACCTCGCGCTTCAGGGCGGGGAAGGATAGCGCGGACGGCCTAGTAGCCAGTCACGTTGAAACACGATGGCTCACGTTCCACGACGAACCACTCGCCGCGCCCCACCGCGTCATTCCCGCGCAGGCGGGAATCCAGGCGTGTCCACAGCGTACAGCGGGGTGAGCGCTCATCAGCGCTACCTGCGCCATGCCCACCGCGCACGCTGTGGCGCGGTCTGGGTTCCCGCCTTCGCGGGAACGACACCTGAGGTGAAACTCATGCCGAAAGCGCTCTAATCGCCTGTCAGTCGATTCAGATCATGGTGACTGGCTACTAGCCCTCCTTGCTTTTGCCGTTTAGTGCGGCGTCTTCTGCTGTTCGATGTATTGGCGGATGACCTCGATGGGCGCACCGCCGCAGCTTCCAGCAAAATACGATGGCGACCACAATGCGCCGCCCCATAACTTCTTGCGGATGCTCGGGGAGTTCTTCTAGCCAATCATGCGGCTGGACACGCCTTTCAGGCTGTTCACCAGTGCCGATACCGCCACCTTCGGCGGGTAGTTCACCAGCACCAGAGCCTCTTTAGTGAACACATCACGTCGATACCTGGTAACAAAGACCAAGTGAAAATGCATCCTGAAAACACAGTGTCTACCGTGCAGAATATCAATTTCTTCGCTCATAGGCCAAGAGTATACTGGCCGCCATGCAACGACTTCAAGCCTTCAAATACGAACTACAGCCGACCGGCGAACAGCAGCACAATATGCGCCGCTACGCGGGCGCTTGTCGCTTCGTATTCAACAAGGCGCTGGCATTGCAAAAGGACAATCACGAGGCCGGCAACACGTTCATTGGCTATGTGGCAATGGCCAGGAATCTGACCGCGTGGCGCAATGGCACCGAGACACCCTGGCTCAAAGATGCGCCGGTTCACCCGCTGCAACACGCGCTCAAGGATTTGGAAAAAGCCTACAAGAACTTCTTTGCCAAGCGGACAGCATTTCCCCGCTTCAAGAAGAAAGGCCAAGGCGACAGCTTCCGCTACCCCGACCCGAAGCAAATTAAACTCGATCAGGCTAATGGGCGCATCTTCCTGCCCAAGCTTGGCTGGCTGCGCTACCGCAACAGCCGGGAAGCGCTGGGAGAAGTGCGCAATGCGACGGTGAGCCAGTCGGGCGGCAAGTGGTTCGTGTCCATCCAGACGCAACGTGAAGTTGAAGCTGCCACGCCGAGGGGCGGTATGGTCGGCATCGACATGGGCATTGCCCGTTTTGTCACGCTGTCAGATGGTTCATTTCTCGCTCCGCTCAATAGCTTCAAACGGAACGAATCCGCGTTGCGATCTGCGCAGCGGGCAATGAGCCGTAAAACCAGATTCAGCCACAACTGGAAGAAGGCCAAAGCCCGCATCCAGAAGATTCACGCCCGTATCGGCAATACCCGCCGCGACTACCTGCACAAAGCCACGACCACCATCAGCCAAAACCACGCGATTGTGTGCATCGAAGATTTGCAGGTGCGGAATATGTCCAGGTCAGCGGCAGGGACAAGCGAAAGTCCGGGCAGAAATGTTCGCGCCAAATCCGGCCTGAACAAAGCCATTCTCGACCAAGGCTGGGCCGAGTTTCGCCGCCAGCTCGATTACAAGCTGGCCTGGAACGGCGGGCATCTCATTGCCGTGCCACCGCAAAACACAAGCCGTACCTGTCCGAGTTGCGGCCATGTGTCGGCGGAGAACCGACCAACACAAGCCCGATTCGAGTGTATGGAATGCGGTTTCGAGGAAAATGCCGATCTGGTCGGCGCGATCAACGTATTAAGGGCAGGACATGCCCGGTTAGCCTGTGGAGAGTTGGCGCAGTCAGGCCGCTCGGTGAAGCAGGAACCCGCCGAAGTGAGTGAGCTTTTAGCTAGCCGCAGTAGGAATCTCCTTCCTTCCCGCGCTTAAGCGCGGCGAGCCATAGGCGAGAGGGAGGGGAGGATGTCAACCATGCGTACACAATCACCTTCGCCTTCGAATCGTAGCGGAAGAACAGCCGATAGCGCCTGCCGAGCTTGGCCCGCCGCCAGTGACGGTAAGCTGGCCCCATGGTATTGCCTTGGCGATATTCGTCGCGGGCAGGATCGTCCGGCACCACGTCTTGTATCAACTGGACCAAGGCGCGGAAGAACTTGACGTTGGCGTTGGCCCCAAACCCTTCCGGGTCGTTTTCTTGCGCGCGCAGCACCGCCGTGCGCAATTTCATCATCTGCTCAATCAGCTGGTGATGAAACAGCAGCGTCCAGCCATGCCGTTGCATTAGATTTCCACGTCTTCGTCAAAATCGTCACCCAGCTCTGCCTTGAAGCCCGCGTGCTCCAGCATCGTGCGAGCCAGATCCTCGGGCAGGCCGCTCACATTCTGGCCTGTTTCAATGTCGCGCGCCAGTAGGGCCAGAAATGCGGCAATGGCTGGGTCCTCGTGCTCGGCATCCGCGCGGGTCACGACCACTTCATTGCCCCTAAGCTCAAACGAGAGCTTGCTGCCGGTATCAGCGCCAAGCGCTTGTCGAATGGACTTGGGCAGTGTGATCTGCCCCTTGGACGTGACGGTGGCCACCTCTTGAATGACCGGCATGGCGGCTCTCCTGATCGCAATACTGACAAAGTAAGAAAATTTCCTTACCACGTCAATGTCAGGCTTGCTTTGGGGTTGCCAGATTGTGGGGTGAGATCGCTGAGCCTTCGCGCATCCGTTGCCGGTCAGCTTGGGGGGGGCGGTGCGAGAGGCGGGTGTTGCGTCAGACGCAGCCAGCGTTTGTGGCGTCATTGGTGGCAGAGGAAGTGCTTAATTTGCGCGCCACGATTTTGACGGGTGCCCTTTTATGGCCGGGCAAGGACCGTGGTCTCTCGTGTATATGCGTACCCATCACCGCCAAGTTTGCCCACTGCATCAAGAAGGTCATGGCTGATGTCTGATTGAACGCGCACATCATCGGCAACGTAGATCCCAAGCACATCCAACAAAACAACGCTGCCGCCCGATGGCTCGGAAGACACCTGAATCACTTCTCGAAGCGCGCACTCATAGCGAACTTTTGATGCAGCCACTGCCGGCGCGGCAACACATTGACTTTCACAAGATTCGATCCCCGCCGCTGAGAACTCACTGATTTCGGGTGGAAAGCTTTTGCATGTGGCATTCATTTTTTCCAGCAATGCCGCACTCACGATATTGATCACACAGGATTTCGTGGCAAGAATATTTGTGAGCGTGTCTTTGTTCTTGCCGCTTCTCGGTGTCACTTGTGTGTACAGCAGGACGGGAGGGTTGCAGCTGGCTACGGTAAAAAATGAGTAGGGAGCCAGATTGGTAATGCCCGTTGCAGAAATTGTACTGATCCAGGCGATTGGCCGAGGGATGACGCCACCGACAAGATGGCGATAGTTTTCTTGGGCGGTTAATTGGGTGGTGTTTAGATACATGGCAGGGTTTTGGGGGGGAGGTGTCTGCGTAGACTAAATGTAAAGTGTGCCTGACAACATTAAGTACCGGCCTGAGGGCCGCGCGCTTAATGTTGTCAGGTGTAAAAGCTAAGGATGCTGTGATTGAATTACGGCAGGTAGTTAAATTTTGCTCTGTTGCACTTGGCGCTTGAGCTCGCCATTGATTTGATTTAGCTATTAACTGTTGCACTTACTTTTTGAACTCGCCTTCGCGACCGTTTGGCATGAGGTATCCCGAGAGTGCTAACGTCGCGATAAGCGACGGTTTTTAAGTTGACTTTTGCCGTAAAATGTGGAAAAGCGGAATGGCAAAAATGCAACTTAAAAACCATCCGTTTGATTGCTTTGTTAGGCTTTTTATTTCTTGCAAATAAATTGAACTAGATCGTATTTGCTTGAGCCAGTAACGAGAGATGTCCATTTTGACTGGCTAGACCAATCTTTAAGCGGTTTGCTTGGCTTTTCTTGCGCGCCGTCTTCATTGCTGCCAGCCAGTTCAAAATATTGCTTTGATACGCAGTTAATTTTGAGTTCAGTAAAGTCTGTGTATTCGTTGCCTTTTCCTATACGGCTAGTTAGAACTTTAATTATTCCATTCTCGATTTTTGAATGCTTTAACACATAATAAGTTCCACTATCGCCAGAAGAAGGTGCGTGATACATTTCTTTTGCGTGAGAATTTATGGGTATGCTTATTAGAATAATGACTAAAAAATATATTTTCATAAAATTACTCCCTGGTTTCTAAGTGGTGCCTAACGTTTGACGTGAGGGGTCGCCGTAGCGGCAAAGCCGCGAAGGGAACCCACAAGCGCAGCTCGTGGGCAGTCCCTCTCGACGGAATTGTTAGCCATTTTCGGCATATTTTTTGACCGCTGCTTTCAAAGCACTGTCTATTTCTTCTGAGATCTCTCGCGCCTGTTTAAAAGCGTCTTTTACTTCTTCGCTTTCTTTTGGGTAAAGGCCGTTTCCGAGCCTTGCCAGATCTGCAACTTTGAAACATAGCTCAAAGTACTTTGCTATTTCACTAGACAAGGACTCTTTGACATAGAAGGCAGCATCTCTTGATGGGTAGTAAAACTTGGATACTTGCTCCATGTCTGGACGAAACCCTCGCTGCTCCATATGCATTTTCAACTCATAGAACGCATCGTAGATAGCTTTTCTGTGAGCCAAAAGCGCTAGCTCATTGGCGCGCTTTGCCTCTTCGGCAGCCCACCTTGCATATAAAGCGGATAGCCCGGCCACTAGTGCGGCTAAGACCGCAATGACATCAGATGCTCCTAGGGAAAGCACGAATTCGGAGGGCACGATCAGTTCCTGATGGCTAACTTACCGTTGCACCTGCGTCAGTTTGTGTGACGCAGGTGCAACGGTAAGTTAGACCGGTAATTTGTGCAAGATTTTTTGTGCCGCGAGGTGCGGGAAGGGAGCCAGAAACTCCTTGCTGCCTGATATAACTGCGAATTTTCTATCTGATGTATTAACTGCTTTGAGCACTGCCACATGTGAGACAGCAATTGCTAGTATGCTCATAATATGTATTCTCTGGAAAAATTACGTTGGCTGGGCAATTTTTCTTGGAGCAATCACGCCTTTCTACATCAGCGTGAAAATTACAAACCCAACATTTTAGCTCTGTTGAATCTGGCTGATTAGGATCAAGCAAGGCGTAGTTTGCTGCTATTATCATACCTGATTCAATTGAGGAGTTTGTGCAATATGGGCAGAGGTATCGCCTTCCACTTTCCGGCATGCCTATTAATTTCCTAAAATCTTTATTTGATAAATATTTTTCAAAGAACTTATAGTAGTTTAACAACTGCATTTGCTCTTCTTCTTCGGTTGAAAGCCCGTATAGTGGTTCCGTCAATATGACCGACTTAAACTCCGTGACCCACTCAGGCCCCCATAGGCTTGTCAGAAATATTGAAATTGATTTAACGACGTATTCTGGATAAATAAGCTCTCTGTGGAGTCCGTGAGTATACTTATTGCGCCTCTTTCGTAAATCACTTAGCCGTTCTTGTACCTCTGGCTTTATTTTTTTTGAGGTAACCTCTTGATAAATTACGATAAGGTCATCGAACTGGTGGATGTATAAGTCTTCGAAGTCTTTGTTTTCTTTTGATGTGCCCCATTTTGAAGGTGCATCAGATAAAAGTAGCAATGTATCTATTTTAGATATTTCGAACTTGAAATAATTTTCTATAGAAAGAAATAGCATTATCAGGGAATTTCCGAGTGTCCCTTGCCGTTCTTCCCATTCCTCTTGTAGGTTATTATTGGTATCCCAGTCCCCATCAACAACACAGAGTGCTACCTCTGTTTTCCATATAAGGTCTACGGACTGAACTAAATACTGAATGCTTAGGCTTTTAAATTCGTCAGGGTGTGGTTTATTTGTTATCATGTATTCAATGTGTACTCAGGTTGCTAGGTTGGTGCGGTTAATTAATAATATTAGGTGGTAAACCGAAGGTATTTTGCATTATGGCTAACTTTAATTGGACGGCAACTGTCGCTTCAACCTAGTTCGGCGAATATCACATAAGTCAAAAATAAAATAATAAGTATTTATTTTTATGGTGTCTACAAAAATAACCCACCTCAGATGCCGTCTAACCCTCTCTCAATGGCTGCCCACTGCAAAAGCCCAGAAGCCCAAGCCGCCAGCACACATCATTCTGTGCTTTGCTCCGATCAGCTTGTAGGCCACATCCGATCCATCACAAGCATAACGTCATCAGTATTTCTGTGCAATTGCCATCTACATGGTTTGTTGCTCATGGTTTTCCCTGCGAACCTACCCATAACTGTGCCACCCCCAACGCCGCCGCTACACCAAGACATCCACCTGGCTGCCGCCCCAGCCCGTGCCCATTTGCGGATAGGTGGGTTCTGGCTGCAATTTCGTCAGCACAAATGGCTGGTCGGGCAAGATGGCACCCAGCGCTGCTGCAATCAGCGGTTGATCGGTCGGCCCTTCCGCCACCAGGGCAATGCGCAAAGGCTCAGACATTTGGCACCGCGCCCAGGTGGCCCATCATCCACAGGCGGGAAAGCGGGTAGCTGTGCAGTTGCTGGCACAGAGCTTCAGACAGCACGATGCGGCGCACGCAGGTGTGGCCTTGTTGGGTGCGGTCTACGGCAAACAGGCGCACTTCTGGGTCGTTTAAATCCAGCCCGTCCAGCACGGCAGGGTTATGGGCGGTAAACAGCAATTGTTGATCTGGGTCGCGATACGCCAGCCAGGCGGCGAGGTGGCTGACCAGCCGGGTAAGTAGTCTGGGGTTAAGCGCTTGATCCAGATTATCGATGGCGAACACTTTTGGGCCGTATTCCGCCAGGCAGAGTGTGGCGCAGAACAGGATATACAGTGCCCCTTCGCTGGCGTCGTAGGCGGTCAGGGTGTTGCGGTTGGCGTTCATGAAGCGGTCGGTGAATTTCAGCATCCATTTTCCGCGCGGCACTTGGCTGGAGAGCAGCGCGCTGGCGTGCTGGCTGGCTTCGACTTCATCTACCCAGTCGATCAGCGCCAGGATGTCATCCAGAATGGCTTCGCCGGGTTCGTTGTCTGCTTGTAGTGTCCGTTGCAGCTCGGCAAAGCCTTCAGCCAGTCGCCCGCCGTTCAGGCCCACGGGGGCGCGGGTTTGCGGGTCTGGGGCAATACCGCGCAGCGCCGGGGTGTTGGGACAGTAAATGGCGTAGTCTTGCAGGGTTTGCATCAGTTGTGCTGCGGGGTTGTCCTCGGCCAGCTCCACCCGTTTCAGCGCCGCCAGCCCGGCTTTGGGGTTCAGCGATTTGGCTTGGCTGCGCACGCCAGCAGAGACGATATCGCGCTCGCCATCGTTCAGGGTTTCGGTTTTGTAGGCCCAGGCAGGTTCCGGCGCATCCAGCGGGTTGAGCAGGGAAACGCGATATGCCGCCTGCTGGCTGGTGGTGATGTCCATGCTGATGTGTGGCGGGGTGCGCAGGCCGGCAAACGAGGTTTTGTATAAACGCGGCGTGCCGGCGCGCACGCCCCGGCGCAGCAGGCTTTCGTCGTCCACCACGCCGCTGGCCGCCGCGCCCAGCACGCCTAATGCTTCCAGCACATTGCTTTTGCCCACGCCATTGGCACCAATAAAGCAATTGACCCGGCCCAGTTCAAGCTCAAGGTCGGGGATGGATTTAAAGCCTTGGATTTTCAGGGTGCGCAGCATGGGGCAAGCCTTTGGGATTCAGAAAAAAGCCACACAGCCGCTGGCACATGCGGCGTGCGATGCGCCCAGTATATGCCGTTCACCCCCGCCCGCGAATCCCAGCCCCTTCTTCCTTGCCTCCCCGCCCCCCATGCACTACAACCCAGGCAGCGCTGTGCGACAGCCGACACGGCGATGTCGGCATTCTGACCACGGCTGACGCATCTCCTGCACATGTTGCGCTGCCGCAAAGTTGCGGGAGGGGGGTAAAAAAAGGTACAATCTGAAAGTTTGTCAAAACGGGACGGGCGTGGAGCGCCTTGTCCCGTTATTCGCATCAAGCCTTCAAAAACACACGTATCAGGAGCAGCCAGTGTCCACGATTCCCGCAATTCTTGCCTTGGCTGACGGGACCGTTTTTACTGGTCGCGCCATTGGCGCGGCCGGACATACCGTCGGTGAAGTGGTGTTCAACACTGCCATCACCGGTTATCAAGAAATTCTGACCGATCCGTCTTATACCCGTCAGCTGGTCACGCTGACTTACCCGCATATCGGCAATGTGGGGGCTAACGCAGAAGACACCGAATCGCGCGGCGTATTTGCCGCCGGTTTGATCATCCGCGACCTGCCCTTGCTGCATAGCAATTTCCGTGCTCAGGAGTCGCTGGGGGATTACCTCACCCGCACCGGCACGGTGGCGATTGCCGATATCGACACCCGCAAGCTGACCCGCATCCTGCGGGAAAAAGGCGCACAAGCCGGCTGCATCATGGCCGGCGAGGTGGATGCCGCCAAGGCGGTGGCGCTGGCCCAGGGCTTTGGCTCCATGGCCGGCCAGGACCTGGCCAAGGTGGTCAGCTGCACCGAGCCCTACGCCTGGACCGACCGCGAATGGGCGCTGGGCGAGGGTTATCGCACCCAGACCCTCCCACAGTATCACGTGGTGGCCTATGATTTTGGGGTGAAGCACAACATCCTGCGCATGCTGGCCGAACGCGGCTGCAAGGTCACGGTGGTGCCGGCGCAAACCCCGGCTGAGCAGGTGCTGGCGTTGAATCCGGATGGCGTGTTCCTGTCCAACGGCCCCGGCGACCCGGAACCGTGCGACTACGCCATTGCCGCCATTCGCCAGATTCTCGACACCCGCCTGCCGGTGTTTGGCATCTGTCTGGGCCACCAGCTGCTGGGCCTGGCCGCCGGTGGCAAAACCAGCAAGATGAAGTTTGGCCACCACGGTGCCAACCATCCGGTGCAGGATCTGGACAGCAGCCGGGTGATGATCACCAGCCAGAACCATGGCTTCCAGGTGGACGAAACCAGCCTGCCGGCCAATGTACGCGTGACCCACCGCAGTTTGTTTGACCACACCGTGCAGGGCATTGCCCTGACCGATCGCCCGGCGTTTTCTTTCCAGGGCCACCCGGAAGCCAGCCCTGGCCCGCACGACGTGGCGTATCTGTTTGACCGCTTTACCGCCGCCATGCAGCAGGCTCGCGCCTGAGGTCTTGATGGCTTGATGCCGCCGGTGCGTTTGCGCGCCGGCGTTGACCGGCGCAGGCGTGGCAACGCGCCTGCGCCAGATTAAAGGACACACTGCCCATGTTTGGGATTACCGATTTGCCTACTTACCTGCTGGGCACCCTGTTCATCGTCCTGCTGCCTGGCCCCAACTCGATTTACGTGTTGTCGGTTGCCGCGCAGCGCGGGGTGCGCGCCGGGTTTCAGGCGGCCAGTGGCGTGTTTGTCGGCGATGCCATCCTGATGCTGTTGTCGGCCACCGGGGTGGCGTCGATCCTGCATACTCTGCCGGCGCTGTTCATCCTGCTCAAGTATGTGGGCGCGGCCTATCTGGGCTGGATTGGCCTGAACATGCTGCGCGCCGCCTGGCGCGGCTGGCGTCATCCGGCACCAGCCTCGCAGGCGCCCGCTGCGCCGATGCGCGAGCAGGACAGCCGCCATCCCATGCGCAAGGCGCTGGTGATCAGCCTGCTGAACCCCAAGGCCATTTTGTTTTTTATTTCGTTTTTTATCCAGTTTGTCGATCCGGCCTATCCGTATCCGGCGCTGACCTTTCTGGCGCTGGGCGCGATTGTGCAGCTGTTCAGCCTGACTTACCTGACCGTGCTGATTCTGCTCGGCGTCAGGGTGGCTGATGGTTTTCGCCGCCGACGCAAGCTGGCCGCGTCGATGACTGGCGGCGTTGGCGTGCTGTTTGTCGGCTTTGGCGCCAAACTCGCCAGCGCCAGCCTGAACTGACCCTCCCGAATTCATATTGATTGTGTAGAGTGCAAGAATGCCCAAACGTACAGACATCCAAAGCATCCTGATTATTGGCGCCGGCCCCATTGTGATTGGCCAGGCCTGCGAATTCGACTATTCTGGCGCTCAGGCGTGCAAAGCCCTGCGTGAGGAAGGCTACAAGGTCATTCTGGTCAACTCCAACCCGGCCACCATCATGACCGACCCGGACATGGCCGACGTGACCTATATCGAGCCGATCACCTGGCAGATGGTGGCCAAGATCATCGAAAAAGAACGCCCGGATGCCCTGCTGCCCACCATGGGTGGCCAGACCGCGCTGAACTGTGCGCTGGACCTGGCGCGCAATGGCGTGCTGGAAAAATTTGGCGTGGAAATGATCGGTGCCACCGAAGAAGCCATCGACAAGGCGGAAGATCGCGGCAAGTTCAAGCTGGCGATGGAAAAAATCGGCCTGTTCTGCCCGATGTCGTTTGTGGCCCACACCATGGAGCAGGCGCTGACCGCGCAGGCACAGGTGGGCTACCCGACGCTGATTCGCCCGTCGTTTACCATGGGCGGTTCGGGCGGCGGCATCGCTTACAACAAGGAAGAGTTTGTCACCATCTGCGAACGCGGCTTTGAAGCCAGCCCCACCCATGAACTGCTGATCGAGCAGTCGGTGCTGGGCTGGAAAGAGTACGAGATGGAAGTGGTGCGCGACCGCAACGACAACTGCATCATCATCTGCTCGATCGAAAACTTCGATCCGATGGGCGTGCACACTGGCGATTCGATTACCGTGGCCCCGGCGCAAACGCTGACCGACAAGGAATATCAGATCATGCGTAACGCCAGCCTGGCGGTGTTGCGTGAGATCGGCGTGGATACCGGCGGCTCCAATGTGCAGTTTGCCGTCAATCCGGACAATGGCGAGATGATCGTCATTGAAATGAACCCGCGCGTGTCGCGTTCGTCGGCGCTGGCGTCCAAGGCCACCGGCTTCCCGATTGCCAAGGTGGCGGCCAAGCTGGCGGTGGGCTACACGCTGGACGAGCTGAAAAACGACATCACTGGCGGGGCCACCCCGGCCTCGTTCGAGCCGTCGATCGACTACGTGGTCACCAAGATTCCGCGTTTTGCCTTCGAGAAATTCCCGCAGGCCAACGACCGCCTGACCACCCAGATGAAGTCGGTGGGCGAGGTGATGGCCATGGGCCGTTCGCTGCAGGAATCCATGCAAAAAGCCCTGCGCGGCATGGAAACCGGCCTGTCTGGCCTGGATGAGCGTTCGACCGACCGCGAAACCATCACCCGCGAGCTGGGCGAGCCGGGGCCGGATCGTCTGCTGTACGTGGCCGATGCTTTCCGCATTGGCATGAGCGCGCGCGAAATCTTCGACGTGTGCAAGATCGACCCGTGGTTCCTCGCCCAGCTGGAAGACCTGGTGGCCGAAGAAACCGAGCTCAAGGGCCAGAAGCTGGACAGCCTGGACGCCGACACCCTGCGCCGCCTCAAGCGCAAGGGCTTCTCCGACCGTCGTCTGGCCGTCTTGCTCGGCACCGACCAGGGCGCAGTGCGCAACAAGCGCTGGGCCAGCGGCGTGCGTCCGGTGTACAAGCGGGTGGATACCTGCGCGGCGGAATTTGCCACCAACACCGCTTATATGTACTCGACTTACGAAGAAGAGTGCGAAGCGCAACCGTCCAGCCGGCAAAAAATCATGGTGCTGGGCGGCGGGCCAAACCGCATCGGCCAGGGCATCGAATTTGACTACTGCTGCGTCCACGCCGCGCTGAGCCTGCGCGAATCCGGTTTTGAGACCATCATGGTCAACTGCAACCCGGAAACCGTGTCCACCGACTACGACACCTCCGACCGCCTGTACTTCGAGCCGCTGACGCTGGAAGACGTGCTGGAAGTGGTCAATGTGGAAAAACCCATCGGCGTGATCGTGCAGTACGGTGGCCAGACCCCGCTGAAACTGGCGCGTGCGCTGGAAGCCAACGGCGTGCCCATCATTGGCACCACTCCGGACATGATCGACTGCGCCGAAGACCGCGAACGCTTCCAGAAGATGCTGCACGCGCTCAAGCTCAAGCAGCCGCCCAACCGCACCGCGCGTGACCCGCAGGAAGCCATCCGCCTGGCGGCTGAAATCGGCTATCCGCTGGTGGTGCGTCCGTCCTACGTGCTGGGTGGCCGGGCGATGGAAATCGTCCACGAGCAGGCCGACCTCGAACGCTATATGCGCGAGGCAGTGAAGGTGTCGAATGACAGCCCGGTGTTGCTGGACCGTTTCCTGAACGACGCCATCGAAGTGGACGTGGACGCCATCAGCGATGGCGAACAGGTGATCATCGGCGGCATCATGCAGCATATCGAGCAAGCCGGCGTACACTCCGGTGATTCCGCCTGCTCGCTGCCGCCGTACAGCCTGGGCGCTGACGTACAGGACGAAATCCGCCGCCAGACCGTTGCCATGGCCAAGGCGCTGAACGTGGTGGGCCTGATGAATGTGCAGTTTGCCATTCAGGGCGATACCATCTATGTGCTGGAAGTCAACCCGCGCGCCTCGCGCACCGTGCCGTTTGTGTCCAAGGTAACTGGCCAGCCGCTGGCCAAGATCGCCGCACGCTGCATGGCCGGCATCAGCCTGGCCGCCCAGGGCGTGACCCGCGAGGTGATTCCGCCGTATTTCGCCGTCAAGGAAGCCGTGTTCCCGTTTATCAAGTTCCCTGGCGTGGACACCATTCTTGGCCCGGAAATGAAATCCACCGGTGAAGTAATGGGCGTGGGCGGTTCGTTTGCCGAAGCTTATGTGAAAAGCCAGCTGGCCGCTGGCGACCGCTTCCCGAAACAGGGTAAGGTGTTCCTGTCGGTGCGTCAGTCGGACAAGACCGGCATTGTCGAAGTGGCCCGCGACCTGCTTGACCTGGGCTTTGACTTGGTGGCCACCCGTGGCACCGCGCAGATGATCAGCGAGCAGGGCCTGCCGGTGACCGCCATCAACAAGGTGACCGAAGGCCGTCCGCATGTGGTGGACATGATCAAGAATGGCGAAATTTGTCTGGTGATCAACACCGTGGACGAAAAACGCCAGGCAGTGCAGGACAGCTACTCGATCCGCCGCTCGGCGCTGCAAGGCCGCATTCCGCAGTACACCACGCTGGCGGGTGCCCGTGCGGTGTGCGTGGGCATGCGCCATCTGCAGGACCTGGGGGTTTACAGCGTGCAGTCGCTGCACGCCCAGCTGTAAGTTTTTTCTTCCGCCTGGCATGCCGGGTGGCGGTTCATACTTGGAAACCGCCCGGCTTGCCGTTACAATCCGGGAATTACCCCGTCAATCCGACTTCAGCAAGCCGCCGTTTTTCAACGGCGGCTTGCCTTTTATTGTGTGGAATCCGGCCTGTTGCCGGGTTTCCTGGAGAATCCAGATGATTAAAGTTCCGCTGACCGTGCTGGGCGCCGAGCAACTCAAAACCGAACTGCAGCGCCTGAAAAGCATTGAGCGCCCAAGCGTGATTGCCGCGATTGCCGAAGCCCGCAGCCACGGCGACTTGTCGGAAAACGCCGAGTACGACGCCGCCAAGGAGCGCCAGGGTTTTGTCGAAGGCCGCATTGCCGAAATCGAAAGCAAGCTGTCCAATGCGCAGATCATCGACCCGACCACGCTGGACGCCGATGGCCGCATCGTGTTTGGTGCCACGGTCAAGCTGCTGGACATGGAAAGCGACGACGAAGTGTGTTATCAGATCGTGGGTGACGACGAAGCGGATATCAAGCAGGGCAAGGTGTCGGTCAATTCGCCGATTGCCCGCGCGCTGATTGGCAAGGAAAGCGGCGACGTGGCCGAAGTGCAGGCTCCGGGTGGCCTGCGTGAATACGAAGTGCTGGACGTAGAATACCGTTAATCCCCTTCCGGGCCAGATCCGGCAGGGGTCAGGAGGCTGTATGAGCGACTGGAACCCACGGCTGCGCCGCCTGGCGTTGACCCTGTGGCTGGGCGGGCAGTGGATGGTGGGCTGGGGCGTGGCTCCGGTGCTGTTTGCCCAGCTGGATAGCCAGCTGGCTGGCGCGCTGGCCGGACGGATGTTCAGCCTGGTGGAATGGCTGGGGCTGGGGTGCGCGCTGGTCTGGCTGGGCTTGTACACCCTGCGCTATGGCCTGCATGGCCATCGCCATGCGCTGGCGCGGCTGGTGTGGGCGATGCTGGGCTGCTCGCTGCTTAACCAGTGGCTGATTCATCCGGTGATCAACCAGCTCAAGCAGACCCCGCTGGACGCTGCAGGTCAGGCCAGCCAGGTGCTTGGCCTGGGCTTTGGCCCCTGGCATGGTATTTCCAGCAGCGTGTACCTGCTGCAAAGTGTGCTGGGCGTGGTGTGGGTGCTGTGGCGCGAGCGGCGCTGAGTGGCAAAAACACAATACGCAACAACATGAAAAAAGCGGCGAGCCTGGGCTCGCCGCTGTGGCTGGATTGCCACCCCGGACGGGGTGGGAACATCAGGCCTTTTTCTTGCCCTGCTTTTTGGGCAGGGTGATTTTGGCATCGCCAGTCGGGCGATAAATCACCAGCAGTTTGCCGATATGTTGCACCGGGGCGGCGCTCAGATCCTGGCAAATCTGTTCCAGCAAGGCCACACGGACCTCACGGTCGTCACCCTGGACACGAATCTTGATCAGTTCGTGGGCGTCCAGGTTGATGGCGATTTCACGCATTACGGCGTCCGTCAGGCCGTTATTGCCAATCATCACCACCGGATTAAGCGGATGGGCGAGCGCCTTCAAATGGCGTCGTTCGTCAGAAGAGAGTTCGATTTTCATCGTATTCTTGTCAAAGAGCAGTTTCAAAACACGAGTTTACTGTATGGCACGCAGCAAAACCAGTAAGGCATGGTTGAACGAGCATGTGAACGACCATTATGTCCACATGGCGCAAAAGGACGGCTACCGCTCGCGGGCTGCCTACAAATTGTTGGAAATCGACGAAAAGGACAAACTGCTGCGCCCCGGCATCACCGTGGCCGACCTCGGTTCGGCACCGGGCAGCTGGTCGCAAGTGGCGGCGGACAAGGTGGGCGAACAAGGCCGGGTGCTGGCGCTGGACATTTTGCCGATGAACCCGGTGGCGGGCGTGCAGTTCATCCAGGGCGACTTTCGCGAGGACGAGGTGCTGGCGCAGTTTGTGCAACTGCTGGAAGGCCGGCCCGTTGACCTTG
Source organism: Aquaspirillum sp. LM1 (assembly GCF_002002905.1). NCBI lineage: Bacteria > Pseudomonadati > Pseudomonadota > Betaproteobacteria > Neisseriales > Aquaspirillaceae > Aquaspirillum > Aquaspirillum sp. LM1. The sequence continues at coordinate 2,629,863 of NZ_CP019509.1, read as the reverse complement.
TAATCTCTGACATCGCCCCCAACATGTCCGGTAACAGCAGCATCGACCAGGCGCGCAGCGCCTATCTGGTGGAACTGGCCCTGATGTTTGCCCAGGAGCATCTGAAACCGGGCGGACATTTTCTGGTCAAGGTGTTTCAGGGCAGCGAGTTCAACACGTTTCTGAAAACCATGCGGGAAACCTTCAGCGAAGTACACAGTCGCAAACCCAAGGCCTCACGGGATCGCAGCAGCGAAGTGTACCTGTTGGGCAAAGGTCGACGCTGACAGTTGGGCATCCAGGGTTTACAATGAAAAAGGTGCTGTTTCCGATGAAATTTTTTTCCTGCCGGGAAATGGCTGCTACAGATTTGGCAGGTCAGGGCACATTAAGGAGTCCGCTTTGAACAACATCGGTAAAAACATCGCCATATGGGTCATTATCGGCCTCGTGCTGATGACGGTGTTCAACCAGTTCAGCAAGCGTCAAGAGACGCAAAACCAGGTCGAATACTCCACATTCATCGGCGATGTCGAAGCCGGTCGGGTGCAGTCGGTGGTCATCGAAGGCCATCCGTTGCGCGGGCAGTGGCTGAAGGGTCGCCGTGCTGACGGCAGCGCCTTCACCACCTACGCGCCGTACGATCCGCAACTGGTGAACCAGCTGATCAAGAGCAATGTGCGCTTCTCGGCCAAGCCGGAAGAAGAGCCGTCGCTGCTGATGAACATCTTCATTTCCTGGTTCCCGATGTTGTTGCTGATCGGTGTCTGGGTGTTCTTCATGCGCCAGATGCAAGGCGGCGGCAAGGGCGGCGCGTTCAGCTTTGGCAAGAGCCGCGCACGCATGCTGGACCAGGAACAGAACAGCATCACCTTTGCTGACGTGGCCGGTTGCGACGAAGCCAAGGAAGAAGTGAAGGAAATCGTCGATTATCTGCGCGAGCCGGGCCGTTACCAGACACTGGGCGGGCGCATCCCGCGCGGCATTCTGCTGGCCGGCAGCCCCGGTACCGGTAAAACCTTGCTGGCCAAGGCCATTGCTGGTGAAGCCAAGGTGCCGTTCTTCTCGATTTCCGGTTCGGATTTTGTGGAAATGTTTGTCGGCGTGGGCGCGGCCCGTGTGCGCGACATGTTCGAGAACGCCAAGAAAAACTCGCCGTGCATCATCTTCATTGATGAAATCGACGCGGTGGGCCGTCAGCGTGGCGCAGGTCTGGGCGGCGGCAACGACGAACGCGAACAAACGCTTAACCAGCTGCTGGTGGAGATGGACGGTTTCGACACCAATTCCACGGTGATCGTGATTGCCGCCACCAACCGTCCGGACGTGCTCGACCCGGCACTGCAACGCCCTGGCCGCTTCGACCGCCAGGTGGTGGTGCCGCTGCCGGACATCCGTGGCCGTGAGCAGATCCTCAATGTGCATATGCGCAAGGTGCCGATTGCGGTGGACGTGAAGCCGGAAATCATCGGTCGTGGCACGCCGGGCTTCTCCGGTGCCGATCTGGCCAACCTGGTCAACGAAGCGGCACTGTTTGCCGCCCGCCGCAACAAGCGCCTGGTGGACATGGAAGACTTCGAGTCGGCCAAAGACAAGATCATGATGGGGGCCGAGCGCCGCAGCATGGTGATGACCGACGAGGAAAAGAAGAACACCGCTTACCACGAATCCGGCCATGCCATCGTCGCCAAGCTGTTGCCCAAGTCTGACCCGGTGCACAAGGTCACCATCATCCCGCGCGGTCGTGCGCTGGGGGTGACCATGCAACTGCCGGAGCAGGACCGCTACGCTTACGACCGTGACTATCTGCTGCAACGTGTGTCCGTGCTGTTTGGTGGCCGGATTGCCGAAGAGCTGTTCATGCACCAGATGACCACCGGGGCGAGCAATGACTTTGAACGTGCCACCTCGATGGCCCGCGACATGGTGACCCGCTACGGCATGAGCGACAAGCTTGGCCCGATGGTCTACGGCGAGAACGAAGGCGAAGTGTTCCTGGGCCGTTCGGTGACCACGCACAAGAACCTGTCGGAAGCCACCATGCATCAGGTGGATGCGGAAATCCGCCGCATCATCGACGAACAGTACACGCTGGCCCGTCGCCTGCTGGAAGAAAACCGCGACAAGGTGGAAGCCATGACCGCCGCACTGCTGGAATGGGAAACCATCGACGCCGAGCAGATCGAGGACATCATGCAGGGCCGTCCGCCGCGTCCGCCGCGCCCGAGCAGCAGCAATAGCAACGGCACCACCCCGCCGGCCACGCCCACCCCGGTGACGCCGACGATCAAGCCGGCGCAGGAAATCTGAGTGTTGTTTTAAAGTTGGACACACGCGGCAGCCTTCGGGCTGCCGCGTTGTCGTTTATGGGTTTATGGAGTGTGTATGTCTGCTGCCACCTTGCATGCTGGCCGTTTTGTGCTGTCGCTGCAGCGCCCGTTGATCATGGGCATTCTCAATGTCACCCCGGATTCGTTTTCTGACGGCGGGCGCTATCTGCTGCCAGATGCCGCCCGCGCCCGTGCCGAAGCCATGCTGGCGGAAGGTGCCGACCTGCTGGATATTGGCGGCGAATCCACCCGGCCCAATGCCCCGCTGGTGTCAGAGCAGGAAGAAATCGACCGGGTGCTGCCGGTACTGGAGGCGCTGCGTGACTACCCGGTGCCGATTTCGCTGGATACCCGACGCACGGCGGTGATGCGTGCCGGGCTGGCGCTGGGGGTAGACCTGATCAACGATGTGGCGGCGCTGGAGGACGAGGGTGCCATTGCGGCAGTGGCGGCATCGTCAGCTGCGGTTTGTCTGATGCACAAACAGGGCACGCCGCAAACCATGCAGCAAGCGCCCCAGTACCGCGATGTGGTGGCCGAGGTGATCGACTACCTGGCCGCCAGGGCGCACGCTGCGCTGGCCGGTGGCATTGCCGCTTCGCGCCTGCTGGTTGACCCTGGCTTTGGCTTTGGCAAAACGGTTGAGCACAACTACGCGCTGCTGGCCCGGCTGGGAGAATGCGCCCGTCTGGCCCCGGTGCTGGCCGGCTTGTCGCGCAAGTCGATGCTGGGGGCGGTCACCGGACAGGATGTGCCGGCGCGGCGGGTGGCGGCCAGCGTGGCGGCGGCCTTGCTGGCCTGTCAGCATGGTGCGGCAATTGTCCGCGTCCACGATGTGGCCGAGACCCGCGATGCCTTGGCGGTCTGGCAGGCCATGCGCGCCACACAACGGGCCTGCTGAAACCGGCAGAACCGCGTAAAATGGCCCAATCCGTCATCATATGGGGGCGATGCCAGTGGCTTGCCACCTCGCAGAAAGGACACAATGAGCGCACGCAAATACTTTGGCACCGATGGGGTGCGCGGTGAAGTGGGCCAGGCACCGATTACCCCGGATTTTGTTTTGCGGCTGGGTTACGCCGCCGGTCAGGTGTTGGTCAAGCACGATAGCCGTCATCGTCCGGGGGTGCTGATTGGTAAAGATACCCGTATTTCTGGTTATATGCTGGAGGCCGCGCTGCAAGCCGGGTTTGCCGCTGCTGGCGTGGATGTGTATCTGGCCGGGCCGCTGCCCACACCGGGTATTGCCTACCTGACCCGTGCCTTGCGCCTGCAGGCCGGCGTGGTGATTTCGGCCTCGCACAATCCCTACCAGGATAATGGCATCAAGTTTTTTGCCGAAGGGGGGGTCAAGCTGGACGATGCGCTGGAGCTGGAAATCGAAGCGCAGATTGATCAGCCCATGCAGGTGCGTCCGTCGGCTGAGCTGGGCCGTGCCAAGCGCCTGTCTGATGCGCAGGGTCGCTATATCGAGTTTTGCAAGAGCACCTTTCCCACTGACCGTGATCTGCGCGGCCTGAAGCTGGTGGTGGATTGCGCCAATGGCGCAACGTACCATATCGCGCCCAAGGTGTTTCACGAGTTGGGGGCCGAGGTGATTGAAATTGCCACCCAGCCCAATGGCTTCAATATCAACGACCAGTGCGGGGCCACCCACACCAAGGCGCTGCAGCAGGCGGTGCTGGCGCATGATGCAGACTATGGCATTGCCCTGGATGGCGATGGTGACCGGCTGATGATGGTAGACCGTCAGGGTCGGCTGTACGATGGCGACCAGCTGCTGTACGTGATGGCCAAGGCACGCAAGCTGACTGGCCGGCTGGAAGGTGGCGTGGTGGGCACGGTGATGACCAATCTGGCGATGGAGCAGGCGCTGGCGCGCCAGGGCATTGCCTTTGCCCGTGCCAAGGTGGGCGACCGCTACGTGCTGGAGCAGCTGCAGACGCGTGGCTGGCTGGTGGGCGGCGAAAGTTCTGGCCATTTGCTCTGCCTGGACCGGCACACCACGGGCGACGGGATTATTTCCAGCCTGCAGGTGCTGATGGCGCTCTCGGTGCTGGATACCGATCTGGCCGGTGTATGCCGTGACTGGCAGCCGTTTCCACAAACCATGATCAATGTCCGCCTGACACCGGGCATGGACTGGCAGCGTGCCAGCCGCACGGCGCTGGCCGAGGCCGAAGCGGCGCTGAATGGTTCGGGTCGGGTGGTGTTGCGCCCGAGTGGCACCGAACCGGTGGTGCGGGTGATGGTGGAAGCCGAGGATAAGGCACAGGCGCAATACTGGGCGCAGCAGATTGCCCAGGCGATTCAGTCTGGCGCTGTCAGCGTGGGGGCCGCGCTGTAAATATACGGGCTGAAAAAATGGCCTCGACGGTAGATGTCCGTCGAGGCCATTTTTTTAGGCTGGCGGGCATGCTGCCCACTGCAGCGCCTTATTTGACGATTTTCAGCGACGGGCGGTTGCCTGCCGGGCGGCTGGGGGGCGGTTCATCACCTGGGCCTGCCTCTGCTGCTGGCACAGCAGCGTGTACCACCGGCTGCAAGGTCACGATCTCGGCATCTTCACCGGGCGCAGCGCTGGCAGCGTCTTGCATCAGCTCAACGTCAAAGCCCATGCCTTCGCCGGTTTCACGGGCAAAAATCCCCATCACATTGCCTACCGGCACCCAGATATCGTGCGACACGCCGTTGAAGCGGGCTGAAAACGACACATAGTCGTTGTCGATCTGCAGCTTGTGGGTGGCGTTGGCACCGATGTTCAGCACGATTTCGTTGTTTTTCACGTAGGCCATCGGCACCTGTACGTGTTCGTCCACCCACACCGTCAGGTAGGGAGTGTAGTGGTTGTCGCCGCACCATTCGTACAGGGCGCGCAGCAGGTAGGGTTTGGTCGAGGTGGTTTGCATAGGGGAGTTTTCCGTGAAGGTCTGGCTGTGCTGCGGCCTCCCGCAGGGGGAGGCCGCGCCGGCATGGCAGCACGGTATTACTTGCGCATGGCTTTTTCTGCCGGGGTCAGCGAATCGATAAACGCCTGACGGCTGAAAATCCGTTCGGAGTATTTCAGGATCGGGGCGGCTGCCTTGCCCAGATCGATATTGTAGTGTTCCAGACGCCACATCAATGGGGCAATGGCCACGTCGATCATGGAGAATTCTTCACCCAGAATAAACTTCTGTTTGGCAAAAATGGGCGCAATCTGGGTCAGGCTGTCGCGGATGGCATCGCGGGCGCGTTCGCCAGCCTTGCCGTTTTGCGATTGCTCCAGCTGGCGCACATGGACAAACAGCTCCTGCTCAAAGCGGAACAGGAACAAGCGCGCACGGGCGCGCATCACCGGGTCGGCGGGCATCAGCTGCGGATGCGGAAAGCGCTCGTCGATGTATTCGTTGATGATGTTCGATTCGTGCAGGATGAGGTCACGTTCGACCAGCACCGGCACTTCGTTGTACGGGTTCATGACCGCGAGGTCTTCCGGCTTGTTGTGCACGTCGACATCGTTAATTTGAAAGTCCATGCCTTTTTCAAACAGGACAATCCGGCAGCGGTGGCTGAACGGGCAGGTGGTACCGGAATAGAGCGTCATCATAGTCGGTATGATCTCCGTCAAGAGCGCGGCCACCGTGTGCAGGCTGAATCGCCGGCCCGGTTGGCAGCAGCAGGGTGATAACAATCGCCAATTCTAGCATCCCACAGGGGGCAACCGCCAGTTTTGCACGATAAGTGGTTATTTTATAAACAAAAAGCGGAGAGCTCGCTCTCCGCTTTTTGTGACCGGATGTGAAGTGCGGGATTAATGCACGTCTTTCCAGTATTCCTTCTTCAGGAAGTAGGCCAGCGGGAACATCACCAGCGCCAGGAACAGAATCACCACATAGCCCAGCTGCTCACGCTTCACCTGGGTGGGTTCTCCCATGTAGACCATGTAGTTCACCAGGTCAGCAGCACGCTTGTCGTATTCGCTGGTGTCGGCTTTGCCGTTTTCCAGCTTGGTCAGGCTGCCCGGTTTGACCAGCACCAGCTTGTGCTCTTCATGGCCGTCCTTGCCCTTCACCAGTTCCATGCGCTGCTCGCCCTGCCATTCCCACAGGATGTGCGGCATGCCTACCTTGTCAAACACGGTGTTGTTCCAGCCGGTCGGACGGGTTTCATCACGGTAGAAACCGCGCATGTAGCCGTACAGGTAGTCAGCGCCGCGCGAGCGGGCAATCACGGTCAGATCCGGCGGAATAGCGCCGAACCAGTCCTTGGCTTCTTTCTTGTCCATCGAAATGGCCATCGTCTCACCGATCTTGTCGGTGGCGAACATCAGATTGTCCTTGATCTGTTGCTCGGACAAGGCGATATCCTGCAGACGGTTGTAACGCATGTAGCTGGCCGAATGGCAGGACAGGCAGTAGTTGTTGAAAATCTGGGCGCCGCGTTGCAGAGACTCGACGTCCTTCACATTGATCGGCGCTTTTTCCAGCTCAGGGCCACCGGCATTGCCGAAGGCAGCCACCGGCAGAACCAGGGCCAGCGCAGCGATCAGGTGACGAAAATGCTTTTTCATTGTTGTCATCCCCTGGATCAGACCATCTTGGCAAACAGCGTTGCACCGCCAATTGCCAAGGCTACGAGCACGAAGAACAGCACCTGACGGCTACCGGTGTTTTCGGTAACGCGTGCCGGCGGCGCTTCGCTGCCGACGTCATTCTTGGTGAAGAACGGCATGCCCAGGAAGAAACCGAAGTAAATCACCGAGAAAATCTGGGCGATCACCGTGCGCACATTGGTCGACGGCATCGCGCCCAGAATGCCCAGGCCGATGAAGGCGGTGATGAACAGGGCCAGCAGGACCTTGAACTTGGTGCTGCGATAGCGGATCGATTTCACCGGCGACTTGTCCAGCCACGGCAGGAAGGCAATCAGCACCACGGCACCGCCCATGCCCAGCACACCCCACACCTGGGTGCCGGCAAACGACGGAATCGCGCGCAGGATGGCGTAGAACGGGGTGAAGTACCACACCGGCGCAATGTGTGCCGGGGTCTTCAGCGGGTCAGCCGGGTCAAAGTTCGGGTGCTCAAGGAAGTAACCGCCCATTTCCGGCATCAGGAACACCACGGCGCTGAACACGATCAGGAACACCACCACACCCAGTACATCCTTGACGGTGTAGTACGGGTGGAACGGAATGCCATCCAGCGGAATATGGGTAACCGGGTCTTTGTTCTTCTTGATTTCCACGCCGTCGGGGTTGTTGGAACCCACTTCATGCAGGGCAATCAGGTGAGCCGCCACCAGCGCCACCAGAATCAGCGGCACGGCAATCACATGCAGGGCGAAGAAGCGGTTCAGCGTTGCGTCGCCCACCACGAAGTCACCACGGATGAACACCGACAGATCCGGGCCAATGACCGGGATCGAGGCAAACAGGTTCACGATCACCTGCGCACCCCAGAACGACATCTGGCCCCACGGCAGCAGGTAGCCCATGAAGGCTTCGGCCATCAGGCACAGGAAAATCAGCGTGCCAAACACCCAGATCAGTTCGCGCGGCTGCTTGTACGAACCGTAGATCAGGCCACGGAACATGTGCAGGTAGACCACGACAAAGAACATCGAGGCACCGGTGGAGTGCATGTAGCGGATGATCCAGCCACCGGCCACATCACGCATGATGTACTCAACCGAGGCAAAGGCCACCGGAACGCCAGAGCCGTTCAGCGTGCCGTCCGGCTTGTAGTTCATGGTCAGGAAAATACCGGTGACAATCTGCAGCACCAGCACCAGCATGGCCAGCGAACCGAAGAAATACCAGAAGTTAAAGTTTCTCGGCGCATAGTATTCGGAAACATGCGCCTTCCAGGTTGACGTCAGCGGGAAGCGGGCGTCAATCCAGTCCAAAACAGCTTGTTGCTTGCTCATTTTGTGTGTGCCCTTCGCTTATTTGTCGTCGCCGATCAGGAGTCGGGTATCGGACATGTATTTGTGCGGGGGGATTTCCATGTTGGTCGGAGCCGGGACGCCAGAATAGACGCGGGCGGCCAGATCAAACTTGGAACCGTGACATGGGCAGTAGAAACCACCCAGCCATTCCGGGCCCAGATCAGCCGGGGCCAGATCCGGACGGAAGGTTGGGGAACAGCCCAGGTGGGTGCAAATCCCGACCGCGACCAGAATTTCCGGCTTGATCGAGCGATGCTCGTTCTTGCAGTATTCCGGCTGCTGCGGCACGGTGGAAGTGGGGTCAGCCAGCTTGCTGCCCAGTTTGGCCAGGTTTTTCACCTGATCCGGTGTCCGGTTGACCACCCAGACCGGCTTGCCGCGCCATTCGACGTTGATTTTCTGACCCGCCTCGAGCTTGCTGATGTCCACTTCCACCGGGGCGCCTGCTGCCTTGGCGCGTTCCGAAGGGAAGAAGCTCATCACAAACGGCGTGGCGACAGCCGCTGCGGCCACGCCACCTGCGGCGCTGGTCGCAACTGTCAGGAACCGGCGACGGCCCGTATCGACTTGTTGCTCACTCATTTACTCATCCTCAAACATGAAAACCGAGCTAAAACTGTCTGATTTTACCTGATTGGCGGTAGGGACTTAAAGCGTTTATGCAAAAAACTTAGTTCGCCACCGGCACAGCGCAAGGGCGCGGTCGTTTTCTGCCAGCCGCGATTGATGTCCTGTCCTGGCCATTCAAGTGATGTTCCTGCCAGGCAAGGCAGGCAGACAGCCCATAAAAACAATGTGATCAAACCGGGTTATCCCGGTCAATCCACCGCACGTCAATGCCCAGCGTGTCCGCCAGGTGCTGACCTACGGCGCGCACGCCGTAGCGTTCGGTGGCGTGGTGGCCGGCAGCGGCAAAGGCCACGCCGGTTTCTGCGGCAATATGCGCGCAGGGTTCCGATGCTTCGCCAGTGATGAACAAGTCCACCCCCAGCGCCACGGCGTCGGCAAACATGCCCTGCGCCCCGCCGGTGCACCAGGCCACCCGGCGTATGAGCGCCTGCGGATTGCCCAGCGTCAGCGGCGTGCGTTGCAGGCAATCGCCGGCCTGTTGCCGCCAGGCCTCCAGGGTGATGGCCTCGGGCAGTTCGCCGTGCCAGAGCAGGTTCTGCTCGCCGGTCTGGCCATGTACCTGCAGGCCCAGCACGGCGGCTAATTGGGCGTTGTTGCCCAGCACTGGATGGGCATCCAGCGGCAGGTGATAGGCAATCAGGTTGATGTCGTGGGCCAGCAGCCGGGCCAGACGGGATTTTTTCATCCCGATCACCCTGGGGTCTTCGTTTTTCCAGAAATATCCGTGATGCACCAGCACGGTGTCGGCCCCGACCGCAATCGCTGCCTCAATCAGGGCGGCGCTGGCGGTGACGCCGGTGACCACGCGTTGTACGCTGGCCCGGCCTTCCACCTGCAAACCATTGGGGCAGTAGTCCTTGAACCGCCACGGTTCGAGCAGGGCATCCAGGGCTTGAAGCAATTCGCTGCGCTGCATAGCACAAACCTCGTGGATTTCAACAGGGACGAATTGTCGCACGGACGCTGGCTTAACCCCAAGTGGGAAACGGGTTTTGCACGCAAAAAACCCCACACCGCAGTGTGGGGTTTGGTGGAGAGCGCGAAGAAACCGCTCAGCCGGGCTGAATTACATCATGCCGCCCATGCCACCCATGCCGCCCATGTCCGGAGCTGACGGCTTGTCTTCCGGCAGTTCGGCCACCATGCAGTCGGTGGTCAGCATCAGGCCCGCGATGGACGCGGCGTGTTGCAGTGCAGAACGGGTGACCTTGGTCGGGTCCAGCACGCCCATTTCCACCATGTCGCCGTATTCGCCAGTGGCGGCGTTGTAGCCAAAGTTGCCCTTGCCTTCAAACACCTTGTTGACCACCACGGACGGTTCGTCGCCGGCGTTGGCCACAATCTGGCGCAGCGGCGATTCAATGGCCTTCATCACGATCTGGATGCCGGCGTTCTGTTCGGCGTTGATGCCTTTCAGTTCGCCCAGGTTGGCGCGGGCACGCAAGAGGGCCACGCCACCGCCTGGCACAATGCCTTCTTCCACTGCGGCGCGGGTGGCGTGCAGGGCGTCTTCGACACGGGCCTTCTTCTCTTTCATTTCTACTTCAGTGGCGGCACCCACCTTGATCACTGCCACGCCACCGGCCAGCTTGGCCACGCGTTCTTGCAGTTTTTCACGGTCGTAGTCGCTGCTGGCGTCTTCGATCTGGCGACGGATTTGCTCCACGCGTGCCTGGATGGCAGCGGCTTCGCCCACGCCGTCGATCAGGATGGTGTTTTCCTTGCCCACTTCAACGCGCTTGGCTTGGCCCAGCAGGTCCAGCGTGGCTTTTTCCAGGGTCAGGCCCACTTCTTCGGCAATCACGGTGCCGCCGGTCAGGATGGCGATGTCTTCCAGCATGGCCTTGCGACGGTCGCCAAAGCCCGGAGCCTTGACAGCAACCACCTTCAGGATGCCACGGATGGTGTTGACCACCAGGGTAGCCAGTGCTTCACCATCGACGTCTTCGGCGATGATCAGCAGCGGGCGGCCCGACTTGGCCACTTGTTCCAGCACCGGCAGCAGGTCGCGGATGTTGCTGATTTTCTTGTCAAACAGCAGCACAAACGGATTGTCCAGCTGGGCAATCTGTTTTTCCGGCTGGTTGATGAAGTACGGCGACAGGTAGCCACGGTCAAACTGCATGCCTTCCACCACGTCCAGCTCGTCTTCCAGACCGGAGCCGTCTTCCACGGTGATCACGCCTTCCTTGCCCACTTTTTCCATGGCAGCGGCAATCTTGTCACCGATCACGGTGTCGCTGTTGGCGGAGATGGAACCCACCTGGGCGATTTCCTTGGTGGTGGCGCACGGCTTGGAGATCTTCTTCAGCTCTTCCACCATGGCGATCACGGCCTTGTCGATGCCGCGCTTCAGGTCCATCGGGTTCATGCCGGCGGCCACGTACTTCATGCCTTCTTGCACCACGGCTTGTGCCAGCACGGTGGCGGTGGTGGTGCCGTCACCGGCGATGTCGTTGGTCTTGGAAGCCACTTCCTTGACCATTTGCGCGCCCATGTTCTCGAACTTGTCTTTCAGTTCGATTTCCTTGGCCACCGATACGCCATCCTTGGTGATGGTCGGGGAACCATAGCTGCGATCCAGCACCACATTGCGGCCTTTCGGGCCCAGGGTCACTTTGACGGCGTCAGCCAGAATATTGACACCGATCACCATCTTGGCACGGGCGGAATCACCGAATTTGACTTCTTTAGCTGCCATTTTTTACTCCGAAACTCTGTCGTTGTCGTATTTAACGATTACATTCAATAGCGGAAAGACTGGATGCAACAGCAGGGGGTCGATTATTCGACGATGCCCATGATGTCTTCTTCGCGCATCACCAGCACTTCGTTACCGTCAACCTTGACGGTCTGGCCGGAGTATTTGCCGAAGATGACCTTGTCACCCTTCTTCACTTCCAGCGGGCGGCGCTCGCCGTTTTCCAGGATCTTGCCGTTACCGACGGCAATCACTTCGCCCATGTCCGGCTTCTCGGCAGCAGCGCCTGGCAAAACGATGCCGGAAGCCGTTTTTTCTTCAGCTTCGAGGCGCTTGATGACCACGCGGTCGTGCAGAGGACGAATAGCCATGAACAGTCTCCTAAAAATTCTGGGTTAGATGTCGAGAGAAAAAAAGCAAGTCAAATCATTGAGATGGCTTAGCTGATTAGCACTCAACGCTTGCGAGTGCTAATAGTATGGACGCTTGGGGCAGTTTTCAAGCATCAAGGTCCAGATTTTTTTGCATCTCGCCAATCCGGCCCTGGCCGCATTCTGCCAGCAGGCGGCGGATTGGCGCGGGCAAACCCAGCGCCAGTGCCTGTTCCAGCGGCCACCACTGGCCATTGTCCGGCCCCGGCTCGGCGTGCTCCAGCATCAGCGGCTGCGGGGTCAGGGTCAGGCGAAAGTGGGTAAAAACATGCTGGACTGCCGGCCAGGCGGGGGCCAGGCGGGCGTGGCTCCAGCCGGCCTGGGCCAGCCAGCCGGGCAGTGCTTCCGGGGTGTCGAGCTGCGGCAGGCTCCACAGTCCGCCCCAGATGCCGCTGGGCGGGCGGCGCTCCAGCCAGACCTGGCCATCCTGGCTGCGCGCCAGCAGCATGAGGGTGCTGCGCTGCGGCTGCGCCTTGCGTGGTCGGGCGGTGGGCAGGCTGCGGGTGCGCTGGCTGGCCAGTGCCACACAGCCGCTGTTCAGTGGGCAGCGCGGGCACTGTGGCTGGCCACGGACACACACCTGGCTGCCCAGGTCCATCAAGCCCTGGGTGTAAGCCACCATGCTGGCGGCATCGCGCGGCAGCAGTTGTTCGGCCAGGGTCCATAGCTGGTTTTCCACGGCTTTGTCGCCGGGCCAGCCCTCCACGCCATAGCAGCGGGTGAGCACCCGTTTTACATTGCCGTCCAGAATGGCCGTGCGTTGGCCAAAGGCAAATGCGGCAATTGCTGCCGCCGTGGAGCGGCCAATGCCGGGCAGGCTGACCAGCCCTGCCGGGTCTGCCGGAAACTGTCCGCCATGCTGTTCCACCACCTGACGGGCCGCCCGGTGCAGATTGCGCGCCCGGCTGTAATAACCCAGCCCGCTCCAGGCTGCCAGTACATCATCCACGGGGGCTGCCGCCAGCGCCGCCACGTCGGGAAAGCGTTGCAAAAAAGCGCTGTAGTAGCCCAGCACGGTGCTGACCTGGGTTTGCTGCAGCATGATTTCGGATAACCAGATTTTGTACGGGTCGCTGACCTGCCAGGGCAGGCCATGGCGGCCATGCTGGCGTTGCCAGGCAATCACGCGGGGGGCAAATTCAGAGTGGGGAATGGACATGCGGGGGCAGACGGCTAAGCCAGAATGGCGGACCGCAGAGTGTAACAAGCGGGAGGCGATAAGGGAAAACCAAGCAAGTGAGCGCCAGAGCCGTGGCTGGGCCTGGCGTCTCGACGTCGAGCCATGCGCACGCGGCTGGCCATGGCCAGGAGAGGCGGGGTTTTTACCCGTTAGCGCGAAAAGCCTCGGCCTTCAGGCCGGGGAGGGATAGCGCGGAGTCCGAAGGACGCCTTTTCTGCTGTTAAGTCGGTGTCGCCTGTTGCTCAATGTACTGGCGAATGATGCTGATCGGAGCGCCGCCACACGAGGAAGCGAAATAAGACGGCGACCAGAGCACGCCTTTGTAGTAGGAGCGTTTGGCAATATCCGGCCTTTCTTTTCGTAGCACGCGACTGGATACGCCTTTCAAGCTGTTGACCAATGCAGACACCGGCACTTTGGGTGGGTAGCTGACCAGCAAATGCACATGGTCATGTTCGCCGTCCATTTCAACAAGCTGCGATTCAAAGTCCTTGCATACCTTGGCAAACAGCTCGCGCAGCCTGTCTATGGCCTCCTTGTCGAACACGTTGTGCCGATACTTTGCCACAAATACCAAATGGACATGCATGTTAAAAACACAGTGCCGCCCGCGTCTAATGTCGTTGAAATGTTCCATAGACCAACTATAGTACGATCCATGCAACGTCTTCAAGGCCAACGCCCGGAAAGACTTTTTGCACAAGGCTTCGTGCCAGATCAGCCAAAACCACGCCATGATCGCCATCGAAGATTTGCCGGTTCGGCATATGTCCAAGTCGTCCAAAGGCAACAGCGAACAGCACGGCAAGATGGTCAAACAGAAGTCCGGCCTGAACCGGTCGATGCTCGATCAGGGATGGGCTGAGTTTCGGCGACAGCTTGAGTATAAGTCGGCATGGAACGGCGGTTTTGTTGTTGCCGTGCCGCCGCAATACACCAGTCAAACCTGTCCGTGCTGCGGCCATGTGTCGAAAGACAATCGACAGACGCAAGCCAAGTTTGAATGCGTCGAGTGCGGCTTTGAAGAAAACGCCGATGTTGTCGGCGCAATCAATATTTTAGCGCGAGGGCATCGCGTTTTAGCCTGCGGAGAGCCGGTGCAGTCGGGCCGCTCAATGAAACAGGAACCCACCGAAGCGACTCAGGCGCTTGCCGCCTGAGCGCCGTAGGAATCGCCTTTAGGACGGCGAGGATGTCAAAGGTTCAGCCAGTTTGGAATTTCATCCTGCAGGAACGGTGCTTCGCCGGTTTCCTCGCCCATCAGCACAAAGCCCTGCAACTGGCCGTTGTCGTCGATGAAGCTGGCGTTCAGCCCGCGTTCAACCATCAGCGTTTCCCACTGGCCTGGCAGGCCGGGGCGTGGCTGGGCAATCACCGTTGGGCAGCAGGGGATGTTCAGCGCCAGCGGCATCGGCGGGAAGTTCACCTGGGTGGGCGTGCCGCACAGCGTGCGCGCCAGCGCCGCCACCTGGTGGCGAATCGGCTGGCTGTATGGCAGCCATACGCCATTCACCTCGGCACAGTCGCCCAGCGCATAGGTGTTGACTGCACTGGTGGACATCCGCCGGTCAACCACAATGCCCTTGCGCACTTTCAGCCCGGCATCGCTGGCCAGCTTGGTGTTGGGCACCACGCCAATGCAGGCAATCACCAGATCGCCTTCCACCGTCTTGCCATTGGTCAGCCCCAGACGGGCGCGGTGGCCTTCCTTGCTGGCGCTGGCGCAGCGAGCGTTGAACTGGAACTTCACCCCGCGTTCTTCCAATTGCTCCACCAGATGGCGTCGGGCATCCAGCGGCATCAGTTCAAACAAGGGGCCGGCGTGTTGTTCCACCACGGTGACGTTTTTGCCCGCATCGGCCAGGGTGTTGGCCAGTTCGCAGCCCGACTGGCCGGCACCAATGATGATCAGGTCGTTGATGCTGGCCAGGCGGGCGCGCAGCTTGTTGATCACTGCTGCATGGGTGACCGCTGCCACCAGGCCAGGCAGTTCGCGGGAAAACGTGGGCAGCATTGGGCTGGCACCGGTGGCCAGCACCAGCTTGTCGGCTTGAAACTCGCCCTGGTCAGTCACCACGCTGCCATCCATCGGCTTGATCGACTGCACGGTGTGGCCGCTCACCACCTCAATGCGCAGGCGTTCGGCCAGCTCGGTGAGGGGTTTGATGGTCAGCGGGGTTTGCTGTGGGCCCAGCGCCTGGACAAACTCGGTGCGGTTGAAACTGTGGGTGTCACGCCCCAGCAGGGTGATGGGGCGACGCGGGTCAAGTTTGCGAATTTCGCTTGCCAGAGCAATCCCGGCTTGCCCGCTACCGATGATAAGCACGGATTCCATACTGATAACTATCCTGTCCAGACCAACTAATCAAAAAGTAAACCATGATAAATGATTCTGGCCCTGCCCAGCAAAGGCATTGCCGGCTGATGCGGCAGATGGGTGGCTTGTCTGCGCCTGGCTCGCTGTGCCTGAGACGAATGAGGGGCAAGCAAGCAGGTGGCTACTGGGCCAGCATGGTGGATTCCGCCACCGGAATCACCCCGCCCGGCAGGGCGCTGTTGCGGATGGCCTGGCGCAGTGCCTCAATGGCGCTGCGCCGGTAAAACTGCTTGCGGCAGGCCAGCACCACCCGGCGGGTGGGGGCGGGCGTGCTGAAGGGCACAATGCCCAGCAGTGCGTCATCGCCTGGCCCAACCGAGGTGGCCGGCATCACGGTAATGCCCACGCCACTGGCCACCATATGGCGGATGGTGGTTAATGAGCTGCCCTGCAAGGTGCGTGCCAGCGCATGGGTGGTGTTGGCTGCCGGCAGCGTGGGCCCGGCTTGCAGGCGGTCGCACAGCGCCAGCACCTGGTCACGGAAGCAGTTGCCCTGGGTGAGCAGCAGCACGCTTTCATTGGCCAGTTCTGCCGACGATACGCTTTTGCGTGTGGCCCATGGGTGGTTTTTCGGTACGGCAACGACAAACGGCTCATCGTACAAGGGATAGGTGACAATGCCCGGTTCGTCAAAGGGTTCGGCCACAATGGCGGCGTCCACTTCACTGCGCTTGAGCATGTCGGCCAGCCGGGCGGTGTAATTTTCTTCCAGGTACAGCGGCATGTCCGGTGCCAGCTGGCGCAGCGCCGGAATCAGCGCCGGCAGCAGGTAGGGGCCGATGGTGAAAATAATCCCCAGCCGGAACGGGCCGACCAGCTCGTTTTTCAGCTCGCAGGCCAGGGTTTTGATCACTGCCACTTCATCGAGCACGCGCTGGGCCTGCTCGATGATGCGCTCGCCCGTGTCGGTGACCGAGACTTCGTTGCTGCCGCGTTCAAACAGGGTGACGCCGAGTTCTTCTTCCAGCTTGCGCACGGCAATGCTCAGTGTGGGCTGGCTGACAAAACAGCCGGCGGCCGCGCGGCCAAAGTGGCGCTCGCGAGCGACGGCAACAATGTAGCGCAGTTCGGTCAGCGTCATCCGCGCTGATCCGGCAGGACGATATTCACTTCCAGCACTTCCATGTGATCCTGGCGTTCCAGCTGAACCTTGATGTTTTCTGCCGACACCGATACATATTTGGAAATCACTGCCAGCAATTCCTTTTGCAGCGCGGGCAGGTAGTCCGGTGTGCTGTGCCGGCCATTGCGCTCATGGGTGAGGATGATCTGCAGGCGTTCATGGGCAATGTCTGCGGTTTTCTTTGGCCGGTCGAACAGGCGGTCAATCAGCGACATTTCAACCTCCAAACAGGCGCTTGAGCAGGCCTGTCTTGGGTGTGTCCAGAAAACGCAGCGGCAGGCTTTCGCCCAGGAAGCGGCCAATCACGTCCTGATAGGCTTGCGCCACATCGGTTTCGGCCTTGTGAATCACCGGAATCCCTTCGTTGGAGGCTTGCAGCACGCTGGGCGATTCAGGCACCACCCCAATCAGCGGCACACACAGGATGTCGAGAATATTGTCTACTGACAGCATTTCGCCCTTGTCCACCCGGCCAGGCGCGTAGCGGGTGATCAGCAGGTGTTCCTTGATCGGGTCTTCGTTGTTTTCCGCCCGGCGGGACTTGCTGGCCAGAATACCCAATATCCGGTCGGAATCGCGCACCGACGAGACTTCCGGGTTGGTCACAATCAGCGCTTCGTCAGCGTAGTACAGCGCCATCAGCGCGCCGCTTTCGATGCCGGCAGGCGAATCGCAGATGATGTATTCAAAGTCGTTGGCCAGCTCGCTGAGCACCTCGCCCACGCCTTCTTTGGTCAGCGCGTCCTTGTCGCGGGTTTGCGAGGCCGGCAGCACGTAAAGGTTGTCGCAGTGCTTGTCCTTGATCAGCGCCTGATTGAGCTTGGCTTCCTTGTTGATCACATTGATCAGGTCGTACACCACCCGGCGTTCGCAGCCCATGATCAGATCCAGGTTACGCAGGCCGACGTCAAAGTCGATCACCACGGTCCGGTGTCCACGCAGGGCCAGTCCGGCTGCAAAGCTGGCGCTGGTGGTGGTTTTACCCACGCCGCCTTTACCCGACGTCACTACAATAATTTTTGCCACGGTATTTTCCTGAACGTTGAACGTTTCTATTTTGATAGTGGCTCAAGCCCCAAGCGGGGCCAGCACCAGTTTGCTGCCATCCAGAAAAATCTGGACAGCGCGCCCACGCAAGGTGGGGGGCAGCTCGTCTTCCAGTGTGCGGTACACCCCAGCCACCGACACCAGCTCGGCAGACAGCTGCTGGGCAAAAATCCGTGCGCTGGCATTGCCGCGCGCGCCTGCCAGCGCCCGCCCGCGCATGGGGGCATAAATATGAATATTGCCGTCGGCAATCAGCTCGGCTCCGGAACTGACTGCCGCCAGCACCACCAGATCGCCATCGCGGGCGTACACCTGCTGGCCAGCGCGCACCGGTCGGTCGATCACCAGGGTTTTGCAGCACGGGCTATCCGGCGTGGCTGGGCTGGTGTCGGCCACGGGCGTGGGCTCTGCCGGGGCCGGGCTGACCTCGGCTACTGCCGGGGCCGGCGCTTGCGTTGTGACCGGCGCGGGCGCGGGCGGGCGCTCCAGCTTGGCCGGAAACCAGTTCCAGCCCAGCGCCTGCGCCTGCTCACCCACACTTGGGTGGGCGTGGCGCACCCCGATGATGCGCACCCCTTGTTCGTGCAGGATGCGATACAGCTCAGGCAGGGTATTCATCACCCCTTCATCCAGGTTGGACAAATCCAGCAAAAAGGGTTCACCGGCAAAGGTTTTTGGCCGGCGCGCCAGGCGCGAGCCCAGTTCGTGATGGATTTGTGCCGGGTCCGCTGAGCGCAGCAGGATGGACAGCACATCCACTGACGCCGACTTGATGTCCAGCACGGCAAGCGATTGCGGGGCGGTTACGACGTGGGAAGGTGCTCCCAGGGCAGAAACACCGACAGTATCTGGCATGGCGTTAATCTCCAGTGGCCGCTTCGGGGCGCTGGCAACAGAAGTCCGGGCTGAACCTGGTGCTGAACAACATAAGCATGGTGCCTTTATCTCGGTCATCGTTGAGTGTGCCACAGCACATTGCTTAGGCAGTAATCGCAGGCGGGATTGCCACCTTATTGAGCGTATGAAATACCGCTGCAGGGGCCTGGCTGGCGTGGTGCAGGTGCGCCGCGGACCCCGCATGACGGGCTGGGATGACCATTATTCAAGGCGAGTGTACCCGCACCAATTGTGCGCTTCAAGGCGGTTGGCGCGCGTGGGGGCAGATTCCAGCGGGCGGCAGGAGAAAAACCGGCACCGTCTTGCCGCAAAGCGGGCCTGGCTGCCGGCGGGCCATCCGGCATGAGGCAGATGGACGTGGCGTGTGGCATTTTCTGCCCACTGGCCTGGCAAAGATGTCGTAAAGGGTCCGGTCTTGCTACGGAGGGAGGGCAAAGTGGCGTATGCTAGCTGTGTTGCACAAAACCATGGTCATGTGAAGAATAATTGTGACCAACTGTTACGAGCAGGTAAAAATACAATGAAAAATAGCTACTTGCCCCATGTTGCAATGCAACAAAATGCTTGACGAACCGTTCTGGGTTAGGTAATCTTCATTCCAGGATGTTGCAACGCAGCATCTGAAGCCAACCCAGGCGGACAGGCAGCAGACGGCGGTACCTTCGCCCAGGCACATCCACCGGTAGAGCGAAGACAACACCAAACCTTGACCACGCGAAAGGAAGCACCATGTTCAACAACAACGAGCAACTGAAAACCCTGAGCCAAGCCCAATTCGACAAGGCTGTGCGCCTGTCCAATATCGTGCTGGCCAGCGCCGAGCGCTTCGCCAACCTGCATCTGGAACTGTCCAAGAAGCTGCTGGCCGAACAAGCCGCGACCACCAAGGCCCTGGTGGAAATGAAAGACCCGAAAGCCGTGCTGGAATTCCAGGCTGGCCTGGCTCAGCCGGGCATCGACCAAGCTTTCTCGGTGGCCCGCTCGGTATACGACGCAGCCATCCAGACCCAAAACGAAATTCAATCGTTTGTTGAAGAGCAAGTGCTGGAATTCAACAAGCAACTGTGCGCCAACCTGGACAAAGTGTCCAAGAACGCACCGGCAGGTTCCGAAGTGGCCATCAACGCCGTCAAGAACATGCTGACCTCGGCTACCGCCGCTTACGACAACGTGACCCGCACCGCGAAAAAAGTGGGTACCGAACTGGCTGAAGCCGGTGCTGAAGCTGCTGCCAACTCGGCCAAGGCTGCCAGCGCTGCTGTCGCCCGCACCACCAACACGGTGACCAACACCGTGGCTGGCAAGAAGTAATCAGGCAGGACGCTGAGTCAAGGTTGCGGCACCTGCGCGGGTGCCGCTGGCCTGACCTGCAACCGGGTTGCATGCTGCAAGTGGATGGCTGGGCTGCACTGAAATCGTCCCCGGCATGGCCCGTATAGAATTTCGCCCCATGGCACTATGCTGATGGGGCTTTGTTTTGTCTGCTGTCCGGCAAAACACCAACAGCCCCGACGGGATGACCCTCGGGGCTGTGTTGCGTTGGGGGGGGGCGTGCTCCGAACCGGCGTTCAGGCGCGCAGCGCGCGCGCGGCATCCAGGGCAAAGTAGGTCAGAATCCCATCCGCGCCAGCGCGCTTGAACGCCAGCAGGCTTTCCAGCATGCAGGCGCGTTCGTCCAGCCAGCCATTCAGGCTGGCGGCCTTGAGCATGGCGTATTCGCCAGATACCTGATAGGCAAAGGTGGGCACGCCAAACTGGTCTTTCACCCGGCGAATCACGTCCAGATACGGCAGGCCCGGTTTCACCATCACCAGATCCGCACCCTCGGCCAGGTCCATGGCCACTTCGTACAGCGCTTCATCACTATTGCCGGGGTCCATCTGATAGGTTTTTTTATCCGCCTTGCCCAGATTGCCGGCAGAGCCCACCGCATCGCGGAACGGGCCGTAGAACGACGAGGCGTATTTGGCCGCGTAGCTGAAAATCCGGGTGTGAATATGGCCATGCGCCTCCAGCGCCTGACGCAGCGCGCCAATGCGGCCATCCATCATGTCCGAGGGGGCCACCATGTCCACCCCGGCTTCTGCATGGCACAAGGCCTGCTTGACCAGAATCTCGGTGGTGATGTCGTTGAGCACATAGCCATTGGCGTCGATCACCCCGTCCTGGCCATGGCTGGTGTAGGGGTCGAGCGCGCCGTCGGTGATGATGCCCAGCTGGGGAAACTCGCGCTTGAGCGTGCGCACCACGGTGGGGACCAGCCCGTCCGGGTTGCACGCCTCCATGCCGTCCAGCGTCTTGCCGGACTCGATCACCGGAAACAGCGCCAGCGCCGGAATGCCCAGCCTGACCGCTTCTTCGGCGGTGGCCAGCAGCTTGTCCAGGCTCTGGCGCACCACGCCGGGCATCGACACGATGGCTTCTTCGCGCTGGCTGCCTTCCAGCACAAATACCGGGTAGATCAGGTCATCCACCGTCAGCGTGTGTTCACGCATCAGCCGGCGGGAAAAATCATCACGGCGCATGCGGCGCATGCGGGTGGCGGGAAAGGTACGGGCAACAGGGGTCATGATAGACAGGATTTCCGCAACGTAAGGTCTGAGTTAAGCAGGAGGGGGCGTGTTTCCCGGCAAGGGAAACACGCCCGGCGCAAGGGGCACGCGGACTACACCCAGTAGCTGGTTTTTTTCATCACCTGCGAAGTCAAATGCATCAGTCCCTTCACCGGCAGCGGCAGCTTGGCCGCGCCCAGCGCATGGGCGGTTTCGGCGTGGCGCACTTCATCGTCGCGCATCTGGGTGACAATCGCCCGGCTTTTGGCGTCCTGCGCTGGCAGGGTTTCCAGATGCTCGTTCAGGTGTGCTTCCACCTGGTACTCGGTTTCTTCCAGAAAGCCCAGGTTCCATTTATCGCCCAGCAGGCCGGCGGTCACGCCCATTGCCAGTGAACCGACGTACCACACCGGGTTGAACACGCTCTTGTGCCCGCCCAGTTCGGCAATGCGCCGTTCGGTCCAGGCCAGGTGTTCGGTTTCTTCCCATGCCGCTTCTTTCAGCGCCTCGCGCGCCACCGGGTCGCGCGCGGTCAGCGCCTGGCCCTGATACAACGCCTGGGCACACACTTCGCCACAGTGGTTGATGCGCATCAGGCCCAGCGCGTGGCGGCGCTCGGCATCGTTCAGCTCGGCGTCTTCCAGCCCGTCATCCGGGTAGGCCCGCAGCGTGGAAGCCGGCGCCAGCAGCGTGCGCAGGCCTTTATCGAATTCGGTGATCAGCTGGTCAAGCATGGTGTTTCACTTTCTCCACAAAGGACGCCACGATTATACCCCTGCCCCCTGCGCGTGAGGCAGCAGCTGTTATATAATCATGCCGGATTTTTACCCATAACTACTGACTACATACTGGAGAGCCCCCATGAATCTGGACCGCGTGCCCGCTGGCAAGGATGTGCCGAACGATTTCAACGTGATTATCGAAATCCCGGCCAATGGCGCCCCGATCAAGTACGAACTGGACAAGGACACCGGCGCTATGTTCGTTGACCGCTTCATGGGCACCGCCATGTTCTACCCGGCCAACTACGGCTACGTGCCGCAAACCCTGTCGGAAGACGGCGATCCGGTGGACGTGCTGGTGGTGACCCCGTTTGCCCTGCAAGTGGGCGTGGTGGTGCGTTGCCGCGCGCTGGGCGTGCTGAAGATGGAAGACGAATCGGGTATCGACGCCAAGCTGGTGGCCGTGCCGGTGGAAAAGCTCTGCCCGATGTACAAGGACGTACAAAAGCTGGAAGACCTGCCGGAACTGCTGCGCGCCCAGATCAGCCACTTCTTCGAGCACTACAAGGATCTGGAAAAGGGCAAGTGGGTCAAGGTTCAGGGCTGGGACGGCATCGAAGCCGCCAAGCAGGAACTGCTGGACGGCGTGGCCCGCTACCAGTAAGCACGGTTTGCCTGCCTGACCAAGCCAGCCAGCCGGCTGGCTTTTTCTTTTGCCCCTGCCCTCGACAGCGGCGCATTTCCAGCTACACTTGAACGTTATGAGCTCCTTCACCGATTTGAAGCACCTGAAGCAGGTGGTGGAAACGGCGCTGCTGACCGCGCAGGATCCCCTGTCGGTGCATGACCTGAAACGATTGTTTACCGAAACCCTGAGCAATGGGCTGATTGACGAACTGCTGAAAGAAATCCAGGCCGACTGGCAGGGGCGCGGCATTGAACTGGTCAAGCTGGCGTCCGGCTGGCGCTTTCGCGCCCGTGCCGAGTTTCAGCCCTATCTGGCCCGGCTTAACCCGGAAAAACCGCCGCGCTACTCGCGCGCGGTGATGGAAACCGTGGCCATCATTGCCTATCGCCAGCCGGTGACCCGTGGCGATATCGAAGCCATTCGTGGCGTCACCGTGTCCAGTTCGGTGATGCAGACCCTGAGTGAACGCGGCTGGATCGAAGTGATCGGCCACAAGGAAGTGCCCGGTCGCCCCGGCCTGTACGCTACCACCCGAAAATTTCTGGATGATCTGGGCCTGGCCAGTCTGAAAGACCTGCCTGCCCTGGTTGAACTGGGCTCCCTGATTGTCCCTGAGAAAGCAGAACAAGAACATGTCGAAACCGAAACCGAGTAATGCCGGCGGCGCACGCCAGCCGGTGGCCCGCACCCGCCGTGACCAGCCGCAAGCCCCGCGCAGTCCGCAGCAGGGACGTGGCCAGGCTGGCGGCCCGCCGCGCCATCCGTCTGACGCCTTTACCACCCGCAAACCCCGTCCGCCGGCAGGTCGCTCACCCGCTGCCAGCGCCGAAGGCCGCGACAGCCGGCCCCCGCGCCCTGGTGCCAAGCCGTTTGTCGCGCCCGGCTCTCGTCCGCCGGCAGACAGCCGAGCCCCGCGCGGTGACGGTTTCAGCCCGCGCCAGGACAGCCGAAGCCCGGACGGTTCGCGCCCGCCGCGCAGTGGCAAGCCGTTTGAGCCACGTCGCGACGGCGTGCCGACTGGCCATAGCCCGGATGGTGCGCGCCCGCCGCGCAGCGGCAAGCCGTTTGACTCGCGTCGCGACGGTGCGCCGGGTGGCCACAGCCCGGATGGCTCCCGTCCGCCGCGTAGCGGCAAGCCGTTTGACTCGCGTCGTGACGGCGCGCCGGGTGGCCACAGCCCGGATGGCTCCCGTCCGCCGCGTAGCGGCAAGCCGTTTGACTCGCGTCGCGATGGTGCCCCGACTGGCCACAGCCCGGACGGTTCACGCCCACCGCGCAGCGGCAAGCCGTTTGACTCGCGTCGTGACGGTGCATCGACTGGCCATAGCCCAGATGGCGCACGCCCACCGCGCAGCGGCAAGCCGTTTGAGCCACGTCGCGATGGTGCCCCGACTGGCCACAGCCCGGACGGTTCACGCCCGCCGCGCAGCAGCAAGCCGTTTGGAACCCGTGGCGGCCCAACGCCGCCGGCCCAGCGTCGTGACGCCGCCGCCCATCAGGTCAAGCCGCGCACCGTCCGCCCGCTGAGCGAAGAAGACACCAGCACAGTCCGTGCCCCGGCCCGCAGCCCGCGCCCGGCTGCTGGCGGCAAGCTGTATTTCACCCCGAGCAGCCGCCCGGCCAAGGTGCCGCGTGCGCGCAAGATGGCCCAGCGCCATGGCTCGCTGAAAGAAGAAAAAATCTCCCGCGAGCTGCGCGACAAGCGGGTGGACACCAAATACATGCCGGACATGCGCCTGCAAAAAGCCCTGGCACTGACCGGCATTGGCTCGCGCCGCGATATGGAAGAACAGATTGCTGCCGGCCTGGTGGAAGTGAATGGCAAGGTGGCCGAACTGGGCTGCAAGATTGGTCCGGACGACAAGGTGCGGATTCAGGGTCGGCAAATCTTCATCAAATGGCCTGACCGCCTGCCGCGCATCATCATTTACCACAAGCAGGAAGGCGAGATCGTCACCCGTGATGATCCGGAAGGTCGGGTCACCATTTTTGACCGCCTGCCGCAAACCCGCAGCAGCAAATGGGTGGCCGTGGGCCGGCTGGACGTGAACACCAGCGGGCTGATGATTGTCACCACCTCGGGCGAGCTGGCCAACCGGATGATGCACCCCAGCTTTGAAGTGGAGCGCGAATACGCGGTGCGCACCCTGGGCGAACTCACCCCGGAGCAAATGCAGCAGGCCACCCGTGGCGTGGCGCTGGATGATGGCGAAGCGCACTTTCAGCATATTTCCGAACAGGGTGGCGAAGGTGCCAACCGCTGGTATCGCGTGGTGCTGAAAGAAGGCCGCAACCGCGAAGTGCGCCGCCTGTTTGAATTCTTTGGCCTGACCGTCAGCCGGCTGATCCGCGTGCGCTTTGGCTCGCTGCACCTCCCGGCCCGGCTCAAGCGCGGCAAATTCCACGAGCTGGACGAAGTGGAAGTGGCACAAGTGATGAAATGGGCTGGCCTGTCGCTGACCGGCCAGCAAAAAGACTGAGGCCATGGGGCATTGCGCGCCCCACCTCGCCTGAAAGCCATCGACCATGAGCAAGGCCTTTACCCGAGAAACCGACAGTGACGCGGACGATGCCCTGCCCGCTGACCAGCAACTGCCGCAGTCGAGCAAGAACTACCTGACCCCGGCAGGCTGGCAGCGGATCAAGGACGAGCTGTATCACCTGGTGCACCGCGAACGCCCGGAAATCGTCAGCATCGTGTCCTGGGCCGCGTCCAATGGCGATCGTTCAGAAAACGGTGATTATCTGTACGGCAAAAAGCGCATGCGCGAGATCGACCGGCGCATCCGTTTTTTGACCAAGCGGCTGGAGCTGGCCGAAGTGGTGCATTCGGCTGGCCGCGACAGCGACCAGGTGTTTTTTGGTGCCACCGTGCTGCTGCTGCGTGGCAATGGCCAGGAACAGACGGTGTCGATTGTTGGCGTGGACGAGATTGACCTGCCGCGCAACCGCATCAGCTGGATTTCCCCGCTGGCGCGGGTGCTGCTCAAGGCACGCGAAGGCGATAGTGTGGTGCTGCGCGGGCCGGAGGGCGACGAGGATATCGAGATTCTGGAAGTGCGCTATGAGGTGCTGGATTGAGGTGCTGGATAAATCTGCGCCAGAGGTAAAAAAGCCTCCCTGCAAAGGGAGGCAGACAACCGCCAGTGTGCCCCCTGACGGCTGTAGGCCAGTGGATTGGCCTGGCCGGCGTGATGCACGCTGGCCGGGCCAAGCCGCCGACCCAAGGAAAACTCAAGCGGCGATGGCGTGCGCCAGGGCGTGCGCCAGCTTACTGGCTGTCAACAAACTGCTCACGCAGCGCGCGCTTGTTCAGCTTGCCCACGCTGGTGCGCGCCAGCGCATCAACAAAGCGGATATGTTCCGGCACCGCCCAACGGGAAATATGCCCCTGTTCGGCAAAGCCGAGCATATGCGCGCGCAAGTCTTCGGCGCTGGCGTTTTCGCCCGGTTTCAGCACCACCAGCGCCAGGGGGCGTTCGCCCCATTTGGCGTCGGGGATGGCAATCACCGCACATTCGCTGACTGCCGGGTGGCTGGTCAGCAGTGACTCCAGCTCCAGCGACGAAATCCACTCACCACCGGTCTTGATCACGTCTTTCAGCCGGTCGGTAATCTGCAGCACGCCGTGTTCATCCATCATGCCGATATCGTTGGTGTGCAAATAGCCGTCGGCCCACAGCTCGTCCGACGCTGCCGGATTGTGCAGATAGCCCTGGGTCAGCCACGGCGCGCGCACCACCACTTCGCCGGTACGGCTGCCGTTGTGCGGCAGGTCGGCCATCTGGTCGTCCACAATGCGCAGGTCCACCAGCGGAATCGCCTGGCCGGTCTTGATCCGCAACGGAATCTGCTCGGCTGCTGACAATTGCAGCTGGGCATGGGTCAGCCGCGACAGGCTCATGATCGGGCAGGTTTCCGACATGCCATAACCCACAAACACATCAATGCCACGGCTCAGCGCCTGTTCGCCCAGCCCCAGGGTCAGCGCCGAGCCGCCAATCACCATTTTCAGGCCAGTCAGATCCATGCTCTTGGCGCGTGGATGATTGAGCAGCATATGCAGAATCGTCGGCACACATTGCGAGAAGGTCACCTGCTCCTGCTCAATCAGCTTGAGCAGGGTGTCGGGCAGATAGCGGCCCGGATACACCTGCTTGATGCCCAGCAAGGTGGCGATATACGGAATGCCCCAGGCGTGCACATGGAACATCGGCGTAATCGGCATGTACACATCTTCACGGTGCAGCCGGCCATGTTCGGCGCTGCTGGCCAGGCCCAGCGCGGCAGACAGGCTGTGCAGCACCAGCTGGCGATGGCTGAAAAATACGCCTTTGGGCAGGCCGGTGGTGCCGGTGGTGTAAAAGGTGGTGGCGCGGGTGTTTTCGTCAAAATCCGGAAAGGCAAAACTGTCGGCACTGGCCGCCAGCAAGGCTTCGTATTCGCCGGCCAGATTCAGGCTGGCCGGGTCGATCGGCTCGCCGTCGTTAAGCAGGATCACCTGCTCAACCGATTCCAGCTGGGCGCGAATGTCGTTGAACACCGGCAGGAACTCGGCATTCAGCAGCAGCACCTTGGGTCGGGCGTGGTTCATGGTGTAGACGATCTGGTCTTCCGACAGGCGCACATTCACATTGAACAGCACGCTGCCCATCATCGGCACGGCAAAATAGCTTTCCAGATAACGGTGGCTGTCCCAGTCCATCACCGCCACGGTGTCGCCCATGGTCACCCCCAGCCCGGCCAGGGTATTGGCCAGACGCTGGATGCGCCGGTTGAAGTCGGCGTAGGTATAGCGAAAACGGTCAGCGTAAACAATTTCCTGGCTGCTGGCCTGGGTCAGCGTGGTGTGCAGCAGCTGCTTGATCAGCAGCGGGTAGCCATAGGCCTGGGCAGCGGCGTGGGCCGCGATGGTCAAACTCATGATAGGTTCAGCTCCTTGGCGCACCGTGCGGCAGGGCCGCACGGGCGGTCAAACACAATGGGGTCGGCTGGGCCGGGTTCAGAATACGTGGTTCATGCCAATCATCAGCGAACGCGGGTCAGCGCCCTTGCCGGCCACCAGCCCGGCGCTGGCGTTGTTCAGGTTGCCGGTGGACACAAAGTAATAGCCGGCGTTGGCCGCATTGAACAGGCGGGCATATTCAGCGTAGACCATGGTGCGCTTGGACAGGTGGTAACTGGCAATCAGGCTGATGAAGCGGGCATCGCTGTCTTCGGTGCTGGCCGACCCGGCCAGCGAGCTATGAATCTTGCCGGCGCGCCCCAGGCTCATGCCCACATACGCCGCCGGGCTGAGCGACTGCCCCAGGTGAGCCGCATAGGCCATGCGCCGCACCTTGCCGCCTTCCGGATAGCGGGTGGCCAGGTATTCCGCGCCCAGCCCGATCAGGGTGCCCTGATCAAAACGCCAGGCCGCCACCAGCTTGGCCGCGTCGGTGCGCATGCCGTCGTAGGCGGCACCGCTGGTGTTGGTCAGGCTGCCATTGCTGTCATTGGCGTGCAGATAGGCCAGATTGGCCACCAGCGGGCCTTTTTTGTAATCGGATTCGACCTGCCAGGCGCTTGGGCTGCCGTTGGCACCGCGTACTTCGCCGGTGGCGTAGCTCAGGCTGCCGCTCCAGCCATCCAGATTGGGCGTGTCATAGCGCAGCACATTCACCGCCCGGCCCCCCATCAGCGCGGCGGTGGCGCGGCGGCTGTTGCCTGGCGTCGGGTTGTAACCACCAAAGGTGCCAAACACCGACAGAATCGACCCGGCCAGGCCCGCGCCGATAATCCGGCTGTCCATGCCGGCAATATGCGAGGTCCAGTACATATCGTAGCGCCCGGCAATCATCCGCCCCCAGTCGCCCTTCAGGCCGACAAACGAATTGCGGTTGGCAAAGCCGCCGCAGCTGCCGCTACAGTTGTCCGGGTTGATGTCCTGTTCGACCTGCCAGACCGCTTTCAGCCCATTGCCGAGGTTTTCTTCGCCCTTGAAGCCGATATAGGACAGGTTGCTGGTCACCCGTTGCATCGGCGCAATGTCCTGGCCATTGCCTGCGCCCTTGGCGGCCACATGTTCCAGTGACAGGTTGACCTTGCCGTAAATGGTGGTGTCGGCCAGTGCCGACACACTGGCGCAGGCCGCTGCGATGGCGGCCAGCCGGAAAATGGCTTGCATGGTAATTTCTCCCTTGTGGTTTTTTGTTGTCGCCGCATTGCACGGCGCGCCGTGCTATTGCAAGGGCGGGGCCATGTGCGACCAGTGGCTTGATCTGCAAGGGATTTTTATTTGGAAGATGGGGGAATGTGCGGTTTTGGCTTGGTCAAGCCGGGCGAAAGGCGCGCAGGCTGTCAGCTAGGCTGGACGGCGTGGGAGGGTTTAGGCTAAGTGTTTGATTAATTGATGTTTTATTTGTCTCGATAGTGAGACGGTTTGTCTGGAAATCAAGACGGCGCAGGAGGGGCCACAAAAGCTGCGCCGGTGATTCACTCAACTACACCCAAACCCCCGCACTTTATCCAGATCCAGCAAGGTAATATCGCGACCATTCACCGTCAGCAGGCCGGCGTCGCTCAGTTGGTGCAGCACCCGCGAAAAGGTTTCCGGGGTGAGATTGAGCCGTGAGGCAATCAGGTTTTTGTTCACCGGCAGGGTGACCACCTGTTGCAGGCCGTGTTCCGGGTCGGTGCATTGCAGCAGGTAGCCCAGCACACGCTGGGTGGAGCTTTCAATCGAGTAGCGTTCAACATCGCGGATCAGGCTGTGCAGGCGCATCGACAGGCCGGCCAGCAGGCGGCGGGCAAAGGCCGGGTCTGTGCTCATGGCCTGGTCTATCGAGCGGGCGTCCACTTGCAGCAGCAGGCCATCTTCCAGAAACTGCGCCATCACCGGGCAGGGGGTGCCCAGAAACATCACCGCTTCGGCAAAGCTCTGGCCGGGATGGATGATTTCAATCACTTTCTCGGTGCCTTGCGCCGAGGTGATGGCCAGCTTGACCCGGCCATACACCACCAGATACAGGCCGTCGCACGGGTCGCCGCGATGAAAGATCACCTGGCCTTTTTGTCCGCGCACTTCGCGGGTGGCGGGCAGCAAGGCCTGAATCTGGGCATCGCTGAGTTGGTGGAACATCGGCTGGTGGTGCAGCAGGGCGGCGATGTCGATCTGGCTCATGGCTTAATCCGTCAGCACGCGCCCGGTTTGGGCGCAATGCTGCATGGTAGCGTGCCAGGCGGGGGGCGTCACTTGGCCGGATGGCTTACAGGGCAATCGCATCACCGCTGGCCGGTCAGCCATCACGGCCTGGGCGGTTCATCGCCGCTTGTGTGTGGCGGCTCATTGTGGCGGAAGAGGGGTAGCGGGGAATCCACGCTCAGTGCCGGGTGTCGCCAAATACCTCATCCAGCGATTTGGCCTCCAGCACCCGGTCGCCCCAGGTTTCCAGCTGGGCCGGCGTGGCAGCGGCAATATTGGCCAGCTGCGTGGCCGACAGCACACCGAAACGGCGGGTCAACAGTCGTTGCAGCAATAAGGCTTCACCCTGTTGCATCCCCTGCTGAATACCTTGCTGCATCCCCTGAAGAATACCCTGCTCCATCCCCTTGGCAATCGCCTGCGCTTCCCAGCGGTCAATATTGGTTTCCAGCATATCCATCCCTTTCGTCAATTCTTCGGCATCGGGCACGGCCAGTCCGGGCATTTTGCTCTGCAGCCGGTGTTTTATCCAGCGCGTCACCACCCGGTCGATGCGCTGCTTGAATGGCGATTGGGCAATCGCTTGGGCAAGACAACGGATGGCTTGCTTGGCCGCTGCGCTATCTGGCGTGTGCTCGAAGCGAAAGATGGCCGCTACCACGCGCTGCGTGTCTTCCAGCTCGGCAGCGGGGAATGCCCCTTCGTCCAGTAGCCAGAATTTCAGCCGGGGCTGAAAGGCTTTCAGCACCTGCGGATGGACGCGAATCAGATCGTAGAGTTCGCTGCTTTGCCGCCAGCGGGCGTCGCCGTTATACAGCACGATGGGCAATACCGGGGGCAGCCCTTCGGCGGGATTGACTGCCTTGCTGCGCAGCAGATGATCGTACAGCGCGGCCACATATTGCAGCATGCGCGCCGGCATGGTGTCGTCTGGGGTGGATTGGAATTCCAGCAGCAGATACAAGTAAATCCGCCGTCCCTGCAACTCCACCGACCAGACAAGATCATCCGCCCGAGGCTTCATCGCCGGGGTGACGTAGTTGCCGTTTTCTAGCCGCAAGGTGGTGTAATCCAACAAAGCAGACACCCCCGGCGGGGCAAAAGCTTCCAGCAGTTCCTGCACCAGTTCGGCGTGGGAAAACAGGTATTTATAACCGTTGTCGTGGAGGTGTGCCATGACGGCAGTGTAGCGTGGCGGATGGGTGGGCTCAAGCTGCTGCTGTGCTCGTTTCGGCAGGGATGCACGCCCGGCAACACCACCAGGGGGCTTACACCACCCCGGACGCACTCAGCGCGGCCTGGGCAAATGCCACATCCTGCGCTTCACTGCCGCCGGAAACGCCAATGGCCCCCAGCCGCTGGCCGTCGTGGTATACCGGCAGGCCACCGCCAAATCCGATAAAGCGTGGGCGCTGGTTCAGGCCATGGCGCAATAGCGACGGGCGCTCGGCCAGCCGGGCCTGCCAGTCGCCGGTGGGAAAGCCAAAGCTGACGGCGGTAAATGCCTTGTCCAGGGCAATGTCCAGCGAATGCAAGGGCGCGCCGGGCATGCGTTTGGCCACCAGGGTGTGGCCGGCGTGGTCAACCACCGCCACGCAAATGGCCACGCCAGCTTGCTGGGCGGCGTGAATGGCCTGGCTGGCCAGCGTGTCGGCGCTGTCCAGCGGCAGCGAGGCAAACAGGAGTGGGGTCATGGTTGTACTTGTCTGGTGGTTAAGCGCGACGCTAAGCGAGCCGCCGTCCCGCCGCCGGGCCATCATGGCCTGCCGGCTACACCCGATACTGCCCGACTACCGCCGCCATGTCATCGGCCAGTTGCGCCAGCTGCGCGGCGGTGGCTTCCGTGCTGGCGGCCAGTTCGGTGTTGTGCTGCGACATATCGGCAATCTGCGCAATATCGCGCGAGATGGCATGGTTGGCGGTTTTTTGCGCGCTGACTGCCTGGGCGATATTGTCCACCACGCTGGCAATCTGCTCGGCGCTGCTGCCAATATGGTGCATGGCCTGGTTGGCCTGGCGTGCGCCGGCCACGCTGCTGTCCACTTGGTCCACTGCGCTGTCGATCACGCTGACGGTCTGGCTGGCGCTGCTGCGCATGGCGCTGAGGGTCTGGCCGATTTCATCGGTGGATAGCGCGGTGCGCTCGGCCAGCTTGCGCACTTCGTCGGCCACCACGGCAAAGCCGCGCCCTTGTTCACCGGCGCGGGCGGCTTCAATCGCGGCATTGAGCGCCAGCAGATTGGTTTGTGCCGCCACCTCACCAATGACCGTCAGCACGCTATTGATGCTGGCGCTGCGTTCATCCAGCTGGCGCACCTGCGCCGACGAGGTGTTGACGGTGGCGGCCAGGCTGTGGATGGCGTCGGCAGTGTGTTCCATCATGCTTTCGCTGTGGCGCGCTTGCTGCAGCGCAGTGGCGGAGAGCTGGCGGGCGTGATCGGCTGAATCTGCCACCTGGCTGGCCGATGCACCCAGCTGCTGCACCGTGTCGGTAATCTGCCGGGCCGCCTGGCTTTGTGTGCGCGAGGCTGTGGACAAGTGCCCGGCAATCTGCGCCATGGTGCTGGCGCTGCCGGCCAGGTCGGCGGCCTGGGTGTGGATATGGCGGAAACTGGCCTGCAATTTGTCCAGCAGCGCATTCAGTGCCTGGCTGGTCTGGCCCACTTCGTCGCGGCCAGTCACTGGCAGGCGCAGGGTAAAGTCCAGCCGTTGTTCCACGGTGTTGAACAGGGTGAGCATCTGCCGCAACGAGCGGGTTACGCCGCGATGCACCAGCACGCCCAGCGCCACGGTGGACAGCACCGCCAGCACAATTTGCGACCACAGCAGGCGCAGGCCAAAGTGATGATCTGCCTGCGATGCGGCCCCATGCTGCTGCGCCTGCGTTTCCTTGTAACGCACATGTTCGCCAAGGGTGCTGGCCAGCTGGTCGATCATCGGCTTGTTTTCTTGCGCTAGCCCGGTGGCGGCATCGTCCATATTGCGCTGCGACAGGGCGATGATTTGATCGGCCATGAAAAAATACTCCTTGAGCAGCGCGGCGCTATGGTCCAGGTAGCGTTGTTCCTGGGCATCGCTGACCAGTGGCTGATAAGCCGCCAGTTGATGGGCGAGCGAGCGCCGGAGCGTGGCCAGCTGTTGTTCATTGGCAGTCATGCTGGCCGGGTCGGTGAGCAGGATGTGGTAGAGCAGGGTGATGCGCACCTGGGTGAAGTCGCTTTGCAGCTGGTGCACGGCGCGGATGGCCGGGATGATGCGCTGGTTGGTCTGGTTCAGGCTTTGCTCCATCTTGCCCATTTGATCCAGCGCCACGCCGCCGACAATCAGCAGGCTGCCCACCGCCAGCGCAATCAGGAGCAGCAGTTTCTTGCCAATGCTCAGGTGCAGCCTCATGGTGTCTCCTCGTGAGGGTTTTGTGGTTAGATTGCTAATTTGTTAGTAATTGTGTCAACACCACCCGGTCTGATCCGGTCAGGTGGCCAGCCTTGATGCATATCAATGCCTTGCCCCCGGCGGGAAGGCGACGATGCAGGCATTCCCCGCTACCCGAGTGCCGCCATGTTGCGCCTGACCACTTATCTGCACACCCTGCTGCATCCCGGCCCAATCAGTCCGCCACGCCGCCCGCCTGGGCCAGTGGTGATCTGGAATCTGGTGCGCCGCTGCAACCTGACCTGCCAGCACTGTTATTCGATTTCTGCTGACAAGGATTTTCCGGGGGAACTGAGCACCGACGAGGTGTTTGCCGTCATGGATGACCTGCGTGGGTTTGGTGTGCCGGTGTTGATTCTGTCGGGGGGCGAGCCGTTGTTGCGCCCGGATATTTTTGCCATTGGCGCACGCGCCAAGGCGCTCGGGTTTTATCTGGGTTTGTCCAGCAATGGCACGTTAATCGATCCGGCGATGGCGGCGTACATGGCCGAGGTGGGGTTTGATTATGTGGGCGTCAGCCTCGATGGCATCGGTGCTACCCACGATCGCTTTCGCCGGCTGGCCGGCGGCTTTGACCAGGCAGTGGCCGGCATTCGCCTGGCGCGTGACGCCGGACTGAAAGTGGGGGTGCGCTATACCATGACCGAGGACAATGCCGACGACTTGCCGGCGCTGCTGCAGTGGGTGGCCAACGAGGGTATCGACAAGTTCTATTTTTCTCATCTGAACTACGCCGGGCGCGGCAACAAGCACCGCGACAGCGATGCCCGCCACGCGCGCACGCGCTGGGCAATGGACCAACTGATCGAAACCTGTCTGGGCCATTTGCAGGCCGGCCAGCCCAAAGAGTTTGTCACCGGCAATAACGACGCCGATGCGGTGTATCTGCTGCAGTGGGCCGCCCGGCATTTTCCCGGGCAGCTGGACGCGCTGCACACCCGGCTGCGCCACTGGGGCGGCAATGCCAGCGGGGTGAACGTGGCCAATATCGACAATCTGGGCAATGTTCACCCCGACACCATGTGGTGGGACATCTCTCTGGGCAATGTCCGCGAGCGGCCCTTTTCGGCCATCTGGCCGGATGTCAGCCACCCGCTGATGGCCGGGCTGAAACAGCATCCGCGCCCGGTCAGCGGTCGTTGCGGCGCATGTGCCTACCTGCCGGTGTGCAATGGCAATACCCGGGTGCGCGCCTGGGCGCTGACCGGAGATTTCTGGGCGGCGGATCCGGCGTGTTATTTACGCGATGACGAACTGGGCCTGCGTGAAGGCGCATATCCGCTGGCTGAACTGACCCGCTGGCAGCGCCAGCCGCAGGTGAGCGCATGAAGCCCGTTCTTGGTGTTTTGCTGGCCGGCCTGACGCTGAGCCTGGCCGCCCATGCTGCGCCGCCACAGGCGCTGTATCAGCAGCATTGCCAAAGCTGCCATGGTGAACAACGGCTGGGTGCCATGGCCCCTGCGCTGCTGCCGCAAAGTCTGGAGCGGATTAAGCCGGCAGAGGTGCTGGCCACCATCCGTGATGGCCGCCCGGCCACGCAGATGGCCGGCTTTGCCAGCCAGCTGGAGGCGGGTGAAATCCAGACGCTGGCCGACTGGCTGCGCACCCCGCCCGACACACCGCCGCGTTGGGGCGATGCCGATATGCTCGCCAGCCATGTGCAGCCGGTGGCGCTGGCCAGCCTGCCGCTCACGCCGCTGCATCACGCCGACCCGCTCAATCTGTTTGTGGTGGTGGAAGCCGGCGACCACCATGTGTCGATTGTTGATGGCGACCGCTTTACCGTGCTGGCCCGTTTTGCCAGCCGCTTTGCCCTGCACGGCGGGCCAAAATTCAGCCCGGATGGGCGTTTTGTCTACTTTGCCAGCCGCGACGGCTGGGTCAGCCAGTATGATTTGCACACCCTGCAAACCGTGGCGGAAATTCGCGTGGGATTGAACACGCGCAATCTTGCTGTTTCTGCCGACGGGCGCTGGGTGCTGGCCGGCAATACCCTGCCGGAAACCCTGGTGCTGCTCGACGCCCACGGCCTCAAGCCAGTGAAAACCCTGGCAGTGACTTCCTTGCAGGGCCAGCCATCGCGGGTGTCAGCGGTGTATGACGCCGCACCGCGTCAGAGCTTTGTGGTGGCGCTCAAGGACGTGCCAGAGCTTTGGGAGATTTCTTACCGCCCAAACGCCGAGCCGGTGTACGACGGCTATGTTCACGACTACGCCATGGGCGAAGCGCTGGCCAAACCGGGTTTTCTCACCCCCCGGCGCACGCCGCTGGAGGCGGTGCTGGATGACTTTTTCTTTGACCCCGACTACCGCCATGTGATCGGTGCCTCGCGCGATGGCCGTGCGCAAGTGGTCAATCTGGACATCCGTCGCAAAATTACCAGCCTGAATCTGGACGGCATGCCGCATCTGGGTTCGGGCATCACCTTCAGCCGCGACGGCCATCCCCTGCTGGCCACCCCCAACCTGAAAGCCGGGCGGGTCAGCGTGATCGACATGAGCAACTGGCAAAGCGTGGCCCAGATTGACACCCCTGGGCCGGGGTTTTTTCTGCGCAGCCACGAACGCACCCCGTATGCCTGGGTGGATGCGATGATGAGCCCCCGGCGCGACACGCTGACGCTGATTGACAAGCGCACGCTGACGGTGGCGCATCAGCTTAGCCTGCGTCCGGGCAAGACCAATGCCCATGTGGAATTCACCCGCGATGGTCGCTACGCACTGGTCAGCATCATGGACAGCCCGGGCGAACTGGTGGTGGTGGACGCGGTTACCCTGCGTGAAGTGGCAGCGCTGCCGATGATGAAGCCGATTGGCAAATACAATGTGTACAACAAGACCCGCCGCTCGGAGGGGACCAGTCACTGAACACTCTGATTGGCCTAAATCCTCAGCCCGGTCTTTTTCAGGATGGCGGTGGAAAACAGCACATCATGGCCCCGGCAGGCGCGGCCCAGCTGGCGGCGCAGTTCGGCCACGTCGGCCAGCACGGACTGATGGCTGCTACCGTGGCACATGGCAAACAGGTTGTACGGCCAGTCGGGCAGGTGGCGGGGGCGTTGGTAGCAGTGGCTGACCTGCGGCAGTGCGCCCAGGCGCTGGCCGCAGGCGTCGATGTCAGCGTCGTCAATGTCGAACACCGCCATGCCGTTGGCGGTGTAGCCAATGGCGTAGTGGTTGGGCACCGCACCGATGCGGCGGATCACGCCGTGCTCCAGCAGGGCCTGCAGCCGGGCAATCACCTGGCTTTCTGACCAGCCCAGCAGGTCGCCCAGCGCCTGATACGGGCGCGGGCAACGCGGCAGGCCAGCCTGGCAGGCGCGCACCAGTGCAGTGTCGTCGCCGTCCAGCGTCAGCGGGCTGGTGTCAGCGTCGGGGGCACGGTCGAGCACGCCCACCGGGGCATGGCCACCCACGCCAAAGCGCATGCCCACATAGTATTCGCGCAGCTTGGGAAACGCCTGCACCGCCAGCCCGGTATCGGCTTCAATCCGGGCGCAGGCACGGGCAATGCCATCGGGCTGGGCGGTGGCCAGCACACACCACATGTTCAGCCGGTGGTTGCGCTGGTAGTTGTGCGCCACTTCCGGCAGGGCGTTCACCTGTTCGGTCACTTCGGCAAAACGCGCCTCAGGCACCGCCAGCGCCGCCAGCACAAAGGCGCCGCCCATGCGCTCAATCTGGAACATCGGGCCAAACCGGGTCAGCACTTTGCGCGCCAGCAGGCTATCCAGCTGGGCGATCAGCGTCTCGCCGCGAATGCCCAGCGGCGCGGCGGCGTGGTCAAATGCCGCGGGCAGCAGCGGAAAGCCGCCCTGCAACTGGTCGACGATGGCCTGATCGAGTGGATTGAGCGTTTGCACGGTGGGGTCAAGCATAGTGCGGGCCTCGCTGAGTGTAGCGCTGCAGGGAGTACAAACGCTGCTGTGGCAGGCCGGTCAGCGCGTAGTTGCGGTTCAGCCGGTCGATGTCGCAGTCAACCGCGTCGCGGGTTTTGCCGTGTACCATGGCAAACAGGGTGTACGGCCAGTGCGCGCCGCGCGCCGGGCGGGCGTAGCACAGCGTGACTGCCGGGTCTTGTGCCAGCTGCTGGCCCATGGCGTCACGCTCGGCCAGCGGCACCTGCCACACGCACATGGTGTTGGCCCGATAACCCAGTTCGTGGTGGCGCAGTACCATGCCAAACCGGCGGATCACCCCACTGGCCTGCCAGTGGCTGAGGGTGTCCAGCACCCAGGACTCGGACTGGCCGCAGGCGTTGGCCAGCGCCAGATACGGACGCGGCGTCAACGGCAGACCAGCACCCAGCGCGGCCAGCAGCGCCCGCTGAGCGGGCGTCAACGGCGGCAATGTGCGCGGGGTGTAATCGCGCTGACGCGGTGTGGCGGTGGCGTCGGCGCACAGGGCAAAGCCCAGGTCGATGTGGTACTCCCGCTCCAGCGGCAAATCCAGCACCGCCAGCCCGGTGTCGGCGGCTATCTCACCCAGTAGCGCGTCCAGCGCGGCGCGGTCGGCAGCACTGGCGACAAACCACAGGTTGTAGGCGTGGCTGCGCTGGTAGTTGTGGCTGATCGCGCGCCGTGCGCTCACCTGCGCGGCGACAGCCGCCAGCCGGTCGGGTGGCACGGCCAGCGCCGCCAGCGTGCTGGCCGCCACGGTATTGGGGGCAAACACCGCGCCAATGCGCGCCAGCACTCCGGCTTGTTGAGCGCGGCATAACGCCGCCATTACATCGTTTTCCTGCTCGCCGCATTGCCCGGCCAGCTCGGCGTAGGGGCGAGGACACAACGGAAAATCACGCTGATGGCGATCCAGCAAGGCCAGCGGCAAGGCATGGGAAGCGAGTGCGTTCATGGCGAACTCCGAAAAATCTCAGCGCTTGTGTGTACCAAATGTGCCATGGGTATCCACCATGCACCGACACCCGTCACCCCCATCCCCACCCTTTCTGCACAGGCGGGCGTCCAGGCATCTCGGCGAAGTGCCGGCCAGCACACGCTGTGGCTCCCCATCACATCCCCATCCGTTGCGCGCGCCAGGTGAAAAAAATCCCCGAGGGTTGTTCGGCGTGCAGTTCGGCTACGGTGTTCAGCGTGGCGGTGTCGATCACGGTCAGGCGGTTGTCGTCGCGGCTGGACAGCCATACCGCGTCGCCACGGGCGGTGAATTCCATGTGCAGGATGGCGCGGCCAGGTTTCAGGGTGGCGACGATGTGCCGGCTGGGCACGTCGATCACCTGCACGGTGTCGTTATGCGGAAAGGCAAAGTTCACCCATACCCGCCGTCCGCCCGGCTCGGCCATGACAAACACCGGCTGGCCGTACACCGGCACGCGGGTGGCTTCCTGCCAGCTGCGCCGGTCGGTGATCAGCACCTGGTGGTGGCCGATGGCCGGCAAAAACGCGTAGTCGCCGGCCAGGCTCCAGCCGCGCAGGTGCGGCATTTTGTACACCGGCAGCGCGGCTTGCCCGCGCCCGTAGCCATCCAGAATGCGGCGCACGCCGCGCTCGGGCTGCCAGGTGTCCAGCAGCGCCAGGCCGTCTTCGCCGTACAGACCGGCCAGATAGTGGCGGCCATCCTGGCTGGCCAGGCCGTCGTAGGGCTGGCGGCCAATGTTCGGGTAGCGGGTGACCTGTGGCGTGCGCGGCTGGCGGGCGTCGATCAGCCAGATTTCGCCGGCTTCAAATAAGCTGAAGGCAAAGCGGTTGCCGGGCAGGTCGGCCAGGCCTACCACTTTTGAGCCACCGGTGCTCACCTCGGCCAGCAGTTCCAGCGTGTCGGCGTCAAACAGCTTCACCCCACCGGGCTGATAATTTTGTGCGGCGACAATCCGGCCGTCGCTGGAAATCGCCCCGCCGATGCTGTTGCCGGCCTGCATCACCCGCTTGACCAGCCGCTGGCTGAGCAAATCCACCTGGCTTAAGCCGCCGTCGCGGCCAAACACATAGGCGTAGCGGCCATCGCGCGAGAACACTACCGAGGCGTGCGATAAATCGCCCAGGCCGTCCACTCGGCCCAGGCTGCGCATGGCGCGTTGCTCGACAATCTGCACGCTGCCGCGTGCGCGTTCGATCACCACGCCCAGATCGCCGGTGCCGCGTAGCGGCGCGCTGGTGCAGGCGACCAGCCACAGGCAGAGCGCGGCGCTCAGGATGGAAAGCAGTCGGGCGATCATGGCAGGCGTCCTTGTTGCAGTTGTTCAACCAGCCAGCGCGCTTCGTCGGCGCTGACAAACGGTCGCCACGGCGGCATGGCGCTGCCGGGGCGACCGTCCAGAATGGTGGCCACCAGGCTGTTGGCGGGTTTGTCGGCCAGCGCGCTGGCGGTCAGCGGGCTGCCCAGCCCGCCGGTCAGGCGCAGGCCGTGGCAGGCACCGCATTCCTGATGCAGCATGTGGGTAAGCGCCGCCGCGCGCGCCGGGGCCAGCTCGGCGGCGTGGGCGGCGCTGGCCAGGGCTAGGCCCAGCACGGCCAGCGCGCGCCAGTTCATTGCGCCAGAATCCATTTCACCAAGGTCTTGACGTCGGCGTCCGGCACATTGGCGTTGGCCGGCATCGGGATGGGGCCGTACACGCCCTTGCTGCCGTGCTTGATTTTGTCGATCAATGCGGCTTCGACCGATTGGCCTTTGTACTTGGCGGCGATGTCTTTATACGAGGGGCCGACCACTTTTTTGTCCACGCTGTGACAGGACAGGCAGTTGTGCTGCTTGGCCAGATCAGCCGAAGCCAGCGCCGGCAGGCTGGCGGCGCTGGCCAGGGCGGCCAGCAAGGACAGGGAAAAAATACGCATGACACTCTCCAGTCAGGCGCGCCGCCCGCCAGGGCGGCGCAGTCAGGTCAATACACGTCGTGCTGGGTGTTGAACACGTTGAACTTGCCGGTGGGAGTAATCAGGCGCTTGTCCTTGATTACCTGCTTGCACTGACGGGTTTTGTCGTCCACCACCACAATGGCCGATTCCTTGTCCTTGGCGCTCCACACCGAGAACCACACTTCAGTGCCGGCCTTGTTGTATTCCGGCTGCACCACGCGCTTGGCACCGTCGCCCAGCTGGGCGCAGGCGGCCACATCGACAATCTGCGGCGGCTTGTTCAGGTTATTGATGTCAAACACCGCCACGCTCTGGCTCATCTTGGCGTCCGGGTTCAGCGGAGTGTCCACCCACAGGTTTTTCGATTTCGGGTGGGTTTTGATAAACAGCGAACCGCCGCCCTGGCCCTTGAGCACTTCCACTGCCTTCCATGCCTGCTGCTTGTGTTTCACCGGGTCGGTGCCGATCAGGGTGATGTCTTCGGCCCCCAGATGGCTGGTGGCCCATACCGGGCCGTATTTTGGGTGGACAAAGTTAGCGCCACGCCCTGGGTGCGGGGTCTTGCCCACGTCCACCAGCGCGGCCAGTTTGTCTTCCTTGGTGTCCACCACGGCGATCTTGTTGGAGGCATTGGCCGCCACCAGGAAGTAACGCCCGGTGCTGTCAAAGCCGCCATCGTGCAGGAACTTGGCCGAATCAATGGTGGTGGTTTTCAGGTTGTTCAGGTCGGAATAATCCACCATCATGATCTTGCCGGTTTCCTTGGCATTGATCACAAACTCCGGGCGGTAATGGCTGGCCACAATCGAGGCCACGCGTGGTTCCGGGTGGTATTCGTTATCCACCGTCATGCCTCGGGTGGACACCACTTTGCGTGGCTTGAGCGTGTCGCCGTCCATGATGACAAACTGCGGCGGCCAGTAGGTGCCGGCCACGGCGATCTTGTCTTCAAAGCCCTTGTACTTGGAGGTTTCCACCGAGCGCGCTTCCAGCCCCACCTTGACCTCAGCCACGTTGTCCGGCGTGGGCAGCCACAGGTCAATCAGGTTCAGCCGCGCATCGCGGCCAATCACGTACAGATAGCGCCCGGATTTGGACAGCCGCGAGATATGCACGGCGTAGCCGGTTTTGACAATATTGATGATCTGCTTGCTGTCGCCGTCAATCAGCGCCACTTCGCCGCTGTCGCGCAGGGTGACCGAGAACAGATTGTCCAGGTTGTAGTTGTTCATCTTTTTGGTCGGACGTTTGTCCACCGGCACATACACTTTGCGCGATTTCTCGATATCGGCCAGCGAGAATTCCGGCGGAGTAGGCGGTTCTTGCTGGATGTAGCGCGCCATCAAGTCTACATCCTGCTCACTCATCTCGCCGGACGTCTGCCAGTTGGGCATGCCAGCCGGGCTGCCGTAGGCGATGAACACCTTCAGGTAATCGGTGCCCTTGCCCAGGGTGATGTCTGGGGTCAGCGCCTTGCCGGTGGCCCCCTTGCGCAGCACGCCGTGACAGCCGGCGCAGCGCTCAAAGTAGATTTGCTTGGCGCGCTCGAACTCGACCGCCGTCATCGGCGGCGCTTTCGGATTGATGTTCTGGTGCATGGCTTCTTTGGCCAGCGGCGAGCCGCCTGCCTGATAAGCCATGTCCGCCTGGCTCACCGATTTGCCATCCGCCGCCACCGCCAGCGACGCCGCCGCCATCAATGGCATCGCCCATGCCAGACTGCGGACCAAGGGGTTCAGGGTGTGTCTCATTGTTGTCTGCTCCACCACGCTACGAAAGAAGGAATGCGGACATCATCCTCTGGCCGGCAAACCGCCATCATTGATCCGAATCAATGGTTTTCAGGCCGGCGGGCGGGGTGGGGAACTTTGTGGGGGAGAGTGGCGGAAAGTGTCCGGTGACGGGGGCATTTGGGCGGTTTTTTTGCTGTGCGCCAATAAATCAGGAAGATGAGCGCTAAGGACGCGCTGATTTATTCAGAAAAATCGTGTTTGCCAAAAGCAAAACCCAGCAAAATCAACACCCTGGATTCCCGCCTTCGCGGGAATGACGATTTTTTCAGCGTATCCCTAAAACGCGGCGGCTGCCGCCAGAATGACGGATAATCATGTGCTGGCAATATGACTGACCGCACGGAGCGTAGAGGAAAAATGCCTGCCCTTGTCCCTGAATTAGTGAATGCAGCGATGGAGTCGTCAACGTTGCCCAGTGATGTGTTGCGCCGGGCATTGGTTGTTGCGCAACGTCTGGGCGTGTCTGAGCTGACCGATTGGATTAGCAGTGAGCTGAAGGGGTACAAATCGGATGATGTGCCTGAGTATCGGCGGGTGCGAGCAAGGTTTATGGGACTGGACGAGAAAGGTAACTTAATTCAGTTTCCTACTTCACCAGAGATGATTGAGCTGTTCTCTAACTTTGCGGTTAGAGACTCAGTGTCACAACTGATGCGTTGTGCGCAGGACAAAATCACCATCTACTCTGTTCCCACTAGCATTGACGAGAGATTTACGCAGCGGGCGTACGAGAAATATGGCTTCCGTATGCACCCTGTACGCGTACTCTCTGACATACAGCAGCAGGGCATCCTCGAGCAAGTGAAAACCCGAGTGCTCGAATGGGCGCTTGATCTGGAGGTCAAAGGCGTCCTCGGCGAAGGCATGACATTCACTCCACAGGAGAAGCAAACCGTGCAAGAACAGCATTACCACTTTGGGGACGTGAGCGGCTCCCAAATCCAGATCGGGTCGAATGGCTCACAGCAAACCCAAACACAGACCGGTGGTGACACCGCAGCGCTATCGGCCTTGATTGAAGTGCTGCGCGAAGCCATCCAGCAAGAACACATTGAGGCTGAGGCGCGCGAGGAGTTGCAAGCAGATCTGGCGACTTTGCAGGCGCAGGCTGCTTCGCCAAAACCCAAGTGGGCCATCATCAAGGCTACAGCCCAAAGCATCAAGGCCGTGCTGGAAAACGCAGTCGGCGGAGTGCTCAGCGCAAAAGCGCTGCCGTATTTGACGGCACTGTTGTAATCGCTGGCTAGAAAACAACACACCCGCCAACAGGCGGGTGTGTCAGGAATGAGGGCGGCCCTGCACGAGACAGGGCCAAAACGAACCTAGTGTCATCACCAGTAAGATGGCTGGGAGAGGACAAGCCTAGGGCTGCGCGTTGAGTATAACAGTGCGACTGGCCGGCTCTCTAGAATATCCTGTGCTTGGCTGACGTTTGCCTTTGTCCAAAGCCACAAGCACAGTACAGCTTCTTTCCCCTTTTCACCCCGTCAACCCCGCATATAACCTCGTCAGCACCTGCGGCAGGCGGCGGGCGTCGTGGACCACGCTATAGCCGCGCCGGCCAAACAGGTGGGGCAGGTATTCACCCGCTTCGCGGTCCACCGTCACGCAAAACGGAATCAGCCCGGCGCGGCGGGCTTCCAGCA
Source organism: Aquaspirillum sp. LM1 (assembly GCF_002002905.1). Classification (NCBI taxonomy): domain Bacteria; kingdom Pseudomonadati; phylum Pseudomonadota; class Betaproteobacteria; order Neisseriales; family Aquaspirillaceae; genus Aquaspirillum; species Aquaspirillum sp. LM1. The sequence goes on along the minus strand of NZ_CP019509.1, from coordinate 2,586,410 downwards.
CCGCCTGGCGGGTGTCTTCCACGCCGTAGCGGCCTTCGTAGTGGTCGAGATCGTTGGGTTTGCCGTCCGACACAATCAGCAGCAGGCGGCGCTGGGCGGCTTGTTCCAGCAGGATGCGGGTGGACTGGCGGATGGCTGCCCCCATCCGGGTGTAGTAGCCGGGGCGCAGGGCCAGAATCCGCCCTCGGCTAGTGTCGTCGTAGCGTTCGGCAAAGTCTTTCAGCAGCAAAAAGCGCACTTCGTCACGGCGGATGGACGAAAACCCGTACAGGCCAAACGCATCGCCACAGGCGGCCAGCGCTTCGGCAAACAGCAGCAGGCTGTCGCGGATCACCCCAATCACCGGCCCGGCCTCGCCCAGCCAGCTTTCGGTAGAAAGTGACACATCGGCCAGCAGCAGGCAGGCCATGCTGCGCCCGCCGGGCGGCCAGGCCTGGTACAGCGCCGGCTCGGCTACCGCCACACCGCTGCGGCGTTCGGCCAGAAAGCGGATCAGCCGGTCCAGATCAATGTCCGGGCCGCTGGTTTCGCCGCTTTTGCGCGTGCGTTCGGGCGACAGCGCCTGAAACTGGCGACGCAGGCGTCTGGCCATTGGCAACAGCCGTTCGGGCAGCGCCGCCGGGCTGGCGTCGCGCGGCAGCATGGGCTGGATGCGGGCATGGTCGGCCACCAGGCGCTGGCGCTTGTAGTCCCATTCTGGCAACAGGATGCCGCTGCCCAGCGGGATGTCGTCGTAGGCGGCGGCGGGCAGGTCGAGGTCGAATTTCAGCCGGCTGGCGCGGCGGCGGCTGTCGCGGCTGACGGTCAGGGTATTCATGTCCTCGGCGGCGGCGCCGTTGTCGTCCATGTCATCATCGTCGGTATGGCGATTGACCCGCACATACTCGTCCCAGGTAAAAATGCTTTCGGCGCGGAACACCAGCAGCATGCCGTTTTGCCGCTCGTCCGGGGTGTCTTGCCGGGCGCGGTAGCGTCGGCGTTTTTTGCCATCGCGGCTGTGGCTGGCGTCTTCGTCATCCGGATGGGCCACGTCATGGCCCGCCGGTGCGCTGCTGTGGCCGGGCGGGTTGGGGTGCAACCACAGCAGCACCGGTTGCGGTGGCTGGCGGCTGGCCGGCAGCGGCGCGGCATGTTCCGGGTGTTGCAGGGCGTGACGAATGGCCAGCTCCTGCGTCCGCGCGTCGGCCTGACGCGGCAGTTCGCGCAGCGGCAGCAGCGCATCCACCAGCCGCTGGTACAGCGCGGCCAGACCGGGCATGGCTCGCAGGCAGGCAGCGCTGGCGTGGGCGTTGCGGCTGAGCCAGTCGCCAGCGGCGTGTGCCGGTGGCTGCGGCTGGGCCGCCAGCGCCATCAGCCAGAAATACAGGTCGCGGTTGAGTGGAGCGCGTGGGTAGAGGTCCAGGCGCTCGGGCAGATAGAGTGACTGGCCGTCGCGCCAGGCCAGCTCCACCTGCTCACCCGTGCCGGCAATCCGCTCCAGCAGCCGGCGTCGGGCGCCATGGGCAGCGCCAACGGCAGTGCGCAGGGTCAGTGCAGGATCCCCCCCCATGGCCCGAAAAAACAGCGGCGCCTGCTTTTCCAGTTCGGCCAGCGTCACGGCGGCATCGGGGTAGCCCCGGTAGGCGCTGCGACGAATCAGCCGATCCCACCAGCGGCCAACAAGGTCTTCCATGTCAGGCTCCGAACTGGGTGTCCACCACGGCCATCAGCGCCGCCAGGGTGTCCGGTTCATCCGAGAGGGGTTCGACCAGCGCCACCCGGCAGGCGCGGCGTGCGTCCATGCCGCTGGCCATCAGCTTGGCGGCATACACCAGCAGCCGGGTGCTGGCGGCTTCGTCCAGATCGTAGCCGGTCAGCCGGCGCAGTTGTCCGGCCAGCGCCACCAGCCGCTGGGCCAGCGCAGCGTCCACCCCGCCTTCGTGGCACACCACCGCGCATTCCACGTCGGGATGCGGAAAATCAAAGCTCAGTGCCACAAAACGCTGGCGGGTGGAGGGTTTCAGGGTTTTCAGCACATGCTGGTAGCCGGGGTTGTACGACACCACCAGCATAAAGCCGGGGGGCGCAGGCAGCACCTCGCCAGTGCGCTCGATGGGTAAAATCCGCCGGTCGTCGGTCAGCGGGTGCAGCACCACGGTGGTGTCCTTGCGTGCCTCAACCACTTCGTCCAGATAGCAGATGCCGCCTTCGCGCACCGCGCGGGTGAGCGGGCCATCGCACCAGCGGGTGTCGCCGCCGGCAATCAGGTGGCGCCCCACCAGATCAGCCGCCGACAGGTCATCGTGGCAGGACACGGTAAACAGCGGCAGGCCCAGCCGCGCGGCCATATGTGCCACAAAGCGGGTTTTGCCGCAGCCAGTGGGGCCCTTGATCAGCATGGGCAGCTGGTGTTGCCAGGCGCGCTCGAACACCTCGCACTCGTCAGCGCTGGCTTGGTAAAACGGGATGATGGTTTCGACCATGTTCAGCCTCCAGACAGAAAACTGGCGGAGAGTCCGCCGCACAGCAGCGCCAGCCAGCCGTGCACCGAGGCGCGCAGCCAGCCCGGTGCATCGCACAAGGCCATGAAGGATTCGATGATGGCCACGCCCTTAAGCCAGGCACCGCCCAGCGCCACCACTGCCAGGGCGGCATGGCTGTGCCATTCGGCCAGGGCGGCCAGCGCCAGGGTGAGCGCACTCAGGTACAGCCAGACCGGCCATACTGGGCGCGGGGTCATCGCGGGAGAATGAGAAGAAGTCATGTGCCGATGATGCCGCAGTGGGGGCGGGTGTTGCCTTGATGGCGGATAAGATTCAAGGCACGGCACGCGCGCTGACGCCGCATCACCGTAGGCATTCATCGCGCCACATACACCAGCGCAAACAACACCACCCACACCAGGTCCACCATATGCCAGTAGGCCGCAGAGGTTTCCACGCCGGCCTGATTCGCTGCGCCATACGCGCCGCGTCGGGCGTGAAACCACACTGCGGCCACAATCACCATGCCTAGCAGCACATGCATAAAATGAAACACTGTCAGTGACAGATAAAACATCCAGAAGTCGCTGGTAGACAAGGTCAGGCCAGCGGCAAATTTATCGGCAAATTCCGCGCCCTTGATCAGCACAAACAGCGCGCCACAGGCCAGGGTGGCCAGCAGGCCGTGTTCTCCCCGGCGAAGCTGGCCAGCGGCAAAGGCGCGCACTGCAGCGGCCATGCCGGCGCTGCCGCCGATCAGCAGCAGGGTGTTCACCAGCGCCGACAGCAGGGGCAATTGGGCCTGGCCGGCGGCAAACAGCGCCGGCTGGCGCAGCCGCGCCACTGCGTACAGGGCAAAGAACAGCGCAAATACGCTGAGCTCGGCCAGAATGAACAGCCACATGGCCAGATCTCCGGGCAAGTGGCGGCTGGGCGTGGGCAGGCGGGCGGCACAAGGCATGGTGGGCTCGATGAAAAAAGCGCCCTGGGGTGGGCGCGTCAGGGGGTGAAGCGGAGAGTGTTTGGCTTATGCCGTGCGCTGCTCGCCTTTGACAAAGAAGCTGACGATGTACAGCACCAGGCCAATCAGGAACACCACGCCGGCGGCTTCACGCAGCCAGTAGAAGAAGGCAATCTTGTCCTGCGCCACCATGAAGGGCAGCGGGTTGTCACCCATGCGCTGCATCCACACCTGCAGGATGCCGGCGGCGGTGAGGAACAGGGTGATGAACACCATCGCCACCGTCATCAGCCAGAATGACCACATTTCCACCACTTGCGCAGCATTGCTGTTGGCTTCGCGGCCACGCATCAGCGGCATGCTGTAGGAGATCATCGTCATCACCACCATGGCGTAAGCGCCATAGAACGCCATGTGACCGTGGCTGGCGGTGATTTGCGTGCCGTGGGTCAGGTAGTTGACCGGGGCCAGGGTGTGCAAAAAGCCCCACACGCCCGCCCCCAGGAAGGCCATCACCCCAGTGCCCAGCGCCCACAGCACGGCGGCTTTGTTTGGGTGTTCGCGACGGCGCTTGTTCACCACATTAAAGGCAAACAGGGTCATCATGAAGAACGGAATCGGTTCCAGCGCAGAGAACACCGAGCCCCACACCTGCCAGTATTCGGGTGTGCCAATCCAGAAATAATGGTGGCCAGTGCCGATGATGCCGGAAATCAGCGTCATGGCGATGATCACGTACAGCCATTTTTCGATGATTTCGCGGTCAATCCCGGTCACCTTGACCAGCACAAAGGCCAGCATGGCACCCATGATCAGTTCCCACACGCCTTCCACCCACAGATGCACCACCCACCACCAGAAATACTTGTCCAGCACCAGGTTATGAGGGTTGTAGAACGAGAACAGGAAGAACAGCGCCAGCCCCCACAAGCCGAGCATCATCACCATGCTGATGCTGGTCTTGCGCCCCTTGAGCACGGTCATGCTCAGGTTGAACAGGAAGGACAGTGCCACCAGCACGATGCCAATCTTGGTGATGGTGGGTTGTTCGAGAAACTCGCGGCCCATGGTGGGCAATAAATCATTGCCGGTGATCTTGGCCAGTGTGGCGTAAGGCACTGCCAGATAGCCGACAATGGTGAGTGCGCCGGCAAGCAGGAACACCCAGAAGGTGATCATCGCCAGCTTTGGGCTGTGCAGTTCGCGTTCGGATTCTTCCGGAATCAGAAAGTAGCCCGCGCCCATAAAGCCAAACAGCAGCCAGACAATCAGCAGGTTGGTGTGGACCATGCGGGCTACATTGAACGGGATTTCTGGAAACAGGAAATCCCCGATCACATACTGCAGGCCCATGATCAGGCCAAAAATGATCTGGCCGACAAACAAGCCAATCGCAGCCATGAAATACGGCTTGGCGACCATCTGCGAGCGGTACTTGATTTGCATATTGGCCGCCACTGTGCCCCTGCCGGGGTGGTGGATGGCCGTTGCGGAGGTGGACATCAAACGTCTCCTTGTAAAGGGTTACCTGAATAACAGCCAGAATCAGCCTTCAATATTCGGGGGCCATTGGTTGGTGTTGATTTCAGAGGCGTATTTCAGGAACGCGGTCAGGTCGTCGAGCTCGGCGTCGCTCAGATGAAAGTTCGGCATCTGCCGGCGGCCCGGCGTGCCGGTAGGCTGCGACTTGATCCAGGCCTTGATGAACTCCGGCCCGCGCCGCTGGTAGACATTGCCCAGTTCGGGGGCAAAGTACGCGCCTTCACCCAGCAGGGTGTGGCAGCCGATGCAGTTGTTCACTTCCCACAGGTTTTTGCCGCGTGCCACCTGTTCTGTCAGGTTGGCGCGGTTATCCCGTTTGGGCAGCGTTTGCACCGTGTCCAGGGTTAAAGCCAGAAACAGTAAAAAGAAAAACACCGCTCCACCATAAAAGATGTTGCGAGCGGTTGATTTGGTGAAGCTGGCGCTCATCACGACCTCCTGTTGTCTTCACCGGCATGGGCCGGTTTCAGCGTGGACTGTACGGATTTGGCCATCTGGATAGCATTGATTCGAATCAACGATTTTCAGCTCGGGGAATTCCTACACTGGGGGCCTGTTGACGGAGACCACCATGAACCTGCCTTTTCCTGCTGGATTTTTTCCTCTGCCGGGCCTGCCGGCAGGCCCGGCCACGGGCACGACACCCACACGGGTCAGCCTGGTGGGAGCCGGGCCGGGCGACCCGGAACTGCTCACCCTGCGCGCGCTGGACCGCCTGCGCCGCGCCGAGGTGGTGTGCTACGACCATCTGGTCAGCACCGACATCCTGCAACTGGCGGCGCAGGCGCAGCAGGTGTGCGTGGGCAAGCGCGCCGGGCGGCACAGCTTGAGCCAGGAGGGCATTCATCAGTTATTGATTGGCTACGCTCGTGCCGGCCTGCGTGTGGTGCGGCTCAAGGGGGGCGATCCGTTGCTGTTTGGCCGGGGTGGGGAAGAAATGCTGGCGTTGCACGCGGCGGGAATTGACTACGAGGTGGTGCCCGGCATCAGCGCTGCGCTGGGCGCGGCGGCCATGGCCGATCTGCCGCTGACCCATCGCGATTACGCGCAGGGTTGCACCCTGGTTACCGGCCATCGCCGTGCCGACGCCAGCCATCTGGCCTGGACCCGGCACACTCACGTCGAATCCACCGTGGTGGTGTACATGGGGCTGAACGAAGCGGGGGCCATCAGCGCCGGGTTGATGGCCCATGGCCGCGCGGCGGATACCCCGGTGGCGGTGATTGAACACGCTACCACGCCACGCCAGCGGGTGACGCGCACCCGGCTGGATCAGCTGGCGCAGGTGATTGCCGAGAGCGACATTACCCCGCCAGCGCTGCTGGTGATTGGTGCGGTGGTGGCGGTGCATGATGTCTTGCAGGTTGCATGGGCTGGGGGGGAAGGGTAAAGCATTGAAGAGGTGTCAGTTTTTATCAATTCATGCCTGATGGGAAAAACTATCGGCGTGATTCTGGCGGGTTTAGTGTGAGCGGCATCTGAAGTCAAGTCTGGATTGCTCGGGGTTTTTTAGGTCATATGGTTACCATTTGGTAATTGTTGTGAAACGCCAACATTGCCAGTGTGGCCATGGAAAAAATTGCCATGGAAAAAATTGCCGCTGTTTTTTATGGGAAATTTTGCTATAAAGTACTGTTTTATTGAATTATTTTTTAATTTTATCATTGGGGTGGTGGCAAGTTTTTCTGTTGAGGATATCCCGGGGCGGCAAGAATATTCTCAGTAATTTTACTTGGGATTGATGGTCTGGTTTGATCGATGTGTTGGCATTTAATATTGCGTTTTTCATAAGTTGGGTTTGCACTTGTCTACTGGTGTTTTCTTGATTAACTTTTCAGGGCGAGCTTTGCATGGCCGCAAACTGAAAGGAAAAATCATGGCAACAACAATCAGCAGCACCGTCAGCTATACCTTGGGCGCAAGCGAAGACAATCTGGTTTTGCTGGGCACGGACAATATCAATGGTTCAGGCAATGCCGGTAACAACCGGATCACCGGCAATGCGGGTGCCAATGTGCTCAACGGCCTGGGTGGCAATGACTGGCTGGATGCCGGCAGCGGCAACGATGTGCTGTATCTGGATGGCAATGATACGGCCAATGGAGGGGCCGGCGCAGATACGTTCTGGGTGGCCGGTGCCAACAATCTCGTCATGGACAGTGGCGCTGACAGCAGCGTGGACACGGTCAAGACTTCGGTATCCATTGCCATGGGCGCTGCGCTGGACAACACCCAGCCGTGGTCGTTCATCAGCGGCGGTATTGAACGCATCGAACTGCAAGGCTCGGCCAATCTTGCCGGTGTCGGCGGCTACGGCAGCCAGACCTTTATCGGCAATGCCGGCAACAACCTCCTGATCGGCGGCCAGGACGCTGACACGCTGGTGGGCGGCGATGGCAACGACACGCTGTATGCCGGCGATGCCAGCAACACCCTGCTGGACACCGTGCGCGACCAGCTGGAGGGCGGCAACGGCAACAATACACTGTACGCCAACGGCGGCGACTTTTTGCTGGGTGGCGTGGGTGATGATGTGTTTGTGCTGGCTGGTGGTAGCAACATCGTGCTTGATTATGGCGGTGTGGACACCATCATCTCGGACGAATCGTTCGGTCTGGGTCGGGGGCCCGATCAGGTGGGTAGCTCCTGGGCCAGTGCAGAAATCGAAAACCTGCAACTGAGCGGCACACTGAATATCAACGGCTACGGCGACAGCCACAACAACACCCTGACCGGCAACAGTGGCAATAACTTGCTGGACGGCGGTGGCGGGGTGGATGTGCTCAATGGTGGCGCTGGCAACGACGTGCTGCAAGTCAGCGTGGCGCAGACTGGTGCCACGCTGACCGGCGGCACGGGCAGTGATGAATTCCGTTTTGCCGCCACCTATGCCGGCGACCACACCGCAGGCGCGGCCAGCATTACCATCACCGACTTCACCCAGGGTCAAGACTGGATCAACCTGTCGCGCAGCGGGTTGAACAGCCTGACCACGCTGAATGTACAGGCGGGCGATACCCTGGCCAGCCTGCTGGCGCAGGCCAGCAACCAGGCCACTGCGGTTCAGCCGCAGATGCTGAGCCAGTTTGTCTGGAACGGCGACACCTATGTCGTGCTGGACAGCAGCGCCACCAGCAGCTTTGCCAGCACCGACCTGGCGTTCAAGCTCAGCGGCAGCAAAACCCTCACCCTGGCCGACTTTGCCACCTCAGCCCCTGCCAGCCCACTGACAGGGGGTGCCGGTAACGACGTGCTGCACGTTACCGCTGCGCCAAGCAACGGCATTGACTACCAGCAAGGTGCCACGCTGACCGGTAATGGCGGCAATGATGTGTTCTGGATTGACGCGGGCTACCGTGGCGACCACGCCACTGGCAGCAATGCGCTGATCATCAGCGACTTTGCCCACGGCGTGGACACACTTCGTCTGAGCATGGGTTCCGGTTTGTCTCTGCCTGGCCAGATCAACACCCTGGCGGTGCAGGCGGGCGACACGCTGTCCACGCTGATGGCGCGCGCCACCCATCAGACCTCCACCTACACCATGCCGGCGCTGAGCCAGTTTGTCTGGCAGGGCGACACCTATCTGGTGCTGGACAGCACGGCAGACCCGACCTGGGTGGGTTCCAATCTGGCGATCAAGCTTTCCGGCGCGCCCACGCTGACCCTGGCTGACTTCAGCTTTGCCTGATTGTCACCCGCTATGCCGCGCCCCTTGCTGCTTGCGCACCGGGGGGCGCGGCGCAGGATGGTTTAGCCCTGATGTCCGGCCAGAATGGCTTCGTCCACTTTGTGCCGGGTCAGGTACGGGGCAAACAGTTCAATAAAGGTATAGGCAAAGCCGCGCAGGTAGGCGTCCTTGCGGATGCCGATCTTGGTAATCGACGGTTCAAACAGATGGCTGGCGTCCAGCGCCACCAGTTCGCTGTCGCGTTCCGGTTCAAAGCCCATCGAGGCAATGATGCCCACGCCCAGACCAATGCTGACGTAGGTTTTGATCACGTCGGTATCAATGGCGGTCAGCACCAGATTGGGGGTGACGCCTGCCTGTTCAAAGGCATGGTTGATGCGGGTGCGTCCGGTAAACGCGGTGTCGTAGGTGACAATCGGATACTGGCCAATGTCGGCCAGGCTGATGGGGCGATCCAGCTGGGCAAGCGGATGGCCAACGGGCACCACCACGCTGCGGTTCCAGCTGTGGCAGGGCAGGGCGGCCAGTTCCTTATAAAGCAGGATGCCTTCGGTGGCGATGGCAAAGTCGGCTTCGCCGGCCACCACCATATCGCAGATCTGGGTGGGGTTGCCCTGCTTGAGCTGCAGGCGCACATTCGGGTAATGTTCGCGAAACGCCTTCACCGTGTCCGGCAGCGCGTAGCGCGCCTGGGTGTGGGTGGTGGCGATGATCAGGCTGCCTTCGGCCTCGCTGGCAAATTCTTCCCCCACCCGCTTGAGATTTTTGGCTTCGCGCAAAATCCGTTCGGCAATGCGCAGCACCTGCTTGCCTGGCTCGGACACCGCCACCACGCGCTTGCCATTGCGAATGAACACCTGAATGCCCAGTTCGTCTTCCAGCAGGCGGATTTGCTTGCTGATGCCGGGTTGTGAGGTATGCAGGGTTTCGGCGGCTTCGGAAACATTCAAACCCTGTTTGGCGACTTCGACCAGATAGCGGAGCTGTTGCAGTTTCATGGTAGGCAGGCTGTCGTGATGGAGAGAAAAGCAGCAGGCACCAGCGGAATGCCGTCGCCCCTTTTGCGCACGGGGTTTGCAAATAACCGGCTGCACTTAAATCCTAACACATTATTCTTTTGCGTACGCTTGTGCTTTGGGTAACATGCCGGTTCGGTCTAATCCCCTTCGTGTCTGCTGACCCGAACCGGGTGGGCCGTGATGGCTGAGCCAGCCCGGAGCCCCTCCGGCCAGCCCCCTTAGTTGACCCCTGTCTTCCGGAGCTTCCCGCATGGCGTATGCCGACAAACTTCCCGCGACCGAGCAGCTGCTTGAGCGCATTGCCCGTGACTACCGCCCGGCGGTGTTTGCCAACAGTCTGGGCGCGGAGGACATGGTCCTCACCGACCTGATTGCCAAGCTGGGCCTGGACATCGAAATTTTCAGCCTGGACACAGGCCGACTGCCGGCAGAAACCTACACGCTGCTGCAACAGGTGGGCGAGCGCTACCCCAGTCATCCGGTCAGCGTGTATTTTCCGCAGACTGACGCCACCGAGCAGTATGTGCGTGCGCACGGCATCAATGGGTTTTATCAGTCGGTGGAGCAGCGCAAGGGCTGCTGTGCGGTGCGCAAGATCGAGCCGCTCAAGCGGGCGCTGGCGGGCCGCCAGGCGTGGATTACCGGGCTGCGCCGCGAGCAGTCGCCCACCCGCCAGGACCTGGGCGATGGCGAATTTGACGCCGATAACGGCCTGTGGAAATTCAATCCGCTGATTGAATGGACCGAAGCTGACGTGTGGGAATACCTGCGCGCCCACGACGTGCCGTACAACGCGCTGCACGACCAGCACTACCCGTCCATCGGCTGTGCGCCCTGTACCCGCGCCATTTCGGTGGGTGAGGATGTGCGCGCCGGGCGCTGGTGGTGGGAAAACCCGGACTCCAAAGAATGCGGGCTGCACATCAAGGCCTCGCCGCTGCGCCGCCCTGGCAGCTGACCCGACACGCTCCTTTACCCTTACCCGAGATACCCCATGTATCGTTACGACGAAGTTGACTTTCGCCTGGTCAACGAACGGGTCGCCCAGTTCCGCGACCAGACCCGCCGCTACCTAGCTGGCGAGCTGACCGAAGACGAATTCCGCCCGCTGCGGCTGATGAATGGCCTGTATGTGCAGCGCCATGCGCCGATGCTGCGCGTGGCGGTGCCCTACGGCATGCTGTCCTCGCGCCAGCTGCGCAAGCTCGCGCATATTGCCCGCACTTACGACCGTGGCTATGCCCATTTCACCACCCGGCAAAACCTGCAGTTCAACTGGCCGGCGCTGGAAACCGTGCCCGATATTCTGGCCGAACTGGCCGAAGTGGAAATGCACGCCATCCAGACCTCGGGCAACTGCATCCGCAACACCACCTCTGACCACTTTGCCGGGGTGGCGGGCGATGAGCTGATTGACCCGCGCCCGTATTGCGAAATCATTCGCCAGTGGAGCACCTTCCACCCGGAATTCACCTTCCTGCCGCGCAAGTTCAAGATTGCCGTGTCCGGTGCCCGTGAAGACCGCGCCGCCACGCTGGTGCACGATATCGGCCTGCATGCCGTGCGTGCTGCCGATGGCGAAATTGGCTTTCGGGTGATCGTGGGGGGCGGTCTGGGCCGCACGCCGATCATTGGCAGCGTGATTCGCGACTTCCTGCCGGCCAGACATCTGCTCACCTACCTGGATGCCATCCTGCGCGTGTACAACCGCTTTGGCCGCCGCGACAACAAGTACAAGGCGCGGATCAAGATTCTGGTCAAGGCAATGACTGCCGCCGGCTTTGCCGCCAAGGTGGAAGAAGAATGGTCGCATCTCAAGGATGGCCCGGCTACCGTGCCGGCGGCTGAGTTTGAGCATATGGCCAAATTCTTTACCGCGCCAGCCTACGACACCAGCCTCAGCCGCAATGACCCGGCCTACACTGCCCAACTGGCCGCCGAGCCGGCGTTTGCCCGCTGGGTGGCGCGCAATACCCGCGAGCACAAGGTGGCCGGCTACCGGATTGTCACCCTGTCGTTGAAAGCCACCGGCGTGCCGCCGGGCGACGCCACGGCAGACCAGCTGGACGCGGTGGCCGACTGGGCCGACGCCTACAGCTTTGGCGAGCTGCGCGCGTCGCATGAGCAAAACCTGATTCTGGCCGACGTGCGCGAAACCGATCTGTTTGCGCTGTGGGAAAAAGCCCGCGCTGCCGGCTTTGCCACGCCGAATATCGGCCTGCTGTCCGACATCATCTGCTGCCCCGGCGGGGATTTCTGCTCGCTGGCCAATGCCAAGTCCATTCCGATTGCTGCTGCGGTGCAAAAGCGCTTTGACGACCTCGACTATCAGCACGACATTGGCGAGCTGGACCTGAACATGTCGGGCTGCATGAACGCCTGTGGTCATCATCATATTGGCCATATCGGCATTCTGGGCGTGGACAAGCAGGGTAGCGAGTGGTACCAGGTGTCGATTGGCGGCAGCCAGGGCGAACACGCCAGCCTGGGCAAGGTGATTGGCCCGTCGTTTGCCCAGGACGCCATGCCGGATGTGATTGAAAAAATCATCTCGGTGTATCTCGCCCAGCGCCACGCCGACGAGCGCTTTATCGACACCGCCCGCCGTATCGGCATCGACCCGTTCAAGGAGAAGGTTTATGGCCAAGCTGCTCATTAAAAACCGTCAGCTGGAACAAGACCGCTGGACCCTGGTGCGCGATGTCGAGGCTGGCGTGCCCGATGGTCCGGTGATTGTGCCGCTGGCGTACTGGAAACAGCAGCGTGACAGTCGCGCTGCTGCCGATTTCGGCGTATGGTTAGCCCCGGCTGACGATCCGGCAGAGCTGGCCGACGCAATGGCTGATTTGCCAGTGATTGCGCTGGATTTTCCGCAGTTTGTCGATGGTCGCAGCTACAGCAATGGCCGACTGTTGCGCGAACGCTACGGTTTTGCCGGCGAGCTGCGCGCAGTGGGCGATGTGCTGCGTGACCAGCTGTACGCGATGGAACAAGTGGGTTTTAACGCATTTTCGGTGCGAGAAGACCGCAATCCTGCCCAGGAACTCGCGGGATTGCAGGACTTCAGCACCGGTTACCAGGTCACTTTCCTTCGTGAGCAGGCGCTTTTCCGGCATGCCCGGTAACAGCACTGCTGCAACATGGCGGCGATAGCGTTATCTTTGTGGCAAGTCAGACACATGTTGCTTGCTTGCCACACTTGTGGATGCTGGCCGAATTGACAATATATAGTCAAAAACCTATATTCCCGGTAACTGCGAGCCACCGTTTCCTGTTGCTTGCGGCACGCACAACACATGCTATCTGCTTAATACACTCTCTAACGAAAGAGGCACACGGATGAATACCATGAACAAACTGAAACTCAGCGGTCTGGCTGGCGCGCTGCTCGTCGCTCTGTTCTCGGCTCAGGCTCACGCCACCAAGCCGGGCTATGTGGTGGACCAATCCACCGACGCAGTCACCCGCAACAACTACGGCGAATGCTGGAAAACCACCTACTTCGACAAGGCCAAGAATGGCCTGGCCGAATGCGGCGACGCTGTGGCTGCTGCTCCGGTGGCTGCCAAGCCGGCTGCTGCTCCGGTGACCACCAAGGAACGCATCTCGCTGTCCGCCAAGGTTCTGTTTGATTTCAACAAGGCCAACCTGCGTTCGGCTGCCAAGAACGAACTGGACCCGGTTGTCGCCAAGATCAAGCAACACGGCACCAACCTGCAAGGCGTTGTGGTTGAAGGCCACACCGACTACCTGGGTACCGACAAGTACAACCAGAAGCTGTCCGAAAGCCGTGCCAACACCGTGAAGTCCTACTTCGTGGCCAATGGCGTGCCGGCTGACAAGGTGACCGCTGTGGGCAAGGGCGAAACCGAAACCAAGATGACCCAGACCTGCAAGGCCAAGAAGCTGTCCTACGCCAAGCTGAAGGATTGCCTGGAGCCGGATCGTCGCGTGGATGTGGAAATCACGGGTCAAACCACCAAGTAATTTCTGCCCGCGTCAAAAAAACCCCGCGATTTCGCGGGGTTTTTTTCTGCCTGCCAGCACACAGCCGCTGGTGGTGCTCCCCGACGATACCGGCTAGAATCCAAGGTTTTCCAGCGATTTCGAGCGATGCAGGTTCATTTTGGTGCCTCACCCGCCCGGCCTTCGGCCTGTGCGCTGACCATAGGCAATTTTGACGGCGTTCATCTCGGACATCAGGCCATGCTGCACTGTCTGCGTGAACGCGCCAACGCACGCGGTTTACCCACCGCCCTGCTCACCTTCGAGCCCCACCCGCGCGAAGTGTTTGCCCGCGACAATCCGCCGGCCCGGCTGGCCACCCTGCGCGACAAAGTGCTGTATTTGCAGGAAAGCGGCCTGGTGGACCAACTCTACGTTTACCGCTTTACCCGTGGCTTTGCCGGTTTGTCGGCGCAGGCATTCATCGACCAGGTGCTGGTGACGGCGCTGGGTGCCCGCTACGTGCTGATTGGCGATGATTTCCAGTTTGGCGCGCGCCGCCAGGGCCATTTTTCCACTTTGCAAGCCTGTCCGGCGTTTGTCACCGAGGCGATGCCCACCATCAGCGTGCATGGCGAACGCGCGTCCAGCTCGCGCATCCGCACCGCGCTGGCAGCGGGGGATTTTGCCCACGCCGAGGCCTTGCTGGGCCGGCATTACCAACTGACTGGCCGGGTGATGCACGGCAAGAAACTGGGTCGCACCCTGGGCTATCCTACTGCCAATGTGCATCTGCCACACCGCAAGCCGGCGCTGGCGGGAATTTTTGTGGTGGAAGTGGACACCGCCCTGGGCCGCTTTGGCGGCGTGGCCAGCCTGGGCAAAAACCCCACGGTGGACACCACCGACAGCTACAAGCTGGAAGTGCATCTGTTTGATTTTGCCGGCGACCTGTACGGCCAGCTGATCTCGGTACGCTTTCTGGCCAAATTGCGCGATGAACAACGCTTTGACTCGCTGGCCGCGCTGACCGCGCAAATCGACGCCGACGCCGCCGCCGCCCGCCACCACCTATCGACCTTGCAGAGAGTTACCGCATGACCACCGACTCCAAAAAATACGCCGTCAACCTGCTCGACACCGCCTTTCCGATGCGCGGCGACCTGGCCAAGCGCGAACCCGGCTGGGTGGCGCAGTGGCAAGCCGGCCAACGTTACCAGGCGCTGCGCCAGCGTTGCGCTGGCCGGCCCAAGTTTGTGCTGCACGACGGCCCGCCCTACGCCAATGGCGATATTCACATTGGTCATGCCGTCAACAAAATCCTCAAGGACATCATTGTCCGCTCGAAAACCCTGGCTGGCTTTGACGCGCCCTATGTGCCGGGCTGGGATTGCCACGGCCTGCCCATCGAGCACCAGATCGAAAAACTGGTCAAGGGCGACAAAAAAGCCATTGAGGCCGCACCGGGCATTCACCAGTTGATCGTGGCCTATCGTCAGGAAAATGGCCTGGACCCGAAAGAAACCCGCCTGCCGGCGTCGGTGACCCGCAAGCTGTGCCGCTCCTACGCCAAAGTGCAGATCGAACGACAGAAAGCCGACTTTATCCGTCTGGGCGTGCTGGGCGACTGGGACAATCCCTACCTGACCATGAACTACCGCACCGAAGCGGACATTGTGCGCACGCTGGGCAAGATCCACCAGAACGGCTATCTGGTACAGGGCAAGAAGCCGGTGCACTGGTGTATCGACTGCGGCTCGGCGCTGGCCGAAGCCGAAGTGGAATACGAGGACAAAACCTCGCCGGCGATTGACGTGGGCTTTCTGGTGGCCGACACCGCCCGCCTGGCCGCGGCTTTTGGCCTGACCGCGCTGGAGGGCGACGCGCGCGCGGTGATCTGGACCACCACACCATGGACGCTGCCGGCCAACCAGGCGGTGGCGGTACACCCGAATCTGGACTACCAACTGTGGGCCACCGCCCGTGGCGCGCTGATTCTGGCTGCCGAGCTGGCTGAAGGTGCGCTCAAGCGCTACGAACTGGCCGATGGTGCCCAATTGCTGGGCCAGGCCAAGGGCGAAGCGCTGGACTTGCTGGCGCTGCACCATCCCTTCCAGCCGCGCCAGGTGCCGGTGATTCTGGGCGACCACGTCGGTGCCGACGCCGGTACTGGCCTGGTGCATACCGCGCCGGCGCATGGTCTGGAAGACTTCCATGCCGGGCTGAAGTACGGCCTGGCGGTGGACAACCCGGTGGGCGACGATGGCCGCTTTATCTCTGGCACGCCGCTGTTTGCCGGTTTGTCGGTGTGGGAAGCCAACCCGCAGGTGATCGACACCCTGAGCAGCCAGCACGCGCTGATGGCCAGCGAAAAGCTCAAGCACAGCTACCCGCACTGCTGGCGGCATAAAACCCCCATCATCTTCCGCGCCACCAGCCAGTGGTTCATCGGCATGGACAGCGTTGGCCAGGATGGCATCACCCTGCGCGCCAATGCCATGCGCGCCGTTGACCACACCCAGTTTTTCCCGACCTGGGGCCGCGCCCGGCTGGAAGCGATGATTGGCAACCGCCCAGACTGGTGCGTGTCGCGCCAGCGCAACTGGGGCGTGCCGATGACCTTCTTTGTCCACAAGGAAACCGGTGCCATGCATCCGCGTTCGGCAGAACTGCTGGAGCAAGTGGCGCTGCGCATCGAGCAGGAAGGCATCGAAGCCTGGTTCCAGCTCGACGCCGCCGAACTGCTGGGCGACGAAGCCAGCCAGTACCGCAAGCTGACCGACACCCTGGACGTGTGGTTTGACTCCGGCTCCACCCATTACGCCGTGCTGCGTCAGCGCGACGAGCTGAAATGGCCGGCGGATTTGTACCTGGAAGGCTCGGATCAGCATCGCGGCTGGTTCCAGAGCTCGCTGCTGACCGGCTGCGCCACCACGGGCCGTGCGCCGTACGACCAACTGCTGACCCACGGCTTTGTGGTGGATGGCCAGGGGCGCAAGATGTCCAAGTCGGTGGGCAATGTGATTGCCCCGCAAAAGATCAACGACACCCTGGGCGCAGATATCCTGCGCCTGTGGGTGGCGGCTACCGATTATTCCGGCGAGCTGGCGATTTCCGACACCATCCTCAAGGGGGTGACCGAAAGCTATCGCCGCCTGCGCAACACCTTGCGCTTCTTGCTGGCCAACCTGACCGACTTCGACCTGGCCCGCGATGGCGTGGCGGTGGCGCAGATGGTGGACATCGACCGCTACGCACTGGCCCAGGCGCAGCAGCTGCAGCAGCGGCTGACGGGCGACCTCTACCCGCGCTACGCCTTTCACCACGCGGTGCAGGAAATCGTCACCTACTGCTCGGATGACCTGGGCGCGTTCTACCTGGATATCCTGAAAGATCGGCTGTACACCACGGCGGCTGATTCGCTGGCGCGCCGCTCGGCACAGACCGCGTTGTGGCATATCACCCGCGCCCTGCTGCTGTGGCTGCAGCCGATGCTGTGCTTCACCAGCGACGAAGCCTGGGCGGTGTTTACCGGCAACGCGGACGACAGCGCGCTGTTCCACACCTGGCACACCCTGCCGGACGTGGCCGGGCAAGATGCGCTGCTGGCGCGCTGGGATACCCTGCGCACCCTGCGCGCCAACGTCAACAAGCTGATTGAAGACCAGCGGGTGGCCAATGCGCTGGGCTCGTCGCTGCAGGCGGAAGTCAGCATCGTGGCCGACGCCGCCCTGTATCCGCTGCTGACCGCGCTGGGGGATGACCTGAAATTTGTGCTGATTGTGTCCAAGGTCACGCTGAGCGCTGGCGAGCAGACCAGCATCACCGTCACCCCGGCCAGCGCACACAAGTGCGAGCGTTGCTGGCACTGGCGTGATGACGTGGGCAGCCACGCCGAACATCCCACCCTGTGCGGGCGCTGCGTGAGCAATCTGTTTGGCGATGGTGAGGCGCGGGTTCATGCATAAAGTGGCGCGCTGGTTTGCCCTGTCGGCGCTGGTCATCGTGCTCGACCAATGGAGCAAAACCTACTTCAACAGCGCTTACCAGTACGGGGAAATCCGCGAGGTGATCCCCGGCCTGCTCAACTTTGTGCTGGCCTACAACCCCGGCGCGGCGTTCAGTTTTCTGGCCGATGCCGGCGGCTGGCAGAAGTTTTTCTTCACCGGTCTGGCGTTTGCTGTCTCTGGCTGGCTGGGCTGGCAGATGGTGCGTGGCGCGCAAAGCGGGCTGATGAACCTGGCCAGCGCGCTGATCATCGGCGGCGCGCTGGGCAATGTGATCGACCGGCTGATCCACGGCCATGTGATCGACTTCATCCAGGTGTATTACCAGGCGTACTACTGGCCGGCATTCAATATTGCCGACAGCGCCATCTGTGCCGGCGCGGCGCTGATGGTGCTGGACAGCTTTCGTCAACCTGCCTCAAGGAAACCGGCATGAGCCAGCCCATTCAAGTATTGCTCGCCAACCCGCGTGGTTTTTGCGCCGGAGTGGATCGGGCGATTGCCATCGTCGAACGCGCGCTGGCCCAGTTTGGCGCGCCGATTTACGTGCGCCACGAAGTGGTACACAACAAATTTGTGGTGAACAATCTGCGTGAGCAGGGCGCGATCTTTATCGAGGAACTGAGCGACGTGCCGCCAGGCAGCACGCTGATCTATTCTGCCCACGGTGTGCCACTGTCGGTGCGTGCCGAAGCAGAAAGCCGTGGCCTGCGCGTGTTCGACGCCACCTGTCCGCTGGTGACCAAGGTGCATGTGGAAGTGCGCAAGATGCGCGATGCCGGCCAGGAAATCGTCATGATTGGCCACGCCGGCCACCCCGAGGTGGAAGGCACCATGGGCCAGTCGCCTGACGGCATGCATCTGGTGGAAACCGTGGCCGACGTTGACCGCCTGAATGTGCGTAACCCCGACGCGCTGGCCTATGTGTCGCAAACCACGCTGTCGGTGGACGAAACCCGCGACATCATTGCCGCGCTGCGCGAACGCTTTCCGGCCATCCACGGTCCAAAAAAGGACGATATCTGCTACGCCACGCAAAATCGCCAGGACGCGGTCAAGGCGCTGACCGAGCAGTGCGATCTGGTCATCGTGGTGGGCTCGCCCAACAGCTCCAACTCCAATCGCCTGCGCGAAGTGGCGGCGCTGCGCGGGGTGACCGCGTACATGGTGGACAACGCCGCCGAACTGAACCCCGACTGGTTTGCCCACGCCCGCCAGGTGGGGGTTACCGCCGGTGCCTCCGCCCCCGACGTGCTGGTGCGTTCGGTGATTGCCCGCATTGGCGAACTCGGTGCCAGCAGCGTGCAGGAGCTGGATGGGGTGGAAGAGCATGTGCGCTTTTCCCTGCCGCCGGGGCTGCGCGAGCGGGAAGAGGAGTAGGACGCCCGCTTGCTTGCATGTGTGTGAGGGCATCCCATACCATCCCATGGTATGGGATGTAACACCTAAGCAACGCAGGTGTCTTTGCAAGCGCTGCCGGCTCAGGCCGGCTGGCAGATGCCGGCAAACGCCTGAAAATAGCCAGGGAAAGTCTTGCCCACACATTTCGGGTCGTTGATGCGCACCGGTACACCCAGCAGCGCCACCAGTGAGAAACACATGGCCATGCGGTGGTCGTCGTAGGTGTCGATGGCGGCGTTGGGCGTCAGCTGCGCTGGCGGGGTGATGGCCAGCCAGTCGTCGCCTTCTTCCACCTCTGCGCCCACCTTGCGCAGCTCGGTGGCCATGGCGGCGATGCGGTCGGTTTCCTTCACCCGCCAGCTACCGATATTGCGCAGCACCGAACGGCCATCGGCGGCCAGCGCGGCCACCGCCAGGGTCATCGCGGCGTCGGGGATGTGGTTGAAATCGGCGTCAAAGGCTTTCACCCGGCCCGTGCCACGTGCTTCAATCCAGTTGTCGCCCCAGCGGATGTCGGCACCAATGGCAGCCAGCGCGTCGGCAAAGCGTACATCGCCCTGAATGCTGCTGCTGCCCACGCCTTCCACCCGCACCGGGCCACGCCCGAGCGCACCGGCGGCCAGAAAATACGAGGCGCTGGAGGCGTCGCCTTCCACATGAATCGCGCCGGGGCTGTGGTAGCGCTGGCTGCCATCCACGGTGAACGCCGCCCAGCCGTCGCGCTCGACCCGCACGCCAAAGCGCGCCATCAGGTTCAGGGTGATGTCGATATACGGCTTGGAGATCAATTCGCCAATCACTTCCACGGTAACGCGCCGGCCAGTCAGCGGCAGGGCCATCAGCAGCGCGGTGAGAAACTGGCTGGATACATCGCCACGCACTGCCACCCGGTCAGCGCCATTGGCGGCGGTGGGGGCCAGCGTCAGGGGGGGGTAGCCGGGGTTGCCGGTGTAAGTCACCTGCGCGCCCAGCCCGCGCAGCGCGTCAATCAGGTCGCCAATCGGGCGTTCGTGCATGCGCGGCACGCCGGATAACTGATAGTCGCCACCCGACAGCGCCAGCGCAGCGGTCAGCGGGCGAAACGCGGTGCCGGCGTTGCCCAGAAAGAAATTGCCGGCTTTCACCGGAAACGGCCCAGCCACGCCGCTGACGGTAAAGTCGCGGCTGTCGCCATGGCGCTGGACGCGCACGCCCAACTGGTCCAGCGCGGCCAGCATCACCGTCACATCGTCAGAATCCAGCAGGCCCAGCACGTCGGTCACCCCCTGGGCCAGCGCGGCCAGCAGCAAGGTACGGTTGGAAATGCTTTTCGAGCCAGGCAGCACAATGCTGCCTTCGGTGCGGGCAATCGGGGCGAGGTCGAGGTATTCCATACACTATCCGGCAAGGTCAAAGGGTCGGCGCACACCGCCAGGCCGGGCCACTCAGGTGGCGACATTTCAGGACAGGCGGATGCAGCCAGCACGCTACCACAAAGTGCGCCGTTTGGCAGGGGGTGGCCAGGATTAAACCGGCAATGCGCCATGCGCGCTCAGAACACCGCGCTGACGGCGCATCGGGTCAGCGCGCCAGCAATGTGGTTTTTGCCAGCCGCGTCATCCAGGCCCGGCGCTTGCCATGTACTACCAGCAGTTGGTCCAGCTCGCGCTGGAACTCGGCGCTGCGATCAACATACTGCATGGCTTCGGCCAGCGCGAGCATCCGCTGCAGCGCCTGATCGTAGCCGGAGGCCACGCCACGGTTCAGCTGGGTGTCGATTTCTGCCCACACCCGCGCCGATTCTGCGGCCAATGCCGTCAGCCGGATGGCGTGCTCGGCTTGTTGTCGGGCGTGCGCCTCGGCGGCCACCTGGCGTTCGGCCTGCTGCCTCTGCTGGCTAATCTGTTGTGCGAGATGCAGGATCTCAGCCACCAGACGACGCGGAGCAGGGGCTTGCTCAGGGTGCTGGGCCGCCTGCCAAGCCCGGAAGCGCTGGCGTACGCTGCGTTCGGCTTCTGGCGCGCGGCCTTCCAGCAGCAAGCGCACGCTGGCCTGCAGCACGTGTGCAGACTGAGCACTCAGCCAGCTGTCGTAATCAGCGTCGGAAACTGACTCAAGCGCCGGGCTGGCGCTGGCGGCGGCGGCCAGCAGGTCGGGGTCAAGCGCCAGAAACTCCGTCAGTGCCTGTTGCGCCGGCGTGAGTTCAGCCAGCCCTGCCGGTACCGGCGGCTCCATCTGGTCATCGTCCAGTTGCCCGGCGCACAGCCGCGCCAGCCAGCCCAGATAAAGCGGACGGGCATCGCCGCGCAGCAATTCAGCGCGCAAAGGCAGCAAGCGGACCATCCAGTCGGGGCCGTCGTCCTCGTTCCAGAAGCGCTCGTTCTCGCCAGACTCATCGCTAAAATGCCATGCCAGCAGATAATTGTCGCCGTAGCGGCTGCGGTTGAATGCATCCTGATCGTCCTGCCACTCACGGTTGTCGCATGGCTGGCAGGCCTCCAGCATCGACAGATCCAGCGCGTTGGCTGGCACCCGTAACAGCAGACAGCAACTGCCCCAACTGGCCGAATAGACATGGGCATCAAAATAGTGTTGCATCCATGCTTTGGCGTCACCCTTGAAGCTGCCCCAGTGGTATTCGTTGCTGAAGCTGCTGGCGGTAATGGTGGCCCGGCTGGAGTAGTGGCGCAGCTCGGCTTGCTGCTTGGCCGTCAATGGTTGATCGACCGCCGCAAATTCATAATATTGATATTCACTCATGGACGCATCCCGTGTGCGTGTTTGTCCTGCGCACAGTGTACTCAAGTTTGCTGATGGTGCCCCCGGATCATCGGCAGTGCCCCCGCTATCCGCCATGCGCCGGCCCCGGTAAAATGCCCGCTTTGCGTGATTTGGACAAACACCATGACGATCCCCGTCATCACCCTGGACGGCCCGTCGGCCTCCGGCAAGGGCACGGTTGCCGCCCGCATTGCCGCCCGTCTGGGCTTTCATTATCTGGATTCTGGCGCGTTGTACCGGTTGATGGCGCTATACGCCACGCGCCACGGCATCGGATTTGACCAGGAGGCTCGGCTGGCCATGGCGGCGGTGCGTCTGCCGGCCACCTTTGCCGAGGGCGTGGTTCAACTGGAAGGCGAAGACGTCAGCGAGGCGATTCGTGCCGAGGCCATCGGTATTGGCGCATCAAAAGTGGCGGTACTGCCGGCCTTGCGCGCTGCTTTATTGCAACGTCAGCGCGATTTTCGTCTGGCACCGGGGCTGGTGACCGATGGCCGCGACATGGGCTCGGTGGTGTTTCCCGACGCCCGCTTGAAGGTGTTTCTGACCGCCAGCGCCGCCGAACGCGCGCGGCGACGCCATAAGCAGTTGATCGACAAGGGGGAAGCTGCTAATATCGAGCAGATTCAGCAGGATATCGAGGAGCGGGATGCGCGAGACGCCGCCCGCGCCGTGGCACCGCTGAAAGCCGAGGCAGACGCCCATCTGCTGGATACCACGTCACTGAGCATCGACCAGGCGGTCGAGCAGGTGCTGGCCTGGTATGCCGCAGTGGCCAGCCAGCCGGGCTGACCCTGATTTGAATTGTATTCGCGCTGCGCTCGGGCAACCCGGGCGCAGTTGTGTTTAACCCACCCCGCACACCGCAAGGTGTGCATGCAAGAGTTCCTTATTAATGACTACCTCCACCCAAGAAAGCTTTGCCGCGCTGTTCGAGGAAAGCCTCGCCCTTCAGGAAATGCGCGCTGGTGAAGTGATCACCGCCGAAGTGGTGAACGTTGACCAGAACTTTGTCACCGTGAACGCCGGCCTGAAGTCCGAGTCGCTGATCTCGGTTGACGAGTTCAAGAACGACAAGGGCGAAGTTGACGTCAAGATCGGCGACTTCGTCACCGTCGCCATCGACTCGCTGGAAAACGGCTACGGCGAAACCAAGCTGTCCCGCGAAAAAGCCAAGCGCATGGCTGCCTGGATCGAGCTGGAAGAAGCGCTGGAAACCGGCAAGATCCTGTCCGGCGTGATCAGCGGCAAGGTCAAGGGTGGCCTGACTGTCATGGTCAACAGCATCCGCGCCTTCCTGCCGGGTTCGCTGGTTGATACCCGTCCGGTCAAGGACACCACCCCGTTTGAAGGCAAGCAAGTCGAATTCAAGGTCATCAAGCTGGATCGCAAGCGCAACAACGTGGTGGTGAGCCGCCGCGCCGTGCTGGAAGAAACCCTGGGTGAAGAACGCAAGGCCCTGCTGGAAAGCCTGAGCGAAGGCGCAGTGGTCAAGGGTATCGTCAAGAACATCACCGACTACGGCGCATTTGTCGATCTGGGCGGCATCGATGGCCTGCTGCACATCACCGACCTGGCATGGCGTCGTGTGAAGCACCCGTCCGAAGTGCTGGCTGTGGGCGACGAAGTCGAAGCCAAGGTGCTGAAGTTCGATCAAGAGAAGAACCGCGTGTCCCTGGGCCTGAAGCAGCTGGGCGAAGATCCGTGGGTGGGCCTGTCCCGTCGCTATCCGCAAGGCACCCGTCTGTTCGGTCGCGTGACCAACCTGACCGACTACGGCGCATTTGTGGAAATCGAACAGGGCATCGAAGGTCTGGTGCACGTGTCGGAAATGGACTGGACCAACAAGAACGTCCATCCGTCCAAGGTCGTTGCCCTGGGCGACGAAGTGGAAGTCATGATCCTGGAAATCGACGAAGACCGTCGTCGTATCTCCCTGGGCATGAAGCAGTGCCAGTCCAACCCGTGGGACGATTTTGCCGCCAACTACAAGAAGGGCGACAAGATCCGTGGCACCATCAAGTCGATCACCGACTTTGGCGTGTTCATCGGTCTGCCGGGCGGCATCGATGGCCTGGTTCACCTGTCCGACCTGTCCTGGCACGCCACCGGCGAAGAAGCTGTGCGCAACTTCAAGAAGGGTGACGAAGTGGAAGCCGTGGTGCTGTCCATCGACGTCGAGCGCGAACGCATCTCCATGGGCATCAAGCAACTGGAAGGCGATCCGTTCAACAACTTCGTGGCCATGAACGACAAGAACAGCCTGGTCAAGGGCGTGGTCAAGTCGCTGGATGCCAAGGGTGCCGTGATTCAGCTGGAAGCCGACGTTGAAGGCTACCTGCGTGCTTCCGAAGTGTCGCGTGACCGTGTGGAAGACATCCGCACCCACCTGAAGGAAGGCGACGAAGTTGAAACGCTGATCATCAATGTGGACCGCAAGGGCCGCTCGATCCAGCTGTCGATCAAGGCCAAGGATGCTGCTGAAGAAGCCGGTGCCATGAGCAAGCTGCAATCGTCTGACGTGAGCGCCACGGCTGGCACCACCAACCTGGGCGCGCTGCTGAAAGCCAAGCTTTCCGGTAGCAACGAGTAAGTTAGGTGGGCGATGACCAAATCTGAGCTCATCGCCAGGCTCGCGGAGCGTTATCCACAGCTTGTCGCCAAGGACACAGAACTCGCAGTCAAGACCATTCTTGACGCGATGGCGACAAGTCTGTCTCGTGGGCAACGGATCGAGATTCGCGGTTTCGGCAGTTTTGATTTGAACTACCGTCCGCCACGTGTTGGGCGCAACCCCAAGTCGGGCAGCAGTGTTGAAGTGCCGGAAAAATATGTTCCGCACTTCAAGGCCGGCAAGGAATTGCGCGAACGCGTGGACGCAATCGAACCCTGAGCCTACGCGCCCTGTCCTGCAGGGAACGCAGTCCCGCTGTTGGGCCGATACGGGCCACGGATGTTTGCATTCGTGGCCCGTGCTGTCCCGGCAGTGAACACCGCAGACTGGCACTACCCGAATATGCGCTGGGCTTTGTCCGGCGTATGTATTTTCTGGCTGTTCCTCCCACGCGCCCCCAGTGCCTGCCACTCGGGGCGCGTGGCGCTTTCTGCTTTCCTTCCGATATTATTCCGCCCGATATTATTCCGCTTCCTGTGCCACCACTTCCCGTGCCAGCCGGCAAAAATGCCGGGCGATTGGCGTACTGGCCGGCTCTGGGGTGAGCAGGCACAAATCCAGCTGCGGCGTGCCGGCATCGGTGCGGCAGTAGCTCACCCCCGGACGGGGCTGACGGCTGGCTGAGGCCGGAATCAGCAGCAGGCCCAGGCCCGCCGCCACCAGGGCAAACGCCGCGTGCAAGTCGCGCACATGCTGGACAATCCGGGGCTGAAACTCACGGCTACGGTACAGCTCCAGCACATGGCCACCGCCATCGGCGGCGTCGATGGTGATAAAAGGCGCGTCAGACAGCCTGGCCAGACTGAGCGATTCACGCTGCGCCAGCGGATGGCGGCTGGGCAGTGCCACCCAGGTGGGCTCATCCAGCAGCACGTCGCAGCGCAAGCCCGGCTGATGCAGGCCGGGACGCACCAGGCCGACATCCTGCTGACCACTGCGCAGCGCCACCAGTTGCGCATCGGGCGGGCGTTCCTGCAGCGCCAGCGTCACTTCCGGAAACGCCGCGTGAAAACGGGCGACAATCGCCGGCAACACAGAAAACACCGCCGAACCGACATAACCCACCCGCAACAGCCCGCTTTCGCCGCGTGCCGCTGCCTGCACTGCGCTGACCGCCTGATCCAGCCCGGCCAGCACCTGCTGGGCATGCGGAATCAGCGCCCGCCCCGCCGGGGTGAGCACCACCTTGCGGCTGTGCCGGGTAAACAGTGTTTCGCCCAGCGCGGCTTCCAGCTGCTGGATGGCGTTGGACAAGGGCGGCTGGGAGATGCACAGCCGCTCGGCCGCCCGGCCAAAATGCAGGGTGTCGGCCAGCGCCAGAAAATAGCGTAAATGACGCAACTCAATCCGCAAAACATGCGCAGACATGGCCACTCCGATGACAATCCCCCCTTCTGCTGACACCACCACCGAATGGGCCAAGACAGACAGGGCGCAACTTCTTACAATAGACACACGGTAGCACGCGCAGAAAGACGCTGACCCCGATGAAAACCCTTGCTTACCACTTGGTGAATGTGTTTGCCGAAACCCGCTTTGGCGGTAACCCGCTGGCGGTCTTTGAAGATGGCCGCGATCTGGACGACGCCACCCTGCAGGCGGTGGCTGCACAGATGAACCTGTCGGAGAGTGTGTTTCTGTTTCCGCCGCACAAGGCCGACACCGACGCCCATGTGCGCATTTTCACCCCTGGTTACGAACTGCCGTTTGCCGGCCACCCCACGCTGGGCAGCGCAGCGATTGTACGCCGGCTGGGCCGGGGCGGCGACCAGGTGCATTTGTCGATGGCCGCCGGGGTGTTTCCGGTAGTGGCTGAGGGCGATTGCTGGCAATTGTCGGCCAAGCCCCCGGTGGCGCAGCCACTGATGACCAACACCCACCGCCTGGCCGGCGCACTGGGGATTGCCCCGAATGAAGTGCGGGCGGCCCGGCTGATTGACTGTGGCACTGAACAATTGCTGGTGGAAGTGTGCTGCCGTGACGCCGTGCTGAACTGCCGCCCCGATGCCCGCCTGCTGGACGCCTACTGCCGCAACCGTCAGGGCGTGGCCATGGCGTATGTCTGGCATATCGAGCAGGGTGTGGCCACCGTGCGGCTGTTTTTCACCCACCACGGCCAGCTGGTGGAAGACCCCGGCACCGGCTCGGCCTGCGCCAATCTGGGCGGCTGGCTGCTGCTGGCCGGCAAGCACCCGCTCACCCTGCGGGTGGAACAGGGCCACGCGCTGAAGCGGCCCAATGTGCTGCATCTGCAGGTCAGCGCCAGCGGGGAAATTGCCGTGGCCGGGGAGGTGATCTGGCTGGGGCAGGGCATTTTGCAGGTATAAGCCTCAGCGGTTCACCCGGCTCGCTGCCGGTGCAAGGCCGCCTCGTGGATTCCGCCGCAAGCGGGCTAAGCATCTCCGCCATTCCTGCCATAAAAAAACAGCGATGGCGGCAACCATCGCTGTTCAACGTGGTGACTGGCCAACGCAGACCGTTGTCAGTCACTTTCCGGGGTAAAAGGGGGCCGTCAGCCGGCAGGCTGAGCTATCTCAGGCCTGTTGTTCTGCCGGGCGGGTGCTGACCGGTGCGCTGCTATCCTGCTGGTGCAGTTCCACCAGCGGGGTCGGGTCGTCCAGCTCACGGGCCAGGGTGGCCTTGTCCAGTGAGTTTTCCCAGCGCGCCACCACCACAGTGGCCACCGCGTTGCCAATCAGATTGGTCAGTGCGCGGGCTTCCGACATAAAGCGGTCGATGCCCAGAATCAGCGCCAGGCCGGCCACCGGGATGGTGGGCACGGTGGCCAGGGTGGCCGCCAGGGTGATGAAGCCGGAGCCGGTGACACCTGCCGCACCCTTGCTGGTCAACAGCAGTACGCCGAGGATGGTCAGCTCTTGCGTCAGCGTCAGGTCGATGCCGCAGGCCTGGGCGATGAAAATTGCCGCCATGGTCAGGTAAATCGACGTGCCGTCCAGGTTAAACGAGTAGCCCGTGGGCACCACCAGACCAACCACGGTCTTGTCGCAGCCCAGTTGTTGCAGTTTTGCCATCAGTCGCGGCAGGGCCGATTCGCTGGAGCTGGTGCCCAGCACAATCAGCAATTCTTCGCGAATGTACTTGATCAGTTTCCAAATCGAAAATCCGTTGGCCAGGGCAATGCTGCCCAGCACGCCAAACACAAACACCACGCAGGTGAAGTAAAACGTGCCCATCAAAGCGGCCAGCGAGGACAGGCTTTGCACGCCATACTTGCCAATGGTGAAGGCCATTGCGCCAAAAGCACCAATCGGGGCAAGTTTCATGATGAAGCCGATTACCACAAACAGGCCATGCGAAATTTGCTCCAGCAGATTCACCACCGGGCGGGCGCGCTGGCCCAGCGCCGACAGGGCAAAACCGAACAGCACCGAGAACAGCAGCACCTGCAGAATCTCGCCTTCAGCAAAGGCACCCACCACGCTATTGGGGATGATGTGCATGATGAAGTCCACCGTGGACTGCTCGCCGGCCTTGCTGGTGTATTTGGCCACCGAGCTGGCGTCCAGCGTGGCCGGGTCAACATTCATGCCGGCACCGGGCTTAACCAGATTGACCACAATCAGGCCAATGGCCAGCGCCAGCGTGGTGACCACTTCAAAGTACAGCAGCGCCTTGCCGCCCACCCGACCAACCTTTTTCATGTCTTCCATGCCGGCAATGCCGGTGACCACGGTACAGAAGATGATTGGCGCAATCATCATCTTCACCAGCTTGATGAAGCCATCGCCCAGCGGCTTGAGCGAGGCACCGGTTTGCGGCCAGAAATGGCCGAGCAGCACGCCCAGCACAATGGCGACAATCACCTGAAAATACAGCGAACGATAAAGGGGTTTGCGAGGTGTCATGGGGCAGACTCCGGTCGGGCAAAAAAACCCGCCAGCCAGGCCAGAAAGCAGCGTGGCGGCGACAAGGGGGAAGACGGTTTACCGGGGCGATAATGCGCGGATTTGTTGGAAAGCGAAATTAGGGCTGGCCCTATTCGGGAAAACCCGTATTGAACCCAAATTTACTTGTTTGGGCGTGCTTGACGGATAGCCAGACGCTGCGGCATGCTTGCCGCACAATTCAAACCAACGTTTGAAATAAAATCAACACGAGGAGACTGTGCATGAAACCTGCAATGCGAGTATTGGGCCTTGCTGCTGCCGTTTTGCTGTCGTCACTGGCTCAGGCCAGCGATGAATCGCCGGTGGGCACCTGGAAAACCATCGACGATGAAACCAAGCAGGCCAAGGCGCTGGTGCAGATCAGCGAGAGCGGCGGTGTGCTCAGTGGCAAGATCGTCAAACTGTTTGCCAACCCGGACGCCAAGTGTGACAAGTGCGACGGCGAGCGCAAGGACAAGCCGGTGCAGGGCATGACCATTTTGTGGGACCTGAAAAAAAGCGGGGACAGTTGGGAAGGCGGCAAGATTCTCGACCCGAAAAAAGGCCAGGTTTACAGCAGCAAGGCCAAGCTGACCGAGGGCGGCAGCAAGCTGGAAGTGCGCGGGTTCATGGGTGTGGCCTTGTTGGGCCGTACCCAGGTGTGGGAACGCCAGTAAACGCGGGCAGGCCACGGGCGCGATGGGGGCAGCATTGGCCTGTGGCCGGTTTCACCCAATGCGGTGAGCCGCGTTCCATCCGGGGTTCCAGCCAAGCGCGGCATGACATTCTCTCCGTCATGTCGCGCAGTCAGTGGGGTTGAGACGGCGTAGCCGACAGCAGTCGGCGCGCCGTTTTTTTTGTGCCTGGCAGGTACAATAGCCAGATGACTGCATCACGCCTGAAAGTGCCGCCAGCAACGGCCCAAAAACTTGCCCGTCTGGGCATTCAACTGCCCATGGATCTGGTGCTGCACCTGCCGCTGCGCTATGAAGACGAAACCCGCATCACCCCGATTGCCGATGCGCCCTATGGACAAAGTGTGCAGGTGGAAGGCGAGGTGCGCCAGTGCGAAGTGCAATACCAGCCACGCAAGCAGCTGCTGGCCCAGCTGGCCGACGCCAGCGGTGCCATCTGGCTGCGCTTTTTGCATTTTTATCCCAGCCAGCAAAAACTCTGTGCGGTGGGCCAGCGACTGCGCGTGGTGGGGGAACTGCGCAGCGGTTTTCATGGCGATGAAATGGTTCATCCCAAGGTACACAGCGCCAAGGCCGAACAGGCCCTGCCCGAGGTAATGACCCCGGTGTACCCCACGGTGCAGGGGCTGACCCAGCCGGTATTGCGCCGGCTGATTGCCAAGGCGCTGGAAGTGGAAGACCTGCGCGACACCCTGCCAGAAGCGCTGCGCCAGGCGCTGGCCCTGCCCGACTTTGCCGACGCGGTGCACACCCTGCATCACCCGCCGCCCGACTGCGCCCAGCAGGCGCTGGCCCTGCGTCAGCTGCCGGCCTGGCAGCGGCTGAAATTTGACGAGCTGCTGGCCCAGCAGCTGGCCATGCGGATTTTATACCGCCAGCGTCGCCACGGCGGTGCTCCCGTGCTGCATGGCGATGGCCAGTTGCGCCAGGCGCTGCTGACACACCTGCCGTTTGCGCTGACCGCCGCCCAACTGCGCGTGCTGGCGGAAATCGACACCGACCTGGGCAGCCCGCACCCGATGCGCCGGCTGCTGCAAGGCGACGTGGGCAGCGGCAAAACCGTGGTGGCAGCGCTGGCGGCGCTGACCGCCATCGAAGCAGGCTACCAGGCCGCGCTGATGGCTCCCACCGAGATTCTGGCGGAACAGCATTATCTGAAACTGCGCGACTGGCTGACGCCACTGGGGTTGAACGTGGCCTGGGTGTCCGGCAGCCAGAAAAAAACCGCCCGCAGCGCCGCACGGGCCGCCATGGCCAGCGGCGACGCCCACCTGACCATCGGCACCCACGCGCTGTTTCAGGACGATATCGGTTTTGCCCGTCTGGGCTTGGTGATTGTCGATGAGCAGCACCGCTTTGGCGTCAGCCAGCGCCTGGCGCTGAGCGGCAAGGGTGGCGAGCCACACCAGCTGATGATGAGCGCCACGCCAATTCCACGCACGCTGGCCATGAGTTATTACGCCGATCTGGATGTGTCGGTGATTGATGAATTGCCGCCGGGGCGCACGCCGATTGTGACCAAGCTGATCAACGCCGCTCGCCGCAGCGAGGTGATGGGCGCGGTGGCTGGCGCGGTGGCCAAAGGCCAGCAGGCGTACTGGGTGTGTCCGCTGATTGAAGAAAGCGAAACCCTGCAGCTGCAAACTGCCGTGGACACTCACGCCGAACTCAGCGCCGCCCTGCCGGGCATTCAGGTGGGGCTGGTGCATGGCCGGATGAAAAGCAGTGACAAGGCCACGGTGATGGCGGCGTTTCAGCGCAATGAAATCCAGCTGCTGGTGGCCACCACGGTGATTGAAGTGGGCGTGGACGTGGCCAACGCCAGCCTGATGGTGATCGAACACGCCGAGCGCATGGGGCTGGCCCAGCTGCACCAGTTGCGTGGCCGGGTGGGCCGGGGGGCGGCAGAAAGTCGCTGCGTGCTGCTGTTTGAAGCACCGCTATCCGAGCTGGCCAAGGCACGGCTGAAGGTGATGTACGACAGCACCGATGGCTTTGAAATTGCCCGCCAGGATTTGCGCCTGCGCGGCCCCGGTGAGTTTCTCGGGGCAAAACAAAGCGGCACACCGATGCTGCGCTTTGCCGACCTGGACGCCGACCAGCCCTTGCTGGACGCCGCCCGCGACTGGGCCCCGCGCCTGCTGGCCGAACAACCCGAGGCGGTGCAGGCGCATTTGCAGCGCTGGCTGAGTGGACGTGAGCAGTTTTTGCGTGGGTGACGGGGCTGCCACTCAGGCTGGAGCCTTGCTGCTGGCTGGCCCAGCCCTGAACCGGCCCTGAAATTCATGGGCTGGTCTGCTGGCGTGGCGGTACAATCCGGTGTGTTGGCGGCTGCCGCCTGGCAACTGCCTGTGTCTGACCCTTTCGGCCTGCCCAATTTATGCCTGTCGTAGAAAAAAACGTGCTGGTCACGCATAGCCCGGCCCAGATGTTCCACCTGGTGGACGATGTTGAACGTTATCCAAAATTCCTGCCCTGGTGTGGCCAGGGCGAGGTGATCTCGCGTCAGGGCCCCGAGCTGGTGGCCAGCCTGCATATTGATTACCTGAAAATTCGTCAGCACTTCACCACGCGCAATTACAACCACGACGACTACAGCATCGACATGACGCTGGTGGACGGCCCATTTGAGCACCTGACTGGGCGCTGGCGCTTTATTCCGCTGGGAGAACTGGGCTGCAAGATTGAGTTTCGGCTCAGTTATGCATTTTCCAGCAAGATTCTGGAAAAAGTCATCGGCCCGGTGTTCAGCCATATTTCCGGCACGCTGGTGGATTGTTTCATTCGCGAGGCAGACAAACTGTATGGCGACGACTGAGCTGCTCACCATCGAAGTGGTGTACGCCTTGCCCGAGCAGCAAACCCTGCTGACGGTCAAGCTGCCGGCTGGCAGCACGGTGGCGCAGGCCATTGAGCAGAGCGGCCTGCTGACGCGCCATCCTGAGCTTGATTTAAGCCAGCACAAGGTGGGAGTGTTTGCCAAAGTGGCCGCACTGGATACTGTGCTGCGCGAGCACGACCGGGTGGAAATTTACCGTCCGCTGCTGGCCGATCCGAAAGAAGTGCGCCGCCGTCGGGCCGCAGAAGGCAAGGTGATGCGCAAGGGCGGCGGCGAGGCGGGATAATCACCCTGAGCCCGCCTGCCGGTCAGTTGCCGGCGGTGTGGTTTTGTGCGTGGCGGGGTGTGCTGTCGAGCACGCCACGCCAGCGGCTCAGATCAGGCCACTTCTACCCGATTTTTGCCGGCCAGCTTGGCGCGGTACATGGCCTGGTCGGAGCGTTCGATGGTGTCCACTTCATCCTCACCCTGCTTCCACACCGTGACCCCGGCGCTGAAGGTGATGACCAGACGGTCATGGTCGGCCATGAAGTAGGCGCGGGTCAGCTGGCGCTGTAGGCGTTCGGTCAGCTGGGCGGCTGCCTCTGCCGGGGTGGCCGGCAGCAGCAGCACAAATTCTTCACCCCCCAGACGGGCAACGATGTCGTTGGGGCGCAGATTGGCCGAGATGGTGTCAACCAGATGCTTGAGCACCTGGTCGCCGGTCAGATGGCCGTAGTGGTCGTTGAGCTGCTTGAAGTTGTCCACATCGAGCAGCACCATCGACAGCGGCTGGCCGGTTTGGGTCGAGCGGTCTTTCTCGCGGGCAAACATCTCGTCCAGCCCGCGCCGGTTGTAGGCACCGGTCAGCTGGTCTTCCTTCACCTGGGTGCTGGCTTCGTCCAGCGCGGCTTCCAGCTCGCGGATGCGCTGGGTGGCAGCGTCCACTTCTTCGCGCGCGGCTTCCAGTTCGCCCCGGCTATTGGCCAGGCTGGTTTGCACCGACTTGGTGTCGGCCATCAGCGTGTCGATCACTTCGGACAGGGCGATGACATTGTCGGCGGCCTGGATTTTTTCGGCGTAGCCGCCAATTTTCTGCTGGAACTGGTTGGTGTCGTCCGCCATCACCGACAGGCGGCTGACAAAGGTGTTCACCATCTCGCGCATGGCCTGGGTGGCGGCGTCGAGGCTGTGCTTGATCACGCCCTGTTTGTAGATCACTTCTTTCAGGCTGGCTTCCACCGCGTAGATGTCGCGCACATTCAGCGGCTGGTGCGACAGCACGGTTTCGATGGCGCTGATCTGCCCGATCAGGGATTGATCCTGGCCGGACAGCTCGCGCAGATTGTGCAGCAGCAGGCTGAGCAGCGAGGCCAGGCCATTGACGATGCGGCCATCGTGCTGCAGTTGCAGGTCGGTCTTGATCCAGCATTTTTTCAGCTGACGGGAAAACACTTCCAGCGACTGTTCGTTTTCGATGCCGGGCAAGGCCAGCAACGGCTGTTCGAGTGCTTCCTGCAGCTCCGGGTAGGGGGTCAGCCAGGGGGCAACGCCGTAGCGCAGGGCTTCGTCGAGTACATGCTTCCAGTGCCGCCACAGCGCTTCGTCCAGCTTGCTCATCGGTGGCGGAGCGGGGGCAACGGGCTGGGCCTGGCCATTGGCCCCGGTTACTGTGGCCGGGGCGCTGGCCCCCGCTGGCAGCGGAGCCACTTCATCAAACTGAAAACCATTGCCCAGCGAGGTGGTGTTGGCCTGGGTGGCCGCCAGTGGTGACCCCCAGTTGGTCAGCAGATTGCACAGCTTTTCGTAGAGCAGGGTGGGCTGGTAGCCGTAATTGGACACCACCCGTTCCAGTGCTTCTTTTTTCATGGCGCTGGACAGGCCGGGCTGGCGCAAATCCCATTGCCTGACCAGATTCAGCACCAGCTCGCCCCAGCGCTGGCCAACCATTTGTTGCTCGACATGCTGGGACAGGTGTTGTTGCAGCAGGGGCGGGACAGTGGCCCAGTCCTGATCGAAAATGGCCTGACGCACGCGGTTGATGCGTATCTGCCCGGCGGTGTCGCTATTGGCCTGCAAATCCTCCAGCGCCTGCGACAGGGCGGCCACCAGCGGATGCATGGGGCGGCTGGCGGCAGGCAACAGCTGTCCGGCCACTTCAGCGTATAAACGCTCGTAGTTTTCCGGGGTGGGCAGCAGTTTGCGTGCGCTGAGCCGTTTTAGGGCCTGGCGGGCAATTTCAATGGATGGATCAGACGGCATCATGCGCTCGGGAATGACACATGCGGGCAGTGTAACCCTGTCTGCCTGACTTGTTAAGGTTCAAGATAGGCGATAAGGATAACATCATCAGCCGGGTCAGGGGGGGGCAACCGCGCCGCGCGGGGCGGCGGGGGCTGCCGGGAGGGCAGGGTGGGGTTCCAGCAGCTGGAAAAACACCTCACCCTTTTTAATCATGCCCAGTTCACTGCGTGCGCGTTCTTCGATGGCGGACGAGCCTTGTTTCAGGTCGCTTACTTCGGCAGCCAGCGCCAGATTGCGGGTGACCAGCTTGTCATTGCTGGTGCGCAAGGTGGTGAGCTGGCTGTCCAACTGCCAGACACGCAGCCAGCTGCCTTTACCAAGCCACAACGACCATTGCAGCAGCAAGAGCAAAGCCAGCAGGGTGAGTGTCAGAACGCGCATGCTGAGTTATTTCAGGTGGTAAAACGCGCCACGACCCGGATAGCTGGCGGCGTCGCCGAGTTCTTCCTCGATGCGCAGCAGCTGGTTGTACTTGGCCATGCGGTCGGAGCGCGACAGCGAACCGGTCTTGATCTGCATGCAGTTGGTGGCCACGGCCAGGTCAGCGATGGTGCTGTCTTCGGTTTCGCCCGAGCGATGGCTCATCACGCTGGTGTAGCCAGAGCGCTTGGCCAGTTCCACCGCCTGCAGGGTTTCGGTCAGCGTGCCAATCTGGTTGATTTTCACCAAGAGGCTGTTGCAGATGCCGGCCTTGATGCCTTCGGCCAGGATTTTCGGGTTGGTCACGAACACATCGTCACCCACCAGCTGCACGCGGTCACCCAGCTTGTCGGTCAGGATCTTCCAGCCGGCCCAGTCGTGCTCGCTCATGCCGTCTTCGATCGAGATGATCGGGTAGTTGTCGCACAGGGTGGCCAGATAGTTGGCGAATTCTTCGCTGCTCAGTGCCAGGTTTTCGCCGGCCAGCTGGTATTTGCCGTCCTTGTAGAATTCGCTGGAGGCGCAATCCAGGGCAATCAGCACATCGTCGCCAGCCACATAGCCGGCCTTGTCGATGGCTTGCAGGATCAGCTTGATGGCGTCTTCATTCTTGGCCAGGTTCGGGGCAAAGCCGCCTTCATCGCCCACGGCGGTGGAGTGGCCCTGGTCGGCGCAGATTTTTTTCAGGGTGTGGAAAATTTCCGCCCCGCAACGCAGCGCTTCGCGGAAGGTTTTGGCCCCCACCGGGATGATCATGAATTCCTGGATGTCCAGGCTATTGTTGGCGTGTGCGCCGCCGTTGATCACGTTCATCATCGGCACCGGCATCGACATCTGGCCAGCGCCGCCCAGATAGCGGTACAGCGGCAGGCCGGCGTCTTCGGCGGCGGCGCGGGCCACGGCCATCGACACCGCCAGCAGGGCGTTGGCACCCAGGCGGCTCTTGGCCTCGGTGCCGTCCAGCGCCAGCAGGGTTTGATCAATGAAGGTCTGGTCGGTGGCGTCCAGGCCGATGATCGCTTCGCAGATTTCGGTGTTGATGTTTTCCACCGCCTTCAGCACGCCCTTGCCCAGATAACGGCCCTTGTCGCCGTCACGCAGTTCCAGGGCTTCTTTTTCGCCGGTAGACGCGCCAGACGGCACCGCAGCACGGCCCATCACACCGGATTCCAGCAGCACGTCGGCTTCCACCGTCGGGTTGCCACGCGAATCCAGAATCTCGCGCGCGACGACATCAATAATCGAACTCATGGTTTTCCCCAAAGCAGCAAATACACATCAAAAACACACCCGCCGACTCCGGCATTCAGGCCGGAACCATCCACGGGCGAACAATACCCGAAGCATCAAGGCGGCAGATTATAACGACAGTTCGGCCCACGGCGTGGATTTCACCGCATCATCCAGCGTTTTCAGCGTGGCCAGCAGCGCTTGCATCCGCCCCAGCGGCCAGGCATTGGGCCCATCGGACAAGGCTTTGGCCGGGTCCGGATGGGTTTCCATGAACAGCCCGGCCACGCCGGCGGCCACTGCCGCACGCGCCAGCACCGGCACGAATTCCCGCTGGCCGCCCGATACCGTGCCCTGGCCGCCAGGCAGCTGCACCGAATGGGTGGCGTCAAACACCACCGGGCAGCCGGTATCGCGCATGATGGCCAGGCTACGCATGTCCGACACCAGATTGTTGTAGCCAAACGACACGCCGCGCTCGCACACCATGATGTGCTGGCCGTCACTGCCGGCTTCAATGGCCGCCTCGCGCGCCTTGTCCACCACGTTTTTCATGTCGCCGGGGGCAAGAAACTGGCCTTTCTTGATATTGACCGGCACGCCGGCAGTGGCCACCGCGCGGATGAAATCGGTTTGCCGGCACAAAAACGCCGGGGTTTGCAGCACATCGACCACACTGGCGACAACAGGAATTTCTTCGCTGGTGTGAACGTCAGTGAGCACCGGCACGCCAATCTGGCGCTTGACCTCGGCCAGAATGCGCAGGCCCTCATCCATGCCCAGGCCACGGAACGATGCACCCGAACTGCGGTTGGCCTTGTCGTAGCTGGATTTGTAAATGAACGGCATGCCCACCGCCTGGGCAATCTCTTTCAGCTGGCCAGCCGTGTCCAGCGCCATCTGTTCGCTTTCAATCACACAGGGACCGGCAATCAAAAACAGCGGACGATTCAGTCCGACTTCAAAACCGCACAATTGCATGGAAAGCCTCTCCAGAAAACCGGGGTAAAGACACAACAATGGGAGGCCGAAGCCTCCCATGCGTCAGTCTGCTTAGCGGCGGGCGGCCTGGTAGGCCAGCGCGGCTTCGATGTAGGCCTTGAACAAGGGGTGGCCATCACGCGGTGTGGAGGTGAATTCCGGGTGGAACTGGCAGGCAAAGAACCACGGGTGATCCGGCAGTTCGATGGTTTCCACCAGCTGCTCATGCCCGCTGGAGCGCCCGCTGACCTTCAGCCCGGCGGCTTCCAGACGCGGCACGTAGTAGTTGTTCACTTCGTAGCGGTGGCGATGGCGCTCCACCACCTGAGTGGTGCCGTATACCCGCGCAGCCAGCGAACCCGGCTCCAGGTCGCACTGCTGGCCGCCCAGACGCATGGTGCCGCCCAGATTGGAGTTTTCGTCGCGGGTTTCCACCTTGCCGTCGTGGTTCACCCATTCGTCAATCAGCGCCACCACCGGGTATTCGGTTTCCAGGTCAAATTCGGTGGAATTGGCACCGGTCAGCCCGGCCACGTCGCGGGCGTATTCAATCAGCGCAATCTGCATGCCCAGGCAAATGCCCAGGTAGGGAATGCCCTGCTCGCGGGCCAGCTTGACCGCGCGAATCTTGCCTTCCACCCCACGCTTGCCAAAGCCGCCCGGCACCAGAATCGCGTCCATGTTCGACAGGCTGGCCGCGCCGTCGCGTTCGATTTCTTCCGAGTCAACATAATGAATGTTGACCTTGCTTTCGGTATGAATCCCGGCGTGGCTGAGCGCTTCCGACAGCGATTTGTACGATTCGGTCAGGTCAACATACTTGCCCACCATGGCGATGTTCACTTCGCGC
Organism: Aquaspirillum sp. LM1; assembly: GCF_002002905.1. Classification (NCBI taxonomy): domain Bacteria; kingdom Pseudomonadati; phylum Pseudomonadota; class Betaproteobacteria; order Neisseriales; family Aquaspirillaceae; genus Aquaspirillum; species Aquaspirillum sp. LM1. The sequence goes on along the minus strand of NZ_CP019509.1, from coordinate 2,548,763 downwards.
CGGGGGTTCTGGATGGCGTCCACAATGCGCTTCCACACTGACAGGTCAGCCGGTGGCCGGCTGGTCAGGTTCAGGTGCTCGGCGATGATGGTATCGATGCCCTGCTCGTGCAGCTGAGCCGGAATCATGTAAATGCTGGGCGCGTCGTAGCAGCCAATCACGGCGTTTTCTTCGACATTGCAGAACAGCGCAATCTTGCGGCGTTCGTCGTCCGGCAGCGGGCGGTCCATCCGGCACAGCAGGATGTCCGGCTGGATGCCGATTTCGCGCAGTTCTTTCACCGAGTGCTGGGTGGGTTTGGTCTTGATCTCACCAGCGGTATGGATGAACGGCACATAGGACAGGTGAACGAACAGGGTGTTCTTGCGGCCCAGGTTGGAGCGGATCTGGCGGATGGCTTCCAGGAAGGGCAGCGACTCGATATCACCCACCGTGCCGCCGATTTCCACAATCGCCACATCGGCGTCACCGGCACCGGCGTACACCTTGGCCTTGATTTCGTCGGTGATGTGCGGAATCACCTGCACGGTGCCACCCAGGTAGTCGCCACGGCGCTCTTTGGTGATCACCGATTCGTATACCTGGCCGGTGGTGAAGTTGTTGCTCTTCTTCATCTTGGCCTTGATGAAGCGCTCGTAGTGGCCGAGGTCCAGGTCGGTTTCGGCCCCGTCTTCAGTGACGAACACCTCGCCATGCTGGAACGGACTCATTGTCCCCGGATCCACGTTGATGTAAGGATCCAGCTTGAGCATGGTCACGCTAAGCCCACGGGATTCAAGAATCGCTGCGATCGACGCAGCAGCAATGCCTTTGCCCAGCGAGGAAACCACACCGCCGGTCACGAAAATGTATTGGGTCATGGGAGAACGGGCCTGAACGAATCCGGAATTTTATCGTGAAAACCTTCCCGCGCCAAATGGTTGCCGCAGCGGCCCGCGCCCGGCTGGCGATAAAACCCGCTCTTGGCCGCTGTTGCCCCCGCTCTGGCAGGCAGGGACCGGCTTTACCACACCCGCTGCGCCGGGGTGGCGGGGGCATCGGTGCAAATGCTTGAGTAGCGGGCTGATTTTATGATATAAAGCGTGTTTTTACTGGTTTCTGGGAGTAACTCAAATGGCGCGAGTTTGCAAAGTCACCGGCAAGCGTCCGATGACCGGGAACAATGTTTCCCACGCCAATAACAAGACCAAACGTCGTTTCTTGCCGAATCTGCAATATCGCCGTTTCTGGGTCGAAAGCGAAAACCGCTGGGTGCGTCTGCGCGTGTCCAACGCTGCGCTGCGTACCATTGACAAGGTCGGTATCGACGTTGTGCTCGCAGATCTGCGCGCACGCGGCGAATTCTGATTTTATCGTCCTGTCACTCGAACTAAAGGCTAATCACCATGCGCGACAAGATCAAACTGGAATCGACCGCCGGTACCGGTCATTTCTACACCACCACCAAGAACAAACGGACGATGCCCGGCAAGATGGAAATCAAAAAGTTCGATCCGGTGGTGCGCAAGCACGTCATCTACAAGGAAACCAAGCTGAAGTAATTCAGCCCGGTTCCCTCGGGATGCCAAAGCCCTCTGCTGATGCAGAGGGCTTTTTTTATGTGCCGAGTGGCCAGGCGGGGGCTTGTCGGCACGGCTGTCCGGCTTGCCCTCTGCCGCGCGAGCGGCTAGAATCGCCGCTTCACTGGGGGAGTAGCCGGCCTGTTGCCCAACAGGCGCTCGCGTCAACACACTTGCCGAACCCGGCATGGCGCGAAACACCCGCTCAAGCTGTCTGGCTGGGGCGTGCGGTGCGGCAAGACCCATGATCTGCGCTCGCTGCCTTGTTGGGGGCCGTGGCGAGTCAGGTCATGGTTCCGTCTGGCCCCCGGATCATACGCAATGGAAGCTTTCCTGTTCTCTACCGGCATTGTTGCCCTGGCTGAAATCGGCGACAAAACCCAATTGCTGGCCTTGTTGCTGGCTGCCCGCTTCAAACGTCCCCTGCCCATCATCGCCGGCATTTTTGTGGCCACCGTGCTCAACCACGCACTGGCCGGCAGCCTGGGCAGCTGGATCACCTCGCTGGTATCGCCCAATGTGATGCGCTGGATCCTTGGCGGCTCGTTTATCGCCATGGCGGTGTGGATTTTGATTCCCGACTCAATTGACGAAGAAGACACCCGTCTGCAGGACAAGCTGGGGGTGTTTGGCGCAACGGTGGTTGCCTTTTTCCTGGCTGAAATGGGCGATAAAACCCAGATTGCCACCGTGGCGCTGGCCGCCCGGTTTGACTCGCTGCTGGGCGTGGTGATGGGCACTACCGTGGGCATGATGCTGGCCAATGTGCCCGCCGTGCTGGTGGGCGAAGCCGCCGCCAAGCGTTTGCCGGTGAAATGGGTGCACGGTGCCGCTGCGGCCCTGTTTGCCGTGCTGGGCGTGGTGGTATTGAGCGGGGTCGAGCTGGGCTTCTGATTGGCCGCCATAAAACAAAACCCGCCCTGCCAGCGTGCTGACAGGGCGGGTTTTTGCATAACTGGCATGGTGCGCCCAGCCGGGGTCGAACCGGCACGACCGAAGTCGAGGAATTTTAAGTCCCTTGCGTCTACCAATTCCGCCATAGGCGCACCGAACCGCGAATTATGCCAGAACCGCTACGATTCGTCACGCTGTGCAGGGCCATTGCATGAACGCCAGGCTTAACCGCCCGTCAACCACCATGGCCTGGGCTGTGTGCGGCCTGCGTGCCATCCAGGAAACTCACACTCAATGCCGTGTGTCGTCGAACACCTCGTCCAGCGACGCGGCCTCCAGCACCCGGTCGCCCCAGCTTTCCAACTGGGCAGGTGTGGCGGCGGCAATATTGGCCAGCTGCGTGGCCGACAGCGCGCCAAAACGGCGGGTCAACAGCCGTTGCAGCAACAAGGCTTCACCCTGCTGAATGCCTGTCTGCATACCTTTCTGAATACCCTGTTGCATGCCCTGCTCCATCCCCCTGGCAATCGCCTGGGCTTCCCAGCGGTCAATATTGGTTTCCAGCATTTCCATCCCTTTCGTCAATTCTTCGGCATCGGGCACGGCCAGTCCGGGCATTTTGCTCTGCAGCCGGTGTTTTATCCAGCGCGTCACCACCCGGTCGATGCGTTGCTTGAATGGGGAGTGAGCGACGGCATCAGCCAGGTTGCGAATGGCGCGTTTGGCCGCTGCGCTGTCTGGCGTGTGTTCAAAACAAAAGATGGCCGCTACCACGCGGTGCATGTCTTCCAGCTCGGCAGCGGGGAATGCCCCTTCGTCCAGCAGCCAGAATTTCAGCCGGGGCTGAAACGGCTTGAGCACCTGCGGATGGACGCGAATCAGATCGTAGAGTTCGCTGCTTTGCCGCCAGCGGGCGTCGCCGTTGTACAGCACGATGGGCAATACCGGGGGCAGCCCTTCGGCGGGATTGACTGCCTTGCTGCGCAGCAGATGGTCGTAAAGCGCAGCCACATATTGCAGCATCCGCGCCGGCATGGTGTCGTCCGGGGTGGATTGGAATTCCAGCAGCAAATACAAGTAAATCCGCCGTCCCTGCAATTCGACCGACCAGACAAGATCATCCGCGCGCGGCTTCATCGCTGGAGTGACGTAGTTGCCGTTTTCCAGGCGGAGTGTGGTGTAGTCCAACAAAGCAGACACACCCGGCGGGGCAAAGGCTTCCAGCAGTTCCTGCACCAGTTCGGCGTGAGAAAACAGATATTTATAACCGTTGTCGTGAAGGTGTGCCATCGCCTAAGTGTAGCGTGACGGATGGGTGGGCTCAAGCTGCTACGTCAGGGTGGTAGCGGGTTGATGCGCTTGTCCTGCCACGCCGTGCCAGCCTGAACGCAGTAGCAATCTCCTCGCTTTGCACGCTTAAAGCGCGGCTCGCCCTAGGCGAGAGCTGGGGAGGATGTCAAACTGTCGGTTTTTGCTGCGGAGCACAGGTATGCGCTATCTCGTCTGGGGGCTCAAACTGGCCGTGTTTATCCTGCTGCTGATGCTGGCAATGCAAAACAGCCAGCCAGTCAGCCTTAATTTGTTGCTGGGCGAAGCCTGGCAAGCGCCACTGATTTTGCTGTTGCTGGTGTTTTTTGCTGTGGGGGCGGCGTTTGGCCTGACCGCCGGGTTTACCTATTCGCTCAAGCTGCGTCGTCAGCTCACTGCGCTGAAAAAAGAGCTGCGCGCCAAACAGCAAGGGCAGGTGACCCATGACCCCAGCGACTCGATCGCCGACTGAAGCGCGCTGCGCTGGCCGGCTGACCCTCAGGAAGACATAGCGTGCAGGATTTTGAACTTTGGTGGTTGCTGGTGTTTCCAGTGTTTTTTGGCCTGGGCTGGCTGGCCGCGCGGGTGGACATGCGCGAAGTGCTGGGTCAGGCCCGACGGGTGCCGGCCTCGTACTTCACCGGCCTGCAGGCGCTGGTGGACGACAAGACCGAACAGGCTGCCAGCGCGCTGGCCGAGGTGGTGCGCCACCAGCCGCGCGCCGCCGAGCTGCATGTGGCGCTGGCGCGGCTGTACCGCAAGCGCGGCGAGCACGACCTGGCCATCCGCCTGCTGACCCAGCTGCTGCAGCACTACGCCGACGATCTGACCCCGCTGCAGCGCGACGCCACCCGCTTTGAGCTGGCACAAAACTTTTTGCGCGCCGGGCTGATTGATCGGGCCGAAGAAATCCTGGTCAAGCTGGACCACGGCACACTGGCGCACGAAGCACGCAAATGCCTGCTGGAAATTTACCAGCAGGAGCGCAACTGGCCACGGGCCATCGAGCTGGCGCGCGAGCTGAAAAGCGAGGACTTCAGCTTTCAGCACGAACTGGCCCAGTACCATTGCGAGCTGGCGCAGGGCGCGCTGATCAAGTCGGACTTTGCCAGCGCGCGCAGCCATGTCAACGACGCGCTGGCCGCCAGCCGCCGTTCGTGCCGCGCCAGCCTGATAGCCGGGGATATTCACCTGGCGCAGGGTGAGGTTGATGAGGCCATTCGCTGCTGGCAGGGCATTGAGTCACAGAACCCGGACTATCTGTCGCTGGCGGCGGAGCGCTTGTTTGACGCTTACGACCGGCAGGGGCGGGCGGCAGAAGGGCTGGTACTGTTGCGCGGGTATTTGCGCAGCTATCCGCAGCTGGAATTGCTGGATGTGCTGTACCCAAAAATTGCCGCCCAGCATGGCGATGCGGTGGCGCTGGAGTTTTTGCGCGACACGGTGCGGGCGCGGCCCAGCCTGACCGGGCTGGGCCGGCTGATTGAGGCGCAGCAGGCCGGGTTTGAGCCTGAACAGCGGGTGGACGCCGAACTGGGACGCACCCTGGTGCAATCCCATGGCAAACGGCTGAATGTCTACCGCTGCAAGCGCTGCAACTTCCGTTCCAAAGTATTTTTCTGGCACTGCCCGGCGTGTGGCGAGTGGGAGAGCTTTACCCCGAACCGGACGGAAACCCAGTAGCGCGTTTTCTGGCTCGTCACCTCGTTGCCTGAGCAAGCCCGGCTTGCCCAGGCCTGGGCATCGCGCCGGTGGGCGCCGGGGGCGATGCTGTCATCACTTTGTCAACCCTGTCGGCCACGCTATGCCTGCGTTGGCCGCCAGCAGGCGCTGTCGGCGTGGGTGATCTCGCCACACAGGACTTTGAGCATGAATCCTTTTGTTGATGTGCCGTCGCCGCTGGCGACGGTGTCGCCAGTGATTGTTGCACTGGATTTTCACGACGAGCCTTCGGTGCTGGCGTTTGTGTCGCGGCTGGAGCCGGGCAGCTGCCGGCTGAAGGTGGGCAAGGAATTGTTTACCGCCACTGGCCCGCGCTTGGTGCAAACCCTGGTGGCGCGCGGCTTTGAAGTGTTTCTGGATCTGAAATTCCACGACATCCCCAATACCGTGGCTTCCGCCTGCAAAGTGGCTGCCGACCTGGGCGTGTGGATGGTGGACGTACACGCCAGCGGCGGGCGGCGGATGATCGAGGCCGCGCGCGAGGCGCTGGATACCCAGTCGGTGCGGCCTTTGCTGATTGCCGTCACCGTGCTGACCAGCATGGACGCCAGCGATCTGGCCGAAATCGGCCTGTCTGACCCCGCCGGGCAAGTGTCGCGGCTGGCGGCGCTGGCGCAATCCAGCGGCGCGGATGGCGTGGTGTGCTCGGCGCAGGAAGCCCCGCTGCTGCGCGGCGAGCGCGGCGCGGATTTCAAGCTGGTGACCCCTGGCATCCGCCTGGCTGACGCCGTTGCCGACGACCAGCGTCGGGTGATGACGCCCAGCGCTGCCATCGCCGCTGGTTCGGACTACCTGGTGATTGGCCGGCCCATCACCCGTGCCGACGAGCCGTTTGCCGTGCTGCAACGCATTAACGCCGAAGTGGCGCAAGCCAGGGGCGCGCAATGAAAGTGTCGGTGATTGGCAGCGGCTATGTGGGCCTGGTCACCGGGGCGTGTCTGGCCGAAGTGGGCAATCAGGTGCTGTGCCTGGATGTGGATCCGGCCAAGATTGCCCTGCTGCAGGGCGGCGGCGTGCCGATTTACGAGCCTGGCCTGGAAGACATGATTCGCCGTAACGCCGCCGCTGGCCGGCTGCGCTTCACCACCGACGTGGCCGACGCCGCCCGGTTTGGCGAGATTCAGTTTATCGCCGTGGGTACCCCGCCCGACGAAGACGGCTCGGCTGATCTGCAATATGTACTGGCCGCTGCCCGTGGCATTGGCCAATCGATCGAGGGCTATACCGTGGTGGTGGACAAGTCCACCGTGCCGGTGGGCACCGCCGACCGCGTGCGCGACACCCTGGCTGCCACCCTGGCCGAACGCGGTGCCGATATTGCTTTCAGCGTGGTGTCCAACCCGGAATTTCTCAAAGAAGGCGCGGCGATTGACGACTTTATGCGCCCCGACCGCATTGTGGTGGGGGTGGACGACCCCCACGCTGCCGAATTGATGCGCCGGCTGTATCTGCCGTTCCAGCGCAACCACGAGCGACTGATCGTCATGGACGTGCGTTCCGCCGAGCTGACCAAATATGCCGCCAACGCCATGCTGGCCACCCGCATCTCGTTTATGAACGAGCTGGCCAACCTGGCTGAAGCGCTGGGGGCCGACATCGAGAAAGTGCGCCAGGGCATCGGCTCCGACCCGCGCATTGGCTACCATTTTCTCTACCCCGGCTGCGGCTACGGCGGTTCGTGTTTTCCCAAGGACGTCAAAGCCCTGGCGCGCACTGCCGACGAGCATGGCCTGCCGCTGCGGGTGATTGGCGCAGTGGAAGCCGCCAACGACGCGCAAAAGCGCCGGCTGGCCGACAAGATCATCGCCCGCTTTGGTGCCGACCTGACTGGTCGCTGCTTTGCCCTGTGGGGGCTGGCGTTCAAGCCCAACACCGACGACATGCGCGAAGCGCCCAGTCTGACGCTGATTGACGCGCTGCTGGCGCATGGTGCCACCGTGGCCGCCTACGACCCGGTGGCCCGCCACGAAGCCGCCCGCGTGCTGGCTGGCCGTCCCGGCATCCGCTTTGCCGACAGCATGCAGGATGCACTGGACGGTGCCGACGCGCTGGCGATTGTCACCGAATGGAAAGAATTCCGTAGCCCGGACTTTGCTGACCTGAAAGCCCGTCTGACCACCCCGGCCATTTTTGATGGCCGCAATATGTACGACCCGGCCAGCGTGCGCGAAGCCGGGCTGGAATACTACGCGATTGGCCGCCCCTGAAAGTATTGCATGAGCCTGCTTGAATCCCTGCAACTGAACCCCGCCGACCTGTCGGCCCGACTGGCCGCCGCCCGCGTGCTGGTGGTGGGCGACGTGATGCTGGACCGCTACTGGTTTGGCGAAGTCAACCGCATCTCGCCCGAAGCGCCGGTGCCGGTGGCCAAAATCAGCCGCATTGAAGAACGCGCCGGCGGCGCGGCCAATGTGGCGCGCAATATCGCCTCGCTGGGCGGGCGCACCACCCTGCTGTCGGTGGTGGGCGACGACGAAGCCGCCGGCGCACTCGAGCGCCTGCTGCAACGCGACGGCATTGTGACCCAGCTGCGCCGTGACCCAAACATTGCCACCACCATCAAACTGCGCGTGGTGGCCCGCCAGCAGCAACTGATCCGCATCGACTTTGAAGACGCACCCAGCCATGAAATTCTGGCCGACAAGCTCGACGACTTTCGTGACCAGCTGGCCGAACACGACGTGGTGATTTTGTCCGACTACGGCAAGGGCGGGCTGACCCATGTGGCCCGCATGGTCGAGCTGGCACGCGCCGCCGGCAAGCCAGTGCTGATCGACCCCAAGGGTGACGACTGGAGCAAATACGCCGGCGCCACCCTGCTCACCCCGAACAAGAGCGAATTCCGCCAGGTGGCCGGCAGCTGGCGTGACGAAGCCGACCTGAGCCGCCGCGCCGAAGCGTTGCGCCAGCAACTGCAACTGGATGCCCTGCTGGTCACCCGCAGCGAAGAAGGCATGAGCCTGTTCGACGCCCACGGTGCCGAACACCAGCCCACCCTGGCGCGCGAAGTGTTTGACGTGTCGGGTGCCGGCGACACGGTGATTGCCACCCTCGGCCTGGCGCTGGCCGCCGGCCTGAGCCGCCCGCATGCCATGCACCTGGCCAACGCCGCCGCCGGCATTGTGGTGGCCAAGCTGGGCACCGCCGTGGTGGACCAACAGGAACTGTTTGCGGCCTGACGCCGCCCGAAACTCTGGAGCTTACCCTTATGACCCTCGTCGTCACCGGCGCTGCCGGCTTTATTGGTTCCAACCTGGTCAAGGCGCTCAACCTGCGCGGCGACACCGATATCATTGCCGTCGATGACCTCACCGACGGCCCGAAATACCGCAACCTGGTGGACTGCGACATCGCCGACTACCTGGACAAAGACGATTTTCTCGCCCGCCTGAAAGCCGGCGACTACACCGGCAAACTGCGCGCCATCCTGCACCAGGGCGCCTGCTCCGACACCATGGAGCACAACGGCAAATACATGATGGCCAACAACTATCAGTACACGCTGGACCTGTTTGACTGGTGTCAGGACCACGGCGTGCCGCTGCTGTACGCCTCCAGCGCCGCCGTCTACGGCGCTGGCCGGGTGTTCAGCGAATCACGCGAGTACGAAGCCCCGCTGAACGTCTATGGCTACTCGAAATTTCTGTTCGACCAAGTGGTGCGCCGCCGCTTTGACCTGCGCCGCGCCCAGGTGGTGGGTTTTCGCTACTTCAACGTCTACGGCCCGCGCGAACAACACAAAGGCCGCATGGCCTCGGTGGCGTTTCATCACTTCAACCAATACCTGCAAACCGGCAAGGTGAAGCTGTTTGAAGGCTACGACGGCTACCCCAACGGCGGCCAGATGCGCGACTTTGTTTCGGTGGAAGACGTGGTGAAGGTCAACCTGCACTTTCTGGACCACCCGGAAAGCTCCGGCATCTTCAACCTGGGCAGTGGCCGCGCCCAACCGTTTAACGACGTTGCCGTTGCCGCCGTCAACGCCTGCCGCCAGCATCAGGGCCAGCCGGCGCTGAGCCTGGACCAACTGGTGGCGCAAGGCGTGCTGGAATACATCGACTTCCCCGAAGCGCTGAAAGGCAAATACCAGAGCTTCACCGAAGCCAACATCAGCGCCCTGCGCGCGGCAGGGTATGAACAGCCGATGCTGAGCGTGGAAGAGGGCGTGGCGCGGTATGCGCAGGGGTGGTTGGCGGGGTATGGGAAGTGAGGCTTGGTGGATAAGTTTGTTTGTATTGCATTGATTTAAAAGAAAAAAGCGACGATGTGGACATCGTCGCTTTTTTCTTGCCATCAAGCCGCACATGACAGGCAATACACTTTACAATTATGACAAATTAGACCTTATGTCATGAGTGTGTCCACAATGCAAAATTCTGCCTCCAGCGACGACAAAATCTACTTTCTGATTGATCAACCAGAAAGCGCCGGCCAGATCATGGCCAATACCCTGTTGGCGCGTGATGTCTACCGCAACATCGCCACCTTCGTTGGCGATGCATTGGACTTAGCCAAGCAAGCACGCAATAGCGCCGACCCGATGCATCACCGCTACCACAATACCGTGCTGATTGATGGGGCGCGCGGCACCGGCAAAAGCACGGTGCTGATCAACCTTGGCCGTTATTTGGAAAGCTGCAACGCCGAGACGTTCGAGCAAGTGCATATTTGCGCACCAGTTGATCCTACCTTGCTGGAAGACCATGACGATCTTTTCTTGAACGTCATCTTGGCCGCTGTGCTCAGTGACAGGAAAGTCGAAGAAGCACAGCAACGCAATCCATTGGGGCGGCAAGCTCTGGCCAAACAGCTGCAAAAATTGGGGGCGGCGCTGGAGCATATGCAAAACCAGCGCGAACACACCCAAAAGGGCATGGATAAGCTGCGCGCCTTTGTCGGCAATCAGCAATTGATTCAGGAGGTGCATGATTTTTTTGCTGAAGTGCTTAAGCTGCTGGATAAAAAGCTGCTGATCCTGACGATTGATGATGTAGACACCGGCCTGGACAAGGCGTTTGAAAATTTGGAAGTGGTGCGCCGTTACCTGACTAGCCCTTATGTGATGCCGATTATCAGTGGGGATTTGTCTTTATATCACGAGGTGATTTGGCGTAATTTTCTTGGGCGGCTGTTGGAAAAGTCAAAAGAAGAAAGTGCTGCCAGTGTAGAAACGGCAAAAGAGCTGGCGTGGGAGTATGAACGTAAGGTCTTGCCGGTGCAGTATCGACAAAAAATGCCTGAGGTAAAAGACTATCTTAAAAACAAAAATATTTACTTTGCCTACGTGAATCAAGGTAAGATTGAGCCTATTGTCTCAACGCCGGTATTTTATGCCTGGCTGAATGCATTGCTGAACGGGCCAGTTAATGGGCTGGAGCAAGGCTTTGTCGATGTGCCAATTTCCACCACCAGAGCATTGGCACAGCTTGTGCGAAGAACAAAATTATTATTCTCTGGTTTGCAGCAGCAAATGCATGAGTTTGCAGATAGCCGGTCTTGGTCTGGTTCTTGGGAGGTGCTCTCGCAAGCGATGACAGAAAAGATTTTTCTACGCAAAGACGATGCGGTAAAAGATTTGGCAGCTAAATGGCTGGGTGAGCTGAGGTCATATTTTGGTCATGAGGGCAGTTCATGTGCAAGTTTTCTATTGGCGGAGACATTTTTTTTCTGGCTGTCTGATGATTTTGCGCATGCAGACTCGCCATTGAATAGCCCATTGTTTATGCCTGCCCAACATGGAAAAATCCAAGGATTCAAGGTCGATGTTAAAAATGAATGGCAGGCAGAGTTGGAACGGTACTTGCCTAAATCTAAATTGCGATTCTTGCCGCAGTATACTGGGTTGTTTTTTCCTCGGCCACAAGTAGGCGCACCTATCTCTGGGAGCAGCATGAAGGCTATTCGTCATCTTGCTTCGGTGGATCCGATGCAAAGCCTATGCTGTGACATGGTGTTACATCGTGAGTATTACACGAGCGGAAACATGGCTTGGCAAAGGTATATGGGGCGAGTGTTTGAGCTGGTAGTGCTTGGATTGCTTCGTGATGTGAGTGAGAGAGATATCTCTCGTCTGCTACAAAAATCACCTTTTTATTCGACCACTAGTTATGCTGGATCAAGTGGTTATTATGAAGATGATGGTGAGGAAGATAATTCTCCGTCTGAGGTCAATCAAGAAGCTAATGGAGCTGCTTGGTCTGAACAGCAGAGTGAGGCAAGAAATCAGCTCGTTCATGATATTAACCAATGGCGAAAGCTTGTACTGGGTTCTGGCTTGAGATTGTCGCCATGGCTGGTTTTTAATGCTATGCAAAGATGTTTCTCGCTGAATTTTCCTCGGCAGTTAGATTTTCGTGGAGGGAATCCGCCCTCCATTGATCCAGGTGGCGTATTCCGTTCTTTCGGTATGGCATTTTTCAATGTTTGGTCTGCTTTTGCCTATCTGGAGACTGGCAGCCTATTTGGCCGCTCTGATGCGGTTTCTACCGGTCAGCTCCGCTGGAGGTCTATTAGTAAGGAAATCGATTATAAAAGAACCGATATGTACCAGCAAAATATTCTTGGTTTATTAATGGCTAACGAAAAAAATCGCAAGCCATCAGTAACTTGTCTGCTTTCCCTACATCCACTCTGTGAGCTGGCACTAAGCTCTTTCCGAGCTATGGCCGAGATAGAGGACGAGATAGAGGACGATGGCTGGGGTGATGGCGGGGATAACCTGGCCAAAGATAAAAATATTAATATTACTGGTGGTGGCAATAATATTTATATATCTGTGACAAAAGAACCACCGCCAATACTTGAAGAGGCTATTTTGCGGGATGGGCTTTCCTCAAGAGAATGGATGAGAAAGCATGTGCTTGTGGCTGATGAGTTTTTAAGATTTAAAGGGAAAATTGAGGTAATTCATATTGCTCACGCCCTTCGGGTAAGTTTTTCCGATTTCGAGCATGCCAATCAGCTTTTTCATGAGTTTGTTACTAAATATAATAAGAAATCAGAGCTGGCTCCGCGATTTCGGGAAGCAATTGAGGCAGTCTATGGACGTCCGCCCGAACCTCTCGACAAACCCGCCGAGTAAACCATGCTCCACCGCTCCTTGCATACCCTGGCCTTAGGCGCAGTGTGGACGTCTGTCGAGCTCTCTGGCCGCTTGCGCGCGCAGCTGACGGGCTTGGCAAATTGCCAGCAATCGCCGCTGCCTGCGCCTGCGACGTGTCAACAACTGCTCGCCGACGCCATCAATGACGCCCACCCCCACCGCTTTCGTCAAAACGACTGCGCAGAAATGGCTGCCCAGCTGTGGGGCGAGCAGATGTTGCACACCCCAGATATCCCGGTGCTGGATGAGTTGTTCCAGCAACTGCTGCTGAGCAATGGCGATTACATTCATTACCGCGAATCTCAGGTGCAGGCGTATGCGCAATTGGCTTGCGAGCTGGACCCTACCTTGCTGGTGGCCTGGCATTTGGCGGGTTGGGTGCTGGCCGAGCAGCATGCAACGCCGCAACAGCAGGATATTGAGCGGGTGCTGGATCATCAGTGGCCGTTTTTTGCGCCGCCGCCCTTGGCGCACAAGCCGGTGGCGGAGGGCCATGTGCATCTGGGTGGGATGACGCTGGATGGGCTGGTGCTGACCGACCATATTCTGGGCCAGGCGGCGCGCTGGCCGGATCGCGATGCCCCGGCGCTGCGCCAGGTGCGCGGGGTGTTGGCGCTATGGCTGGGGGAAGTAAGCGGCACGCGCGATGTGGAAGAACTGGATGTGCAAGCGGGGTGGCTGCGGCAGCTTGCGCATACCCTGGCCGATGATGCCTACACCCATCTCCAGCCGGCTGAAATGCCCGATTGGCCGACGCTGGCGCAGCTGGGGGCTAAGGCGCAAGACCCATTGGCCCTGCTGCGGCAGGGCCTGGCGCAGCGGCTGGTCAGTGAGGAATGGAGCCTGGCCTGGCTGTGGTTGCTGTGCTGGCTGTGCGTATTGTATCGCCAGCGCAGCGCGCTGCCGGAATTGCGCATGGCGGTGTTATGGCTGTTGATTGAGTTGATGCGCCTGCGCCGGAAATTGATCATGGATGGCCAGGGGCTGACGTGGTTTGTCGAGTATTTTGGTGATTCATGGCGAAAAGCCAGCAAAAACCTGGGGCGCGACACCGTGCATAATTTCCGCCTGTTGCTGGCGGGGGAGCAGGATTATGCCGAGATCAAATGCTCGCCCGGCGCTTTCGAGGCGGCGTATTGCACCACCTTGACCCAGGCGGCCAATCAATGGCTGGCGCAACAGCCGCCGCAGGGCAAGTCGGTGTTTTCTCCCTTGTGTGCCGAGAGTTTGCTGGCGCAGGAACAATATGTGCGCAATCTGGAGCGCTGGCATTTTTGCCTGCATTTTGCCCGCATTGGCCGGCAGTCTCGCCAGGACAAGCGCCAGGCCTTATGGAAAGAGGCCAGCGAACTGGATGGGCGTTTGCATGACGCCACTGGCTGGAGCCGCCCTGAGTTTCTCGATGGTTTCCTCAACCCTCTATGGACCTTCCAGCCCTCGCGCTGGGTGCGCGGGCTGGATGTGGCCGGCGATGAAAACCTCTGGAAAATCGAAGTATTTGCGCCCATGCTGCGCTGGCTGCGGCGCGGCTTGCGCCCTTTGCCGGCAGACGCCTTGCCCACCCTGGGCTTTCACCTGAGCGTGCATGCCGGCGAGGACTACGCCCACCCGGCCTCTGGCATGCGCCATATTGATGAAACCGTGCAGTTTTGCGCAATGCGCGATGGCGACCGGCTGGGCCATGCGCTGGCCTTGGGCATTGCACCGGCGCAGTGGGCCGAGCGGCAGGGCGATATGCTGCTGCCGGTAGACGAGCATCTGGATAATCTGGTGTGGCTATGGCATTACGCTTGCGAGCTCAGCAGCCGCCTGTCCTTGGCGGCGCAGGTGTTGCCGGGGCTGTCGCGGCGGGTGGCCCGCTTTGTGCGCCACTTGCCATGGCTGAATGGCGATACCACGCCCTTGCTGCATGCCAGAGAGGGGGCGTCAGCCAGCGATGCTGGCATGGTTGTCGAGCCCGACACCCTGTGGCGCGCCTGGCGCTTGCGACGCAATTGCTACGAACAGCTATGCCTGGCGGCAGGTTTGATTGAGCTGGAAGGGGCGGTCAGCGATAGCATATTGGCGCTGGCCACGCCGGATTGGCGGCTGCTGCACAAAGCAAGCCAAGCTTGCGCCTTGCCTGATCAGTCTGGCCACAGCCAGCCGAACGCCGCCTTACTGCCCGCCACCTTGTATCTGAAGCGCGAAGCCTGGCTGGCCTTGCCCGATAGCGAACGGGTGCCGCTGAAAAAAGTTCGCGTCCGCGCCGGCGAGCCGCTGTCTGCCGCCGCCCTGCACCATGACGACCCCGAGCAAGGCCCGCTGCAAGACCACGATAGCCCCGCCGAGCTGGAATTCATGCACGCGCTGCAAGACTATTTGATGGACCAATACGACCGTCAGGGGCTGTTGATCGAGGCCAATCCCACTTCCAATGTGTATATCGCCCGTTTGCAGGGTTATCACGAGCACCCGATTTTCCGCTGGGCTCCGCCGGATGAATCCGTATTGCGTGCTGGCGCGGAATATAATCGCCATGGTCTGCGTCGGGGGCCGATGCGGGTGCTGGTGAATACTGATGATCCTGGCATCATGCCCACCACGCTGCGTACCGAGTATGCGCTGTTGCGCGAGGCGGCGATTGATCTGGGCATTTCCCGCACCGTGGCGGAAACCTGGCTGGAGCGGCTGCGCGAGCTGGGGGTGGATCAGTTTCTGCGCAATCACCAGCCGGTGTTCACCCGGCGCTAAACCTCTCCTGTTGCGTGGGTGGGAGGCGTGGTTGCCGCCGTTGTTCACCGACTTTTTCCAGCGACCATAGCGCTTGTTCATTTGGGAAACGCTGAAAAAATCGTCATTCCCGCGAAGGCGGGAATCCAGGGTGTTGATTTTGCTGGGCTTTTCTTTTGGTGAACACGGTTTGTCTGAATCAATCAGCGCGTCCTTTGGCGTTTTCTGCCTACATTTGTAATGCGCTTCAGCGCAGTGTGTGACAGTTTGTTATTTTATATATGATAATAAAGTTACCATTCTTATAGAATATTTTGGCTGCACCAACCCCCTCCGCACAAAACTGGCCTCCCCGCAGCGCTCGCGCTATTATCCTTACATTCACTGGCGTATGTATTGCTTGAATGACGCTATTTTTGCCCGTTTTTGATTTCAACCGGGAAACGGCGTTTTTTGGCCAAAAGGATGTGGGAATGAAAAATCTGGGATTACAGGCCCGTTTTGCCTTGTTTGGGTTTGCGCCGCTGGTGGTGGCTTTGCTGATGGGCGCGGTTGGGTTGTCGGTGAATGAGTCTCGCCGTCTGGAGGCGGAGGTGCGGGCCAAGTCTGAGGCCACGGTAGAAGGCATTGTGCAGCTGCTGCAAATGAGCGACAGCTTGATGGGGCAGCAAACCCACAGCGCGATGAAGCTGTTTCAGGAAAAAAGCCGGCAGTCAGGCCCGCCGGGGGCGGCAGAAGCGGTGGTGGTGGGCGCTAGCCGGCCCAATAATCTGCACTTTGGCAGCCGGTCGATGGCGCTGGATACCGCGCTGGTGGATAACGTATCGGCCATTGCCGGCGGCAGCGCCACGCTGTTTGCCCGTGAGGGCAAGCGCTATATCCGCATTGCCACCAATGTGCGCGGCAGCGACACCCAGCGGGCGGTAGGCACCGAGCTTGATCCGCAAGGCAAGGCGTATCAGGCGCTGGAGCGCGGCGAGCCGTTTTATGGGCAGGTGGATATTCTGGGCGCGCCGCACCTGACTGGCTACGAGCCGATTGTGGACGCCAGCGGCAATCGGGTGGGGGCGTGGTATGTGGGCTTCAAGGCCGATCTGGCCGGGCTGAAGGAGCTGATTGGCAAATCCCGCTCGTTTGGCTCCGGCTTTGTGGTGCTGCTGGATGCCAAGGGGCAGCCGTTCTTGCAATCGTCTGACGCCAGCGCCAGCACCATTCGCAGCGCGCTGGAGGCGGTGGCCAGGGGCAGCGACGAATGGGCGCTGGTCGAGCGACCATTTCCAGCCTGGGGCTTTAAGGTAGCGGTGGCCTACCGTCCGCAGGAAGTGGCGGCGGCGGGCCGTCAGGCGGCGCTGCCGGTGTTGCTGGGTGGGCTGGTGATGACGGCGGCGCTGCTGGTGTTGCTGACCCTGGTGCTGCGCCGGGTGGTGCTGGCACCGGTGCAGCAGGCGGTGGCGGCGGCAGATGCGCTGGCGGAGGGCAATCTGGCGGTGCGCATTCATGTGGACCGTGATGATGAAATTGGCCGGCTGCTCAAGTCGATGGCGCATATGGTCGAGCGGCTGGCCGACATCATTGGCCAGGTGCGCGGCGCGGCTGACAGCCTGTCATCGGCGTCCACCGAGGTGTCGGCCACCGCGCAAACCCTGTCGCAGTCGTCCAGCCAGCAGGCAGCGGCGGCAGAACAGGTGACGTCCACGCTCACCCAGGCAGCGGAGTCGATTGCCAGCAATAGCCAGAACGCCCAGGCCACCAACGAGATGGCCACCACGGCCGCCAGCGAGGCCAGCAAAGGCGGCCAGGCCATGGCGGAAAGCGTCACTGCCATGCACCAGATTGCCGACAAGATTGGCATCATCGACGACATTGCCTACCAGACCAATCTGCTGGCACTGAACGCCGCCATCGAGGCCGCCCGTGCTGGCGACCACGGCAAGGGCTTTGCCGTGGTCGCCGCCGAAGTGCGCAAGCTGGCTGAACGCAGCCAGGTGGCCGCCGGCGAAATTGGCATTGTGGCCAACAGCACGGTGCGCCAGGCAGAACAGGCCGGGCAGCTGCTGGGGCGGATTGTGCCGGCCATTGGCCGCACCTCGGCGCTGGTGGGCGAAATTGCCGCTGCATCGGCAGAGCAGTTTCAGGGCATCAACCAGATCAATCAGGCGATGGGCCAGCTGAATCAGGCCACCCAGCAAAACGCTTCGGCATCGGAAGAACTGGCCGCCACCGCCGAGCAAATGGGCGCGCAGGCCGAAGAGCTGCAAGGCCTGATGGCGTTTTTCAAGGTGGCGTAGCCAATAGGGACCGGCGCTGGGCCAGTGTGCCTGCGCGCCTGCCCTGCGCCGCTGCTTTCTGGATGCCTTGCCCTGCTCGTGATTCTTGTTGGGCAGGGGTAATTTGACATCCTCCCCCACCTAAAGTCGGGGGATTCCTACGGCGCTCATCCCGGCATCGAGCCGGCATGAGTCGCTTCGGCGGGTTCCTGCTGCTGGCGGCATGACTGCACCGCTCACTTCACAGGCTAACCGGGCGTGTCCCGCCCTTAGCACGTTGATCGCGCCGACCAGATCGGCGTTTTCCTCGAAACCACACGCCACACATTCGAACCGGGCTTGCGTCTGGCGATTATCCGCCGACACATAGCCGCAGCACGGACAGGTGCGGCTGGTGTTCTGCGCCGGCACGGCGATGAGATGCCCGCCGTTCCACGCCAGCTTGTAGTCCAGTTGGCGGCGGAACTCGGCCCATCCCTGATCCAGAATGGCCTTGTTCAGCCCGGACTTGGCCCGAACGTTCTTGCCCGGTGTTTCGGGTGTGCCTGCCGCCGACCTGGACATATTCCGCACCTGCAAGTCCTCAAGACACACGATCGCGTGGTTTTGGCTGATCGTGGTGGAGCACTTGTGCAGGTAGTCCCGGCGGGCATTGCCGATGCGGCAATAAATCTTCTGAACGCGGGCTTTCGCCTTCTTCCAGTTGTGGCTGAATTTGGTCTTGCGGCTCATGGCCTGCTGCGCGCGGCGCAAGGCCGTCTCGTGTCGCTTGAAGCTGTTGAGCGGGGCATGGAACGTGCCGTCCGAGAGCGTGGCGAACCGTGCAATGCCCATGTCGATGCCGACTGCGCCACCCTGCGGGATGGGCTGCTCAATCTCGCGTTCGGTCTGGATGCTCACGAACCATTTGCCGCAAGACTGGCTCACGGTGATGTTCTTCACCGCGCCCAATACTTCCCGGCTGTTGCGGTAGCGCAGCCAGCCGAGCTTGGGCAGGAAGATTCGGGCATTGGCCTGGTCGAGCTTGATCTGTTTCGGGTCTGGATAACGGAAGCTGTCGGACTGGCCCTTCTTCTTGAAACGCGGGAAGTCGGCCCGCCTGGCGAAGAAGTTGGTGTAAGCGCGTTCCAGGTCCTTGAGCGTCTGCTGCAGCGGATGCGTTGGCGCATCGGCCAGCCACGACGTTTCAGATCCATTGCGCCACTCGGTGAGCAGCTTGCATAGCCCTGCGTAGCCGAGCTTCTTCTCGCCTTGCTCGTAGCGCTCCTTTTGCAAGGCCAATGCCTTGTTGAACACGAAACGGCACGACCCGGCGAAGCGGCGCATGTCGCGCTGCTGTTCGCCGGTCGGCATCAGTTCGTATTTGTAGGCTTGAAGGCGTTGCATACTGGTATTTTATACAGCCCACCTCCATCGACGGCAAGGACGGCTACGCCGTCCTTGCCGTCCTTCCTCGCCCTGAACGGCGGGGCTTGCCGCGCACCGGGTCAAACGAATGAAATAAAATTCTCTACGACCACAGTGGCGCTATCCAGCAAATAGTGTGATTCGGTATGATGCAGGCCTGTCTTGAGCGTGCCTGCATGCCAGACAAGGGGCATATCTGCCCAAAAAATCATCACATCGCCGTACATAACACCACTCCGCGACAATGCCATGCGTCAACCGTCTGCTTTGGGTCGGGTGGGCGTCCGGGGAGCAACAGAGAGGTTGGAGACATCGTGACGCGCCACGGCTGGATTGCTTTTGGAGTTGCCGGCTTGTATCTGGCAGGGGCTCGCCTGCCTGCCTGGATTGGCGATCCGGACCTGGTGCGCGTGCTGCTGGCCATGCCGGTTGGCTTGCTGGTGGGCCTGGTGGCCGGACGCGGTGCCCGTTGCCTGTGGGCGGTGGCCGGTCTGTGTGTGCTCAATACGGTGCTGGGCGGCTTTGCCGCCGAGGCGGTGGTGCAATCGCTGGCCAGCGCGCTGGCCGCATTGGTCAGCATCAGCACCTCGCGCCACCTGGCCTATCTGCTGGACAGCGGTGCCTGGCTGGCGCGCATGCGCGTGGTGCTGGGCTTTGCCCTGTCGGCCCTGAGCGGCGCGCTCGCGCTGACTGCCGGGCTGTGGTATCTGTGCCCGGACTTTTGCGAACCGGATATTTTTCTGCTGCAACAACTGGCCGTGCATGGCTGGTCGCTGGCGCTGGGCGTGCCGCTGGTGCTGACCTTATTGTCCAGGGCCGCGCTGCAGCGGCCATGGGAGCTGCTGGCCATGTTGCTGGCCGGCAGCCTGCTCTGGCGCGGACTGCTGTGGGATTCGCTGCTGCTGTCGCGCTGCTTTTTTCCCTGCCAGTTTGCCTGGGTGCCGCTGGTGGGCTGGGCGGCGCTGCGCACCGGTCCGGTTGGCGTTACCTTCACCGGCATGCTGGCGGCGCTGCTGACGCTGACCTCGGTGATCGCGCATCCGCTATGGCCAGAGCCTACCGCCGTCATGCTGGCTTACGTGGCCTGCGTGATGGGCCTGGTACAGCTGGCCGCGCTGGCCATCGCCTCGCTGATAGACGCCCACCGCAGCAATGTGGCGGCGCTGAATCTGGCCCATCACCAGTTTGCCGCGCTGATGGCCAACAGCAGTTCGATGATTTTCATCAAGGATACCGAAGGCCGCTACCTGCATGTCAGCCACAGCTACGCCGCGCTGATGGGGGCTACCCCCGCCGCCATGGTGGGCACCCGGCTGGCGCAGTGGATGGACGATGCCACGACCCTGGCCCGGCTGAGTGCCATCGACCAGCAGGTGATGCAGTCCCGCCAGTCGCAGCAAAGCGAAGAAGTGCTGGTGCGCGCTGGCGTCAGTCATGTGCTGCTCAATATGGCCTTTCCGCTGCTGGACGACCATCAGCAGCTGACCGGGCTGGGCGGCATTGCCGTGGATGTCACCACCCAGCGCGAAGAAGAGCAGCGCCAGCGCGAAGTGGAAGGCCGCTATCAGGTGCTGGTGGAGCAATCCCTGGTGGGGATTTACATTCAGCAGGACGAAAAGCTGGTGTATGTGAACCCCAAGGTAGCCAGCACGCTGGGTTATCAGCAGGAAGAGCTGATTGGTTGTTCGATGGCCGATTTGCTGGCGCAGGAAGACAGCGAGCGGGTGCGCGGGCAAATCCAGCAGCGCTACCAGAACCAGATTGAAAACATGCAGTACACCCTGCCGGTGCGTCACCGCGATGGCCATGTGCTTGAGGTGGAGGTGTACAGCCGGCTGTTTGAATACCGGGGGCGTCCGGCCATCATTGGCGTGGCGATGGATATCAGCGAGCGGCGAATTGCCGACGCCAAGCAGCGCCTGTCGGCCACCGTGTTTGAAAACACCAGCGAAGGCATTCTGATTACCGATGCCAATACCTGCATCATTGCCGTCAACCAGGCGTTTACCCGCATCACCGGCTACAGCGAGACCGAAGCCGTGGGCAAGCGCTCGCGCATGTTCCGCATCGACCAGACCGGACAAAACCACAATGCGCGCATGCTGGCAGCGCTGGATGCCGACGGCCACTGGCAAGGAGAGTTTCTCGACCGGCGCAAGAATGGCGAATGGTTTCCGGTATGGCTGTCGCTGTCGGCGGTGCGCGATCAAAGCAACCACAGCAAGCTCACCCACTATGTGGCGGTATTCTCCGACATCACCGTGCGCAAGGAAGCCGAAGACCGCCTGCAGTTTCTGGCCAACCACGATCCACTGACTGCCCTGCCCAACCGCACCCACTTTATTCAGCGCCTGGAACAGGCAGTGGCCGAGGCGCGCGGCAATCAGAGCGAGCTGGCGGTGCTGTTCATCGACCTGGATCGCTTCAAGCTGATCAACGACTCGTTTGGCCACCACGCCGGCGACGACCTGCTGCGCCTGCTGGCCGCGCGCCTGTCGTGCTCGCTGGGCGAAGAAGGCCTGCTGGCGCGGCTGGGCGGCGATGAATTCACCGTGCTGTTCGAGCAGGTGGCCTCGCGCGCGCATCTGGAAGAAATCACCCACCGCCTGCTGGCCGAGCTGTCCAAGCCGCTGCATCTGGAAGACCACGAGCTGTTTGTCACCGCCTCGATTGGCGTGTCGATCTTCCCGTCCGACGGCGACGACGCCGCCAGCCTGCTGCGCAATGCCGACATGGCCATGTACCGCTCGAAAGACGCGGGCAAGAACACCTGCACCTTCTTTGCTGGCGACATGAACGACGAAGCATTCGAGCGCCTGCTGATGGAAAACGGCCTGCGCCTGGCGCTGGAGCGCCAGGAATTCGAGCTGCACTATCAGCCGCAGATCAACCCGTTCACCCACCAGGTGGAAGCCGTGGAAGCGCTGATCCGCTGGCGCCACCCCGACCTGGGCATGGTGTCGCCGGCGCGCTTTATCCCCATCACCGAAGAAAACGGCATGATCCGCCAGATTGGCGACTGGGTGCTGCGCACCGCGTGCGCCCAGATCAAGGCGTGGGACGAGCAGGGGGTGCATGTGCCGCGTGTGGCGGTCAATCTGTCGCCGCGCCAGTTCCTGCGCGGCACGCTCACCGCCACCGTGGTGGAAGTGCTGGAAAACACCGGCCTGGCACCAGGCCGGCTGGAGCTGGAAGTCACCGAAGGCATGCTGATGCAAAACCCGGCGGAATCGGTGGATATTCTGCGCGAACTCAAGGCGCTGGGCGTGCAGATTGCCATCGACGACTTTGGCACCGGCTATTCGTCGCTGTCCTACCTCAAGCGCTTTCCGCTGGACAGCCTGAAGATCGACCGCTCGTTCGTGATTGGCGTACCCGACGACAGCGACAGTTCGGCCATTGCCGAAACCGTGGTGGCCATGGGCCGCAAGCTGGGGTTGAATGTGGTGGCCGAAGGGGTGGAAACCAGCGATCAGTGCCGCTTCTTGCGCGCTTGCGGCTGCAAGCTGCTGCAGGGGTATTTCTTTGCCAAGCCATTGTCGGCAGACAATCTGCGCGACTTTATCGTGGATAGCCTGCGCGCGCCGCCAGCATCGGGCAAGACAACCGCACCGACCAGCCTGCGCGAGGGCTGAGCGTCAGAGGGGCGCAAGCGGTAGGTAAAAGTACGATAAAACGCTTGATTCACCTCATGTCGATTAAATATACTGAGTCATGAAGTTTCCGCAGGCTGTCTCTCAGCCAAAAGCGCCCATCTGCGGCAGGCTGTCAGCGTGCATTTCACCCAGTGCTCAGATCGGCGTTTCTGGCGGCATATGCGCACCATGTTGCGGCCATGCCACCAGGAGTCCACCCATTGAAAAATAACCAGCCCGTCACCCAAAACGAAGTGGCGTTTCCGCCCAATGTCTATCTGGTGTCCAAAACCGACCTCAAAGGCCAGATCACCGACTGCAACGATGCTTTTGTGCAGATTTCCGGCTTCACCCGCGAAGAATTATTGGGTAAAAGCCACAATATCGTGCGTCACCCGGATATGCCGATGGCGGCTTTCAAGGATTTGTGGCGCACGGTGCAGGCGGGGCTGCCCTGGCGGGGGCTGGTGAAAAATCGCTGTAAAAACGGCGATTTTTATTGGGTGGAAGCGCTGGTCACCCCCCTGAAAAAAAACGGTCAGATCGTGGGTTATATGTCAGTGCGCACGCCGCCGGATCCGCGCGTGCGCGCCGAGGCCGAAGCGCGCTACCGCGCCGTGGGCGTGCAAGGCGTGCTGCCGGCCAGCGGTCGGCGCAGCGTGTCGCTGGGCGCACGACTGTGGGCGGCCATGGTCACACTGGGCGTATTGTGCGCGCTCTTGGGGTTTTTTGGCGTGCAAACCCTCAACCATGGCGACGAAGCGCTGCAAGCCATGTATCAGCATCACTTGCAACCTTCCAATGTGATTAACCGGGTGATGTTCCTACTGGCCGACAACCGCTCGCAAATCATGCTCAGCCTGCAACACGACCCAAGCAGCCCAGTGGTCAGCCTGCACGACCATCCGCTGGACATGCATGTGCAGGCCACGCTGAAAAACCGCGAAGAAATCAACGCTCTGCTGGCGCAGCTGCGCCAGCTGCCGTTAAGCGCCGAGCAGCAGACGCTGCTGGCGCAATTTGGCCAGACGCGCGAGCGCTTTTCTCGCGAAGGGCTAAGTGTGGCGCGTGAACAACTGAAAAACGGCCAATATCACGCCGCCAACATCACCCTGCTGACCCGCATCAACCCACTCTACAACGATATGCGCCGCGACGGCGAAGCACTTCTCCAGGCGCTGGCCGACAGCGCCGAGCGCAGCCACGTCGAGCGTAGTGCCGAGTTTGACCGCTTTCGCTGGCTGGGCCTCAGCCTGTCGGTGCTGGCATTGCTGATTGCGGGCGTGGGCGGCCTGCTGCTGCGCCGCGCTGTGGTGCGACCGATTCAGCACGCCATTGCCCACTTTGAGCGTATCAGCGAAGGCGACCTCACTGCGCAGATTGATGTCGGTGGTCGTGACGAAGCCGGCATGCTGCTGTGCAATCTGGCCAGCATGCAGGTGACGCTGAAAGCCATGCTGGACAATATCCAACGCGCCTCACAAGCCATCGACGCGCGCGGTACCGAGCTGGCCGAGCACATGGCCCAGGTCAGCGCGCAATCCGACACGCAGCAAACCCGCGCGGCCAGCGTGGCCGCCGCCACTGAGGAGTTCAGCCAGTCGGTGCAGGAAGTGGCCGACAGCGCCCGGCAAACCGCCGACGCCGCCGACGCCTCGCGCCAGCAGGTACAGGCCAGCAATGCCGATATCCACGCCAGCATGCGCGCCACCCAGGCGGTGGTGCAGACTGTCGAAGATGCCAACCACACCATTGAGCGGCTGAATCAATCCATCAGCCAGATTGGCGACATGACGCGCACCATTGCCGAAATCGCCGACCAGACCAATCTCTTGGCGCTGAACGCCGCCATTGAGGCGGCCCGTGCCGGCGAAACCGGTCGGGGCTTTGCCGTGGTGGCCGACGAAGTGCGCAAGCTGGCCGAACGCACCACAGCGGCCACCGTGGACATCAACGCCACCGTCAACGAGGTGCGCGCCACCACTGCCTGCGCGGTCAGCAGCATGGCCGGTGCCGCCCAGGCGGTGGAGCACAGCGTCAGCGCGCTGGATGCCAGTGTGGCCGGGCTGGACGCCATTGAGCGCGCCAGCGAAGAAGTGGCCGGCATGGCCGCGCACATTTCGGCTGCCGCTGCCCAGCAAGGTGCCGCCAGTGCCGAAGTGGCCAACAATATGCAGCAAGTCACCCAATTGGTGGAGCACAACACCGAACTGGCGCACAGCGCCACCCGCGCCGCCCAGGATTTGTTGGGCACCGCCCGGCAACTGCAAACCCTGAATCGGGCGTTTCAGCTACACCGGCGCGCCTGAGCCAGGCTGGCGCTGGGGGCCAGCTGCGCCGCCAGCGTCAGCCGACCGTCGTCGCCCAGGTGGGCGCGCAGCTCGCCGCCGTGCTGGCGGGCGATGGCGCGGGCAATCGGCAAGCCCAGGCCGTGGCCATCGCCGCCGCCCTGGCTGTAAAAGCGCTCAAACAGCACGCCCAGCGGCTCGGGCAGAGGGCTGGCGGGTAAATTATTCACCGCCACGCCAGGCAAACCGGCGTCCAGTTCTACCCGCACCACACTGCCCGGCGGGCTGTAGCGGATGGCGTTGCTGAGCAGATTGTTCAGCAGCCGGCGCAAGGCGGCGCGCGCCACCGGCAGATGCAGCTGGCCGGCGACGTGAAGCTGAATGTCGCGCTCTTCCGCCAGCAGGGCAAAAAACTCGCACACCTCGTCCACCTCCTGGCGCACATCCAGTGATTCGCACGGCAAGGCGGCTTGGCTGTGTTCGGTTTTGGCCAAAAACAGCAAATCATTCACCGTGCGCGTCAGTCGCTCCAGCTCTTCGGCATTGTCCGCCAGCACTTGCTGATATTCCGCCAGGCTGCGCTCGCGCGACAGCGCCACCTGGGTTTGCCCCAGCAAAATACCCAAGGGCGTGCGCATTTCATGCGCCAGATCCGCCGCATAGTGGGACAAGCGGGCAAATGCGCCGTCCAGCCGCGCCAGCGCATCGTTGAAAGCTCCCACCAGCCCCAGCAGCTCAGCCGGGGCCAGGCTGGCGTCCAGCCGCTGGTTCAGTGTGTCCGGACGGATGGCCATGGCGGCGGCGGTGAGTGCCGCCAGCGGGCGCAGGCTGTGGCGTACCAGGGTAGCGCCCAGCGCCGCCGCCACCAGCGTGGCCAGCGCACCAGCCCACCACAAATGGTTGCGGTATTGCGCCAGCAGCGCCGCCTGATCGTGGCCATCGCGCCAGATTTCCAGCTGCACCGGCTCGCCATTGGCCAGCGCAGCACGCGCCGCCAGCCCTTGCCAGGGATGGCCGTGCGCATCCTGGCCGCGTACCAGGCCCGGCGCTTTGCCCAGTGTGAGCCAGATGCCGCGCGGCAGGGCTGCGGGGCTGTCTACCAGCGCCTGCCCGCGCGCATCCAGCACGCGCAATGCCAGGCCGTCATGCCCCACCATGAAATGCGTCAGCCAGTCCGGATTGCGCCGCAGCATGTCCACGTCCGACACACCAGCCAGCGCCTGGCGAAACAACACAATTTTGCCGCGCTGCTCGTCGCGGTCGCGCGCGCCCAGCTCCAGTTGCAGCGCCTGATACAAATACACCCCGCACGCCAGCATCAACGCCGCCGTCAGCGCGGCAAAGCCCAGCACCACACGTGGGGTGAGCCCACGCCAGGCGCGCCGCCAGTCAGCCCTCACGCCCAGCCTCCAGCACATAGCCGACACCGCGCAGGGTGTGAATCAGCTTGAGCTCAAACGGCTCGTCAATCTTGGCGCGCAGCCGGCGCACCGCCACATCCACCACATTGGTGTCGCTGTCAAAATGCATGTCCCACACCTGCTCGGCAATCAGCGTGCGCGACAACACCTCGCCGCGCCGGCGCATGAACAAGGCCAGCAAGGCCATTTCCTTGGCGGTCAGCGTCACCCGCACACTGCCGCGCCAGGCCTTGTGCCGGGCCAGATCCAGCGCCAGATCAGCCACGCGCAATACATCCGGCTCGGCCTGCGGGCGACGGCGCAACAGGGTGCGCACCCGCGCCAGCAGTTCGGAAAAGGCAAATGGCTTGATCAGATAATCATCGGCACCGGCTTCCAGCCCGCGCACGCGGTCTTCCACGCGGTCGCACGCAGTCAAAAACAATACCGGCGTCTGGCTGGCCCGGCGCACGCTGGCCAGAATATCCCAGCCACTGCGCCCAGGTAGCATCACATCCAGAATCAGCAAGGCAAAGTCCTGAGTCAGCGCCAGATGCTCGCCTTCTGCACCATCGTGTGCGACCTCAACATTAAAGCCGGCTTCAAGCAAACCCTTTTGCAAGTACGCTGCTGCGCGAACCTCGTCTTCTACAATCAATATCCGCATATCCAATCCTTTTGATCTTCATTGTTATACCTTGCCTCGCAGCGGCCCGGATGCAGATGACAAAAATGTCATGTTGCCGTCAGCTTGCCGACGGCCAGCACCATCAATACTGCACGCTCAGCCATTTTTGAGCGGGGCATCCATGCAACCGTCTTTTTTCCTGACGCTGGCCCTGACCATCGGGCTGGGGCTGGCCGTGCCGGTACAGGCCGCCAGCCTGGCCGAGGCATTTGCCCACGCTTGGGCGGCGCGCCAGCCGGTCAGCGAGGCACGCCAGCAACTGCGGCAAAGCCAGCTGGAGGCCAGCACGGCCTGGCTGCCCGGCCCGCCAGCGCTGACTGTCTCGCAACGCAGCGACCGCCTGGACCGCGATGCCGGCCTGCGCGAGTGGGAACTCGAGCTGAGCGCGCCCTTGTGGCTGTGGGGCCAGCGTGAATTGAGCCGCCGCCTGGCCGAGCGCGAACAAGACGCCGAGCAGCACGCCCGCGCGCTGGCGCGCTGGCAACTGGCGGGCGTGCTGCGCGAAGCCTGGTGGGAGGCGCGGCTGGCCGAGCTGGAGGCTGCCGCCGCCCAGCAGCGGCTGCACATGCTCAGTGCGCTGGAAACCGACGCAGCCCGGCGGGTGAAAGCCGGCCAGGACGCGCCGCTGGTGCATCACCAGGCCGCTGGCACCCGTGCCCAGGCCCAAGCCGACTGGCTGCGCGCCCAGGCGCAGGCGCGCCGCGCCGCCAACCAGTTTACTGCCGCCGCACGCGGTGCCACGCTGCCGCAGCACACCGAGCCCGCACATCCCACCCTCCTGCCCGACGCCCATCCGCTGCTGGCCAGCCTGGATGCGCGCGTTGCCGCCGCCCAGGCCCGGCTGGCGCACGTTAACGGCGACAGCCGCGACGCCCCCGAGCTGGCGCTCACCCTCACCCGCGAACGCGGCGCACGCAGCGAGCCTTATCAAAACCTGGTCAAACTCGCGCTAAAAATCCCGTTTGGCGGTCAGGCGCGCAATGGCCCGCGCCTGGCGCAGGCCAATGTTGAACTCAGTGAGGCACTGGCCGAGCTGTACGCTGGCCGCGAGCAACTGGCCCAGGATATCGACACTGCGCGCCTGGCGCGTGAACTGGGCCTGCAACAGGCGCGCGTCCAGGCCGAAGCCTGGCAACTGGCCGAACAGCGGCTGGGCTGGATTCAGCGCGCCGTGCACGCCGGCCAACTGGGTGCGCCCGACCAACTGCGAGCGCAAAGCGAACTGCATGATGCCCGCACCCAAGCCGAGCGCGCCCAACTGGAAGCCGGGCGCGCGCACTCCCGTTATCTGCAAGCCATTGGAGCCCTGCCATGATCTGGCGCACGCTGTTTTTTTTAGCCGCCTGGCTGCTGGCCAGCGCAGCCGGGGCGCACGGTGACGAAGTGCATGACGCCGCCCCGCCTGCGCTTGGCCAAGCCGTGGCACCGCGCGCGGATGCCCACAGCGAAGTGTTCGAGCTGCTGATCATCGCCGAAGGCGAACAACTGCGCCTGTATCTGGACGATTTTGCCAGCAATGCACCAGTCAGCGGCGCGCGCATTGAGGTCGAGCGCGGCTCTGGCTGGCAAGCCCAGGCCCGCGAACACGCGCCTGGCGAATACCTGCTCAAGGCCCCCTGGCTGCGCCAGCCCGGCCCCCATCCGCTGAGTTTCACCATTGAAGCCGGCGAGCGCGCCGATTTGCTTGCCATCACGCTGAGCCTGCCCGCCGCCGCTACGCCAACTGCCAGCGCCGTAGCGCCAGCCCCAGCCGCTGGCGTGGTGGCCGCAGCGCTCGGGCTGGCGCTGGCCGCCGGCTGGGCCTGGCGTCGCCGGCGCCAATCCACCCCTTCAAGGATTTCGCCATGAGCCGCCCAACCCCGCTGCACGCCGCCCTGATGCTGGCCACCTGCCTGGCTGCGCCATGGGCGCACGCCCACGGCGACGAAGTTCACGACCACGACGCGTCTGCGCCGGCGGTTGTGCCCACCGTCCCCGCCAACCCAGCCGCCGCGCAACTGGGCCAGCGCCCCCAGCGCCCCCAGCGCGTGCCAGACGGCCGGGTGTGGCTGGACAAGGCCAGCCAGCGCCGGCTGGACATCCGCACCCAGTTGGGCGTGGTCGGCGAACACCGCCCCAGCGTGGAGCTGAACGGCCATGTGGTGATGGATCCAAACGCCGGGGGTCGGGTGCAGGCTAGCCTGGCCGGCGCGGTGGAGGCCGGGCCGGATGGCCTGCCCAGCGCCGGCCAGGCTGTGCGCCAGGGCCAGCTGCTGGCCTATCTGCGCCCCAGCCTGAGTGCTGGCGAGCGCGCCAGCGCTCAGGCGGAGCTGGCCGAATTGCGGGTAAAAGCCGCGCAGGCGGCGCGGCAGCTGGCGCGGCTGGAAAGCCTGCGCGACACTGTGGCCGCACGCGAAATCGACGCCCAGCGCGCCGAGGCGGAAGGCCTGCACCAGCGCGCAGCGGCCCTGGCCCGCGCCGGCGGGCGGCAAGCCTTGCGTGCGCCGGCCAGCGGCGTGCTCAGCCAGGCCAATGCCGTCAACGGCCAGCAAGTGGAAGCCGGCGCGTTGCTGTTTGAAGTGGTGGACCCACAAAAGCTGCGGGTGGAAGCGCTGGTGCACGATCCGGCCATGGCCCAGCGCCTGGGCCGTGCCAGCCTGGCCGGCAGCGCGGTGCCCTGGCAGGCGGTGAGCCGCGCCGGCGCATTTCGTGATGGCGCGCTGCCAGTGTTGTTCGCCCCACAGGGGCGCAATGCGCTGCCCCTGGCACTGGGCCAGTCGGTGAAACTGCGGGTGGAAAGCGGCGCGCCAGTGTCTGGTGTGGCGCTGCCAGCGGCCAGCGTGCAGCGCAACAGCGCCAACCAGCCGGTGGTGTGGCTGCACGACAGTGCCGAGTGGTTCCGCCCCTGGCCGGTGCAGCTGGAGCCGCTGAACGGCCAGGACGTGCTGGTGCGCGACCTGCCGGCTGGCCGCCGGGTGGTGAGCGCCGGTGCCGCACTGCTGAACCAGATTCGCTAAAGGACGCGCCGACATGTTGAGCTGGATGGTGGAGCACAGCCTGCGCAATCGCCTGTTTGTGCTGGTGTTTGCCGTACTGATGATGGCCTGGGGCGGCATGAACGCCAGCCGTATGGCGGTGGACGTGTTTCCGGATTTGAACAAGCCCATGGTGACGGTGATGACCGAAGCCGGCGGCATGGCACCGGAAGACGTTGAACTGCGTGTCACCCAACCGCTGGAAGCCGCGCTGAATGGCATAGCCGGTGTGCAGCGGGTGCGCTCGGTGTCTGGCGCTGGCTTATCGGTGGTGTACGCCGAATTTGCCTGGGGCTCGGACATTTACCGCAACCGGCAGATGCTGGCCGAGCGGCTGGCGGAAACCCGCGAACAACTGCCGCCCGGCGTCAGCCCGACGCTGGGGCCGATTGCCTCGGTGATGGGCGAAATCATGCTGATTGCCCTGCCGGCTGACCCGGCCCAGGTCAGCCCGATGCAGGTACGCGAATTTGCCGACTTTGTGCTGCGCCCGCGCCTGCTGTCGATTCCGGGCGTGGCGCAGGTGATTCCGATTGGCGGCGAAGTGCGCCAGTTTCGGGTGGAGCCGGACAGCGCCGCCATGGCGCGGCTGGGGGTGAACCTCAGCCAGCTGGAAGACGCCTTGCGCGGCTTTGCCGGCAACGCCAGCGGCGGGTTTCTGGAGCAGCACGCCCGCGAGTATCTGATTCGCCACCTGGGCCAGACCACGCGCCTGCAAGACCTGGAAAACCTGGCGGTGGCCGAGCGCAATGGCCAGCCGGTGCTGCTGCGTCAGCTGGCGCAAGTCAAATTTGCCGCCGCCGCCAAGCGCGGCGACGCTGGCTACAACGGCAAGCCCGCCGTGGTGGTCAGCGTGCAAAAACAGCCACAGGCCGATTCGGTGCAACTGACCGCCCAGATCGAAGCCGCGCTGGCCGGTCTGAGCCAGCGCCTGCCCGCTGGCATGCACGCGCCGCAGGTGTCGTTCCGCCAGGCGGATTTCATTCAGGCTTCGGTGGTCAATGTGGCCGAGGCGCTGCGCGACGGTGCCATCATGGTGGCGCTGATTTTGTTTTTGTTTTTGCTGAATGTGCGCACTACGCTGATTTCGCTGACCGCCATTCCGCTGTCGCTGGCGGTCACCATCGGGGTGTTCCAGCTTCTGGATCAATCGATCAATGTCATGACCCTGGGCGGCCTGGCCATCGCCATCGGCGAGCTGGTGGACGATGCGCTGGTGGATGTGGAAAACGTGCTGCGCCGGCTGAAGGCGCTGCCAGCCGAGCGCACGGCGGCGGACATCCTGCGGGTGATTGTCGCCGCCTGCAACGAGGTGCGCTCTGGCGTGGTGGTGGCCACCCTGGTGGTGGTGCTGGTGTTTGTGCCGCTGTTCGCCCTGCCTGGCATCGAAGGCCGGCTGTTTGCCCCGCTGGGGGTGGCCTATATCACCTCGATTCTGTCCAGCCTGTTGGTGGCGCTGACCGTGACACCTGTGCTGTGCTACTGGCTGCTGCCCACGCTGGCGGCGCGCCAGCATGCCGATAGCTGGCTGGTGCGTCAGCTCAAGCACCAGGTGGCGCGCGCGCTGGACTGGGGCTTTGGCCACTGGCGCGCGCTGTGCCTGAGCGCCGCCGCACTGGGTGCCGCCGTGCTGCTCAGCGCCGCCTGGCTGCCGCGTGCCTTTTTGCCGGCGTTCAACGAAGGCACGCTGACCGTGTCGCTGTTGCTCAACCCTGGCACGGCACTGAGCGAATCCAATCGCCTGGGACTACTGGCCGAACAATTGCTGCTGACAGTGCCCGAAGTCAAAAGCGTGGGCCGGCGCACAGGCC
Organism: Aquaspirillum sp. LM1; assembly: GCF_002002905.1. NCBI lineage: Bacteria > Pseudomonadati > Pseudomonadota > Betaproteobacteria > Neisseriales > Aquaspirillaceae > Aquaspirillum > Aquaspirillum sp. LM1. Next base: position 2,516,956 of record NZ_CP019509.1, on the reverse strand, counting down.
GCGCCGAGCTGGACGAACACGCTGAGGGCGTGCACTCCAGCGAGCTGGATGTGGACCTGCGCCCGTCGGCGCGGCCGCGCGAGGCGGTGCTGCAAGACATCCGCCAGCGCCTGGCCAGCCTGCCGGCGGCGGTGGCAGTGGGGCAGCCGATTTCGCACCGGCTGGACCATCTGTTGTCCGGGGTGCGCGCGCAAATCGCCATCAAACTGTATGGCGATGACCTGGACACCTTGCGCGGCCAGGCAGCGCAGCTGCGCGAGCGGCTGAGCGGGGTGGCCGGGCTGGCCGACCTGCAAGTGGAAAAACAGGTGTTGATTCCGCAAATCAAGGTACGGGTGGACTACGCCCAGGCAGCGCAGTATGGCCTGGCACCCGGCGCGCTGCTGGCCCGGCTGGAGGCGCTGACCGAAGGCAGGGTGGTCAGTCAGATTGCCGACGGTGCGCGCCGCTTTCAGCTGGTGATTCGCCTGCCCGACACCGAGCGCGACCTGGCCGGGCTGGGCCGCCTGTTGATCGATACTCCGCACGGTGCCATTCCGCTGGCGCAGCTGGCGCAGATCGAAGAAGGCGATGGCCCCAACCAGATTGGCCGGGAAAACGGCCGCCGACGCATGGTGATTGCCGCCAACACCGATGGGCGCGACATGGCGGCGGTGATTGCCGACATCCGCGCCGCGCTGGCCGCCGCACCGCTGCCGGCGGGGTATTTTGTCAGCCTGGAAGGCCAATTCAAGGCGCAGGAAGAAGCCGCCTGGCGTATTGCCGGGCTGGCGCTGATCTCGCTGACGCTGATTTTCATGGCGCTGTACAGCCGTTACCGCTCGGCGCGGCTGGCGCTGCTGATCATGGGCAGCATCCCGATGGCCTGGGTGGGCAGCGTGGCGGCGATGTGGCTGGCCGGGCTGACGCTGTCGGTGGCCTCGCTGGTGGGGCTGATCACCCTGACCGGCATCGCTACCCGCAATGGCATTCTGAAAATCAGCCATTACCTGAATTTGTGCAAATTCGAGGGCGAAAGCTTTGGCCAGGCGATGATTGTGCGTGGCACGCTGGAGCGGCTGACGCCGGTGCTGATGACTGCGCTGACCGCCGCGCTGGCGCTCACCCCGCTGCTGCTGGCGGCGGATGCGCCAGGCAAGGAAATTCTGCACCCGGTGGCCGTGGTGATTTTTGGTGGCCTGCTCAGTGCCACCGTGCTGGACACCCTGCTTACCCCTTTACTGTTTGCCCGACTGGGCCGTGCGCCGCTGGAAAAATTGCTGGCACAGGCCGACGACACCGTATTTTGATCGATTCACCCCTTACTGAGGCCTTTGCCATGAAATCCAGTCTGATTGTGTTGTCCCTGTTATCCGTCACCGCCACTGCCTGGGCGGACGGCGTGCTCAAACCCATGCATGGCGGGGTGATGGCAGAAGCGCCATCCGGCCTGCGCATTGAGCTGGCTGCCGATCCGGCAGGCCTGGCGGTGTATCTGCGCTCGCACTCGGACAAACTGCTGGCCAGCCAGGGCGTGAGCGGCGATGTGGTGCTGCTGGGCGCACAAGGCAAGCAAACCGCCGCGCTGACGCCGGCTGGCGACAATAAGCTCACCGCCGCGCTCAAGCCGCTGCCCGGTGCCAAGGCACTGGTGCGCGTCACCCAGCCCGGCCTGCCGCTGGATCAGGTGCGGCTGAGCCTGCCTTGAGCGTGGCGCGGGGCGGGCTCAGCTTGGCCAGGCCGGGCGCGGGCGTGCGTCCACAAAATATTCCTGCGCTCCCCCGTGCGCCATGCCTTGGCTGGCTTAAAATAGCGGTCAATTTGCAAATGTCGAAAGTCTGGCCGTGTCCAATAAAAAACTGATTTACGGCTTCCATGCCGTTAACGCCCGCCTATTTCAAAACCCGAAAAGCCTGCTTGAGCTGTACGTCGCCACTGGCCGCCACGATGCGCGCATGCGCGACGCCATCCTGAAAGCCGAAAGCGAAGGCATCCGCATTCTGTCGGTAGACAGCGCCCGGCTGGACGGCATGAGCGGCCACGCCCGCCACCAGGGCATTGCCGCGCTGATCGACACCAACAAAAGTTACGTCACCCTCGACGACGTGCTGGACAACCTGACCGAAGCGCCGCTGCTGCTGGTGCTGGACGGCGTAACCGACCCGCACAATCTGGGGGCCTGCCTGCGCGTGGCCGACGCCATGGGCGCACACGCGGTGATTGCCCCGAAAGACCGCTCCGCCGGGCTGAACGCCACGGTGAGCAAGGTGGCCTGCGGCGCGGCAGAAGTGGTGCCCTATGTCACCGTCACCAACCTGGCGCGCACCCTGCGCGACCTGAAAGACGCCGGCGTGTGGATTGCCGGCACCGCCATGGACGCCACCACCGACCTGTTCCACTGCGATGCCGCCGGGCCGCTGGCCTGGGTGATGGGCTCGGAAGGCGAGGGCATGCGCCGGCTGACCCGCGAACTGTGCGATGTGCTGGTGAATATCCCGATGTTTGGCACAGTGGAAAGCCTGAATGTGTCGGTGGCGTCTGGCATGGTGCTGGCCGAATCGCGCCGCCAGCGCCAGGTGGCGGCGGGCTGAGCCATGACCGCCAGGCGGCGCTTTGCGCGGTGTGCCTGGCTGGCCCGTCAGCCCGATGGCTGGGGGCTGGGCCTGGTGCTGCTGGCGTTATGGGTCTGCCTGATATCAGGAGGGCAAGCCGATCGCGCCGCCGCCGGCATGCCCGATTGTCACCCAATGGCCCAAGGTGCCAGCGCCAGCAGCACCCATACGCCCAAGCCGATTTCCGGGCATGCCAGCCTGTCGGCCCCGTGCTGCCAGCTCTGGCTGCTGCCGGAAGCACTCAGCACGCTGCCGATGCTGGTGCTGACCTTGAGCCATCCGCCCGTGCCTCGCCGCCTGGCATTTCGCTCGCGTAGCGAGCCGCCGCTGGGCAAACCCCCGCGCTTCAGTAGCTCCCTGACCGGCTGATGGTCATCGTCACGCCATGCCTGCCTGGCATGGTCCCCGTACCATGGCCCGCTGTGTTGCCCGCCTGCGCCCCGCGTTCTTCGCTGTCCCAATCCCGGCAGCGGCATTGGGAAATGCGCGTCAGGCCGTGCGCCAGCGGCGCTCAGGAGTTTACTGATGCATCGTCGCACCCTGCTTGCCGCCTGCCTGGCGGCCCCGTTGTTTCCTTTATTGTCCCGCGCACAAACCGACCACAGCGCCCATGGTGCCAGCGCGCCGCCTGACCATGCCGCCATGGGCCACACCATGCCCACCGCGCCAGCCGCAGGGGCTTCGCCGCGCCCGCCCGCTGGCGCGCCGCTGGCGGTCTGGCCCACCCTGGGCACCCAGGCCAGCCTGCGCGCCGCACCCGGCGTACTCGACTGGGGCAATGGCCTGCGCAGCCCCAGCTGGGGCTATAACCAGCCCGCGCTGGGGCCGCTGTTTGACTGGCAGGCTGGCCAGCCGGTGCAGATCGACTTTGCCAATGCGCTGCCAGAAGCCAGCAATGTGCACTGGCACGGCCTGGAAGTACCGGCCAGCGAAGATGGCCACCCGCGTGATGCCGTGATGGCGGGCAGCCAGCGGCGCTACCAGTTTACCGTGCCGGATCGTGCCGGGCTGTTCTGGTACCACCCGCACCCGCATGGCCGCACCGCTGCCCAGGTGGCCATGGGCCTGGCCGGGCCGATTCGGGTGCGCCGCCACGACGAGCCGCTGCCGGTGGACGGCATCGATGAACAGGTGTTGATGGTCACCGACCAGCGCCTGCTGGCTGACGGCCAGATTGCCCCGCACAGCGATGCCGACTGGATGGATGGCCGCGAAGGCGACCTGCTGCTGGTCAATGGCCAGTATCAGCCGGTGCTCAGTGTCCAGGCTGGGCAATGGCTGCGTTTGCGTCTGATCAATGCCTGCGCCGCCCGTTATCTGACGCTGAGCCTGCCCGGCCATGCCTGGGTGCAGATTGGCACGGACGGTGGCTATCTGGCCACCGCGCTGCCGCCCGTTCGTATCCTGCAACTGGTGCCCGGCCAGCGCGCCGATGTGCTGGTGGCGCTGGATGCCGCCCCTGGCAGCCGGGTGGTGTTGCAGTCGCTGCCGTATGCCCGAGGCAAGATGGTCAGCGCCGAACAAAGCCAGCCGGAAGCGCTGCTGACCGTACAGTATCGCCCGCAGGCCGCAGGACAACGCCCGCGCCTGCCCGCCCGTCTGGCGGACATCACGCCCCTGTCCACGCCGTCCATTCGCCGTGAGGTGGTGCTGAGTGAAACCATGCGCATGGACGGCGGCAAGCACCAGATGGCGTTTTTGATCAACCAGCGCAGCTACGACGACATGGACCGCGCCGATTTCACTGGCCGGGTGGGGCAGGTGGAAGAATGGACCGTGCATAACCGCTCGGACATGGACCATCCCTTCCATCTGCACGGTGCGGCGTTCCAGATCCGCTGGCGGCAAGCCGCCGGACAGCGCCGCCGGCCTGAACCCTGGCTGGGCTGGCACGATGTGGTCAATCTGCGCCCTGGTGAGTCGCTGGCGCTGCGTTTTGTTCAGCAGCTGGCCGGCGACCGGCTGTTCCACTGCCATATTCTGGAACATGAAGACCAGGGCATGATGGCCACGCTGCGCGTGCTTGGCTGACCCCGGCGCGGGCGCGCCAGTGCCGTGGGCGTGCCCGCACGGTGTTTGTGCAGTTTAAATGCATATAGGGTCGATTTTTTTTTCTGGCGCGTGGTAAGGTAAGCCCCTGCTGCTGCGACCAAGCCCCAGACCCGCTCGCTGCGCCGACCCGGCGCGTTGCGCATCGGATGGCAAGCACAGACACCCTCAGACAATCGTCCTCCCCTGCCAAGGTGGAGGGCGTTGTTGCTGCATTTAGCCTTGTATGGCTGACTGTTTTTTTACCGCCACCCTTACCGCCATCTGGCCCGGAGATTGCCTTGTTACGTCAACTTACCATTGGCCCACGTCTGGGGGCGGGTTTTGCCTTGCTGGTGGTGCTGATGGCGCTGATTGCCGGTGCCGCCACCCTGGCCATCAACGCCATGCAGGCCGGCACCCAGCAGATTGTCGAGCGCGACCTGATCAAGACCGAGCTGGCGCATACCGTGGCGGAAACCGCCGGGCAAAACGCCATGAAGCTGGTGCGGCTGGTGGCCGCGCCAGACCGCGACGGGCGGATTCCGCTGTACAAGGACATCGACAGCAACAAGGCCTTGCTGGACAAATCCCTGGCCCAACTGGTGGCCCTGGCCGACGACGCCGAAGAAACCCGCCTGCTGGAGCAAGTCAAAACCCTGGGCAAGGCGTATAACCAGATTTTTGTCGATGCCGCCGACCTGTTGGAAGGGGATGAACGGGCAGAGGCGCAAAAGTTGCTGGAACAACGCACCCTGCCGGCGCTGGATGCGCTGGTGGCGGCCAGCCATCAGGTGGTGGCGCTGGAAACCGGGCGTACCAATCAGGCCGCTGCCGCCAACCGGGCGGACGCCCAGCAGGCGCGCTGGTTCATGCTCACCCTGGCCGGCGCGTCGGTGCTGGTCAGCGTGATTCTGGCCTTGCTGATCACCCGCAGCATTGTCCGCCCGCTGCGTGAGGCTGGCGCGGCGGTGGAGCGGGTGGCGTCGGGCGATTTGCGCACCCCCATGGCCAGCGAAGGCCGCGACGAGCCGGCCCAGCTGCTGCGCCGGCTGGGGCAGATGCAGGATAATTTGCGCACCATGATTGGCTCGGTCAATCAGGAGGCCAGCCGGGTGACCCACGCGGCAGACAGCCTGTCGCAGGCCGCCGGGCAGATTGCCCAGCGCTCGCAGGCGCAGGACCGCATGGCGCAAACCATCGCCAGCGCCGTCGAGGCGCTGAACCAGCAGGCCCATGGCGTGGCAGAAACCGCCCAGCGCACCCGTGGCCTGGCCGAAGAAGCGGTGGCGCTGGCCGAACGCGGTCGCAGCCTGGTGACCGACGCCGCCCGCGACGTGGGCCGGCTGTCCGACACCGTGGCCGCCTCGGCCCGCGAGGTGAACGCGCTGCAGCAACGTTCCGACACCATTGCCGGCAGTGTGGACACCATTCGGGAATTGTCCGACCAGACCAATCTGCTGGCGCTGAACGCCGCCATCGAGGCCGCCCGCGCCGGTGAATATGGCCGGGGCTTTGCCGTGGTGGCCGACGAGGTGCGCGCGCTGGCCACCCGTGCCACCCAGTCCACCCGCGATATTCACGGCATGATCGACGCCATGCGCCAGGAAACCGAAGCCGCCGTGCACAGCATGGACACCGGCACCCGCGACGTGCGCCTGGGCGTGGCCCAGGTGGAAAGCATTGTCGAGCCGCTGGCCACGCTCAGCGAACGTTCGCGTGCTTCGTATGAATCCATGCACCAACTGGCCCATGCCGCCGAGCAGCAATCCAGCGCCGCCGGCGCGATTCTGGGCCACACCCGCGATATTGCCGCCATGGCCACCGAGAACCACGGCCTGGTGCAGCAGGCCGTGGCCACCAGCCAGACCCTGACCCAGGCGGCGGAAACCATGAAACAGGCGATGGCCCGTTTTTCGTATTGATTCTGGTTATTTATCCGGCAGTTGCCCGCCGGAGCGGACAGTTTCGTTAGCGCTTGAATAGCGGTATATTGGTTTGCAATATGCGTAAACTCCTCCGCTTTATCTGCCTGTTCTGGCTGGCTGTGCTCACCGGCCAGGCTTGGGCTGCCAGCGCCGATCCCGTCCGGATTGGCGTGCTGGCCTTTCGCCCCAAACCGCAGACGCTGGCGCAATGGCAGCCCCTGGCCAGTGTGCTCAAGCAGGCGATTCCCGAACGAGATTTTGTGGTACAGGCCTACAGCTTTCCCGAGCTGGAGCAGGCAGTCGCCCAGCGCCAGGTGGATTTCATCCTGACCAACCCTGGCCATTTTGTGCTGATCAACCGCCGGCTGGGGCTGTCCGCGCCGCTGGCCACGCTGATGTACAGCGAACAAGGCCTGTCGGTGTCGGCATTTGGCGGGGTGATTTTCAGCCGCGCCGATACCGTGCTCAGCAGCGCCAGCCAGCTGAAGGACAAAGTGGTGGCGTTTACCAGTACCGAATCGCTGGGCGGCTACCAGATGCAGGCCTACGCCCTGCATCAGGCCGGGCTGGAGGTGCTGACCGACACCCGCTGGCTGACCACTGGGGCACCACACGACAAGGTGGTGCAGGCGGTGTTGTCCGGCAAGGCCGATGTGGGCTTTGTGCGCAGCGGCCTGCTGGAAAGCATGGCCCGCGAAGGGCTGATCGACCTGCATCAGCTGCGGGTGATGCCGCTGTTTTCCAATCAGATTCCGCTGCCCTGGCAGGTGTCCACCCGGCTGTATCCGGAATGGCCATTTGTGGCGCTGCCTGACCTGGACACCACGCTGACCCGGCGGGTGGCGGTGGCGCTGCTGCGTCTGGAGGCCGACAACCCGCTGACCCTGGCGATGGGCATCCAGGGTTTCACCATTCCGGCAGATTACACACCGGTGGCGGAAATGCTGGCCGCCCTGCGCATGCCACCGTTTGACCAGGTGCCGGAATTTACCTGGCAAGACGTGTGGATGCGTTACATCTGGCAGGGCATTGCCGGCCTGGTGTGCGTCGGGCTGATTGTGATCCTGGCGTTTCGGCTGTGGCTGAGCAACCGCTCGCTGGGCGCTGAACGTCAGCGCGTGCTGGACAAAACCCGCCAGTTGCAGGACAGCGAATTCCGCTGGCAATTTGCCATTGAAGGTGCTGGCGACGGGGTATGGGACTGGGACATGCAGACTCAGGCGGTGCAGTTTTCTCCGCGCTGGAAAGCCATGCTGGGTTATGCCGACTGCGAGCTGGCCGCGCAGTTCAGCACCTGGCTGACCCTGTTGCACCCGGAGGATCACCCCCGCGCCGAAGCCGCGCTGAATGCCTATCTGCGTGGCGAGACTGAGCACTATCAGATCGAATGCCGGCTGCGCTGCCGCGATGGCCAGTATAAATGGATTTTAAGCCGGGGCATGGTGGTCAGCCGTAGCGTGGACGGCCAGCCCTTGCGCATGATCGGCACCCACAGCGATATCAGCCTGCGCCGGCAAGCCGAGCGGCTGGAACAGTTTCGCAGCCATGTGCTGGACTGGCTGACCCAGGGCAAGCCCTTGCCGGATATCCTGCGCACCATTGTTGAGCATGTCGAGCAACTGAATCCGGCCACGCTGTGCAGCATTTTGCTGCTGGACGCCAATAGCCAGCGGCTGGGCCATGGGGTGGCTCCCAGTCTGCCGGATTTTTATAATGACGCCGTGGATGAGCTGCCAATCGGCCCTGACGTGGGCAGTTGTGGCGCGGCGGCATTTACCGGGCAGCGGGTGGTGGTGGACGACATCCAGACCCATCCCTACTGGGCGGCTTTCCGGGCGGTGGCGGCGCAGGCGCAACTGGGGGCGTGCTGGTCGCAGCCGATTCTGGCATCCAGCGGCCAGGTGCTGGGCACCTTTGCCATTTATCACCGCAGCCCGCATATTCCGCAGGATGCCGATATCACCCTGATCGAGCAGTCGGCGCGGCTGGTCAGCCTGGCCATCGAGCGCAAGCAGGCTGAAATTCAGCTGGCGGAAAGCGAAGCGCGCTACCGCAGCCTGATTGAGCTGGCCCACGATGGCATTGTGGTGGTGCAGCATGGCGATGTGCAGTACAGCAACCCGATGATGCAGCTGCTGTCGGGCTATTCGCTGGCCTATCTGGGCGTGCGCCCGTTCCTGGCACTGGTGCACGAAGCCGACCAGGCGCTGGTGAGCCAGTATATGCAGGCGTGTGCCGACGGCTTGCGTGATGCGGCCCCGCATTGCCAGTTCCGTTTGCTGTCGCGGCTGGACGGGGTGAAGTGGGTGGAAATGCGCTGTACCGCCATCGACTGGCAGGGCCAGCCGGCCACGCTGAATTCGCTTAGCGACATCACTGAGCGCCGCCGCACCGAACAGCAGCTGCAACTGGCTGCCAGCGTATTCACCCACGCCCGCGAAGGCATCATGATTACCGACGCCGACGGCGCGATTATCGACGTCAACGACACCTTCACCCGCATCACCGGTTTCACCCGCCAGGAAGCGCTGGGTGAAAACCCGCGCATTCTGAATTCCGGTCGCCACGATGCCGAGTTCTATGTCGAGCTGTGGCGCAGCCTGATTGACAAAGGCCATTGGTACGGAGAAATCTGGAACCGGCGCAAAAATGGGGAAATCTTTGCCGAGATGCAAACCATCAGCGCGGTATACGACGCTGAGGGGCAGACTCAGCATTATGTGGCGCTGTTTTCCGACATCACCCTGATCAAGGAACATGAGCAGCAGCTGGAGCATATTGCCCACTACGATGCGCTGACCAGCCTGCCCAACCGGGTGTTGCTGGCTGACCGCCTGCACCAGGCGATGAGCCAGGCCCAGCGCCGTCAGCAGGCGCTGGCGGTGGTGTATCTGGACCTGGACGGCTTCAAGGCGATCAACGACTGCCACGGCCACGATGTGGGCGACCAGCTGCTGATGCTGCTGGCCCGGCGCATGCGCGACACCCTGCGCGACGGCGACACGCTGGCCCGGCTGGGTGGCGATGAATTTGTGGCGGTGCTGCTGGACCTGAACCACGCCGCCGACAGTGCCTCCCTGCTGGGCCGCCTGCTGGCCGCCACCGCCCAGCCGGTGCCGGTGAGTGGCCATTTGCTGCAGGTGTCAGCCAGCCTGGGGGTGACGTTCTACCCGCAGCGTGAAGACGTGGACGCTGACCAGCTGATGCGCCAGGCCGACCAGGCCATGTATCAGGCCAAGCTGGCGGGCAAGAACCGCTACCATATTTTTGACGCCGAACAGGACATCTACATCAAGGGGCAGCACGAAAGTCTCGACCGCATCCGCCGCGCGCTCAGCGAGGGCGAGTTTGTGCTGTACTACCAGCCCAAGGTGAATATGCGTCTGGGCACGGTGATTGGTGCCGAAGCGTTGATTCGCTGGCAGCATCCAGACAAGGGCCTGCTGTCGCCGGCCAGCTTTTTGCCGATGATCGAGGGCCATCCGCTGGCGGTGTCCGTGGGGGAATGGGTGCTGGACGCTGCCCTGGGGCAAATGGCCCGCTGGCAGGCCATGTGCCTGACCCTGCCGGTCAGCGTCAATCTTGGCGCGCGCCAGCTGCAGCAAATGGACTTTGTCATCCGCCTGCGCCAGATTCTGGCCCGCCACCCGCAGGTCAGCCCCAGCCAGCTGGAGCTGGAGATTCTGGAAACCAGCGCGCTGGAAGATCTGGCCGAAGTGTCACAGGTGATTGCCGCCTGCCGCGACATGGGGGTGAACTTTGCCCTGGATGATTTTGGCACCGGCTATTCGTCGCTGACCTATCTGAAACACCTGCAGGTGGCGCTGCTGAAAATCGACCAGAGCTTTGTCCGCGACATGCTCGACGATCCGGATGATCTGGCCATTTTAAGCGGGGTGATTGGCCTGGCGGCGGCCTTCCGCCGCGACGTGATGGCCGAAGGGGTGGAAACCATCGAACACGGTGCCATGCTGCTGCAGCTGGGCTGCGAACGGGCGCAAGGCTACGGCATTGCTCACCCAATGCCCGCCGATGCCTTCCCCGACTGGGCGGCGCACTGGCAGGCCGACCCGCTGTGGCGGCGTTTGCCGCCGCTGAACCGCGATGACCTACCGCTCTTGTTTGCCATTACCGAGCTGCGCGCCTGGATGACGGCCCTGGAGCATTATCTGCACAAGGCCCGCGACCTGCCGCCGGTGCTGGACGCCCAGCACAGCCGCTTTGGCCACTGGCTGGCCAGCGAGGGCGAGCGCCGCCATGGCCAGCATCCGCTGTTTGTGGCCATCCGCCAGCAACACCAGCAGTTATACGCGCAGGGGCAATGGCTGTGCCAATACTGCCTGGCCGGTAACGCCAGCGCCGCCCTGACTCAGCTTGACGCCATGCACCAGCAAAAACACGCGCTGCTGGACGCGCTGAAAGCCCTGGCTGCCGAGCTGGGCGGGTAGGCCTGGCGGGCGAGTGTGCTGAGCGTTGCATACAAAACCCCGCGTACGCAGGCCGGACAACGCAGTACAGCAAGACTGCGCAACAACGCCAGGAGGGGGTTGTTCGCTGCGCTTAGCGCCACGGCATCACCGGCACCGACGACACGCTATTGGCTGGCGCGCCTTCAATTACCTTGCGGCTGATGGCCAGGTAGACCAGGGTGTTGCGCTTGGCGTCCCAGATGCGGCTGACGCGGGTTTCCTTGAACAAGAACGAGGTGTCTTCGCTGAACACGGTTTCTTCACGCGGCAATTTGGCTGGCAGGGTGATCGGGCCAATCTGGCGGCAGGCAATCGAAAACTGCGAGGGGTCTTCGGCAATGCCCAGCGTGCCCTTGATGCCGCCGGTGCGCGCCTGGCTGATATGGCAGGCCACGCCAGGCACTTTGGGGTCATCAAATGCCGAGACGCACACCTTGTGATTGGCCCCCAGCAGTTTCCAGGCAGTGGTGACGCAGCCCACGTCTTCGGCGTGCGCGCTCAGCGGCAGCAGGGGGATCAGGGCCAGCAGGGCGGGGCGCAGAACAGTTTTCATCAGAGGGGTCCTTATTGGGTCCAGTTGGGGCCAGGAAAAATCAGTTGGCGGGGGTGGCCAGCGGCGTGATGCCGGCCAGGGTGGCAAAGCTCAGTTCGCGCACGGTCACCAGAAAATCATCCAGATAGGCCAGCCCGTCATCGTCGTGGCGGGTGGCGGCGTACAGCTCGCTGTGCAGGCCATGCGGGCCAATCGGCAGCGCATGCACATAGCCGCGTTCCAGATACGGCTTGACCGCCCAGAACGGCAAGGCCGCCACCCCGCGCCGGCTGGCCACCAGCTGGATCATCGCCACGGTCAGTTCGGTGGTGCGGCGCGGCGGGTTGAGGCCGGCGGGCAATAATACCCGATGCACCAGATCCAGCTTGTCATCGGGCACCGGGTAGGTAATCAGGGTTTGCCCGGCAAAGTCCGCCGCCTCCAGCCTGGCTTTGCCGGCCAGCGGATGGTCGCGGGCGAGCAGGGCCACCATCTCGTAGCCAAACAGCGGGTGATAGCGAATCGCGCTTTCGGCTTCCGGTGCCGACACCACAGCCAGATCGGCCCGCCGGGTGAGCAGCAGGCCCACCGGGTCGGCGTGAAAGCCGGACACAATATCCAGTTCCACTTCGGGCCAGTGCCCGCGAAAATCATCCATTGCCGGCATCAGCCAGTCAAAACAGGTGTGGCATTCCACCGCAATGCGCAGCTGGCCGGCTTCGCCGTGGGCAATGCGCGCCAGTTCGCGCTCGGCCTGCTGCACTTGCGGCAAGACTTCCTGTGCCAGCGCCAGCAGGCGTTCGCCGGCAGGGGTCAGCACCAGCGGCTGACGACGGCGATCCACCAGCGAGCAGCCATAGGCGGTTTCCAGCGTTTTCAGCTGGTGCGACAGCGCCGACTGGGTCAGATTCAGCCGCCGCGCCGCCGCCGACACATTGCCGCTGTCGGCCAGCGCCTGCAGCGTGCGCAGGTGGCGCAATTCAAGAATTGAATGGGACATCAGGGGCTTTCTGCCGTGCGGGGCACACAGGCCGGCGCGTCAGTGGGGGATTGGTCATGAAGCAGATTCATTGAAATCATAAAAATAATGATCTTGTATCATACAAGGGGTTTCCGTCATCCTTCGTTCCACAAATTTAGCTCAATAAGTGGAAGATTACGATGATTAAAATTCATAACCTTGGCTTTCCGCGCATCGGTGCCCAGCGCGAACTGAAATTTGCCCTGGAGCGCTACTGGCGCGGCGAGGACAGCCTGGACGCGCTGGCGCATACGGCGCGCAGCTTGCGCCAGCGTCACTGGCTGGCGCAAAAAGCCGCCGGGCTGGATTGGGTGCCAGTGGGGGATTTTGCCAGCTACGACCATGTGCTGAACACGCTGTTTTTGCTGGGGGCCTTGCCAACCCGCTTTGGCATCGACCCGGCCCGCGCCACCCAGGCCGACCCGTTCATCCTGGCCCGTGGCAGCGCCACGCAACCAGCCATGGAAATGACCAAATGGTTTGACAGCAACTACCACTATCTGGTGCCGGAATTCGACCGCCACACCACGTTTGCGGTGCAGCCGCGCTGGTTGCTGGAGCCGCTGGCCGAAGCGCGGGCGCTGGGGGTGGCGGCCAAGCCGGTGTTACTGGGGCCATTAAGCCTGCTGTGGCTGGGAAAAAGCAAGGACGGCAGCGACCGCCTGGCACTGCTGCCAGCGCTGCTCGATGCCTACGCCAGCCTGCTGGCCACGCTCAAGGCCGAAGGCGTCAGTTGGGTGCAGATTGACGAACCGGTGCTGGGTCTGGACCTGCCAGCCAACTGGCTGGCGGCCTACGCGCCGGCCTACGCCCGGCTTAGCCCGCTGGCTCCCCAGCTGCTGCTGGCCACCTATTTTGCCAGCGTGGCCGACCGGCGCGCGCTGATTCACGCCCTGCCGGTGGCCGGGGTGCATCTGGACGCGGTGCGTGCGCCGCAGCAGGTGGTCAGCCTGGTGGCCGACTGGCCGGCAGACCGCGTGCTGTCGCTGGGGGTGATCGACGGGCGCAATATCTGGCGCGCCGATCTTAACGCCCTGCTCGCCCAACTGGCCCCGCTGGCCGCGCAACTGGGCGAGCGGCTGTGGCTGGCTCCGTCGTGCTCGCTGCTGCATGTGCCGGTGGACCTGGCCCAGGAAAGCGAGCTCGACCCCGAGGTCAAGCCCTGGCTGGCATTTGCCGTGCAAAAACTCAATGAACTCAAGCTGCTGGCCAAGGGCCTGAATCAGGGGCGTGAGTCGATTGCCAACGAACTGGCCGCCTGCCGCCACGCCATCGACAGCCGTCGCCACAGCCCCCGCGTGGTCAATCCGCTGGTGCGCCAGCGGCTGGCGGCGATTCAGCGCGGCGACGACCAGCGCCACAGCGCCTACCCGCAACGCGCCCAGGCCCAGCAGGCCTGGCTGCGCCTGCCGCTGCTGCCCACCACCACCATTGGCTCGTTTCCGCAAACCAGCGATATCCGCAACGCCCGCGCCGCCTGGCGCGCTGGCCAGCTGGACACCGACGCCTACCAGCACGCCATGCAGGCAGAAATCACCCTGGCAGTGCGCAAGCAGGAAGCCCTGGGTCTGGATGTGCTGGTACACGGCGAAGCCGAGCGCAACGATATGGTGGAATACTTTGGTGAACAACTGGACGGTTTTGTCTTCACCCGCTACGGCTGGGTGCAAAGCTACGGCAGCCGCTGCGTCAAGCCGCCCATCCTGTTTGGTGATGTGTCGCGCCCGCAGCCGATGACGGTGGCGTGGTCGGTGTACGCGCAATCGCTGACCGACCGGCCCATGAAAGGCATGCTTACTGGCCCGGTGACTGTCCTGCAGTGGTCGTTTGTGCGCGACGACCAGCCGCGCGCCGACACCTGCCGGCAACTGGCGCTGGCGATTCGCGATGAAGTGCTCGATCTGGAAAATGCCGGCATTCGGGTGATCCAGATCGACGAGCCGGCCTTCCGTGAAGGGCTGCCGTTGCGCCATGCTGATTGGGCGCATTATCTGGACTGGGCGGCGCACAGCTTCCGCCTGTCGGCAGCCGGGGTGGACGACGCCACGCAGATTCACACCCATATGTGTTATTCCGAGTTTCACGATATCCTGCCGGCGATTGCTGCCATGGATGCTGATGTGATCACCATCGAAACCTCGCGCTCGGATATGGAACTGCTTGATGCATTTGCCGAATTTGATTACCCGAATGCCATCGGGCCGGGCGTGTACGATATCCATTCGCCACGGATTCCGTCGGTGAATGAGATGACCCTGCTGCTGCACAAGGCACTGGCGGTGATTCCGGCGCAGCGATTGTGGGTGAACCCGGATTGCGGCCTGAAAACCCGCAATTGGGCAGAAACCGAAGCCGCGCTGGAGAATATGCTGACCGCGACCCGTCAGGTGCGGGCAGGGCTGACTGAAACGGTATAACAGCCTGGTGAGACTTAATCCAGCGATTCAGCAGAATCGTGGTAGATAAAAACACCCCGCCCGCTCACCGACGATTCGGTGAGCGGGCGGGGTGCGTCAGGGGCGCAAGGTTACTGTACCCCTATTTAGCTCAGGCTACGGCCAGGAAAGCCAGGTCGCTGAAGGTGAGTGTTGGCGTGCCGACAAGCTTGATGGCGAGGTCACTGGCATTGGTAAAGGTGGCCTCGCTGCTTTGATCAAGCACCAGATAGGTATTGCCCGAGAAAACAAAGGCACTCACCGTTGGTGCACTGGTTGAGGCGCTGGCGGCAGCCGCCTGGTTGAGCAGGCTGGTCAGGGTATCGCCACTGCCGGCAGTCAGGGTATTGAGCGCGGTCGGGGCGGTGGTGCCGGTGGTAAAGGTGAAGCGTACCTTGTCTACATTATGGGTAAAATCGGTAATGCTTAATTGGTTGGCCCCTGCCGTGTGGTTACCTACATAACCACGCGTCATCCAGAAGGTGTCATTGCCGGCATCACCCGTCATGTCGATTGTGCCTGCTGGGTTAAGCATGATACCGGCCGCCTGATGGGGGGCGATCGCCAGGGTATCGTTACCATTACCCCCGACCAAGGTATCACTGCCACCGTAGCCGACGATATTGTCGTGACCGTCACGCCCTTCGATCCGATTGTTGCCGCTATTGCCAAAGAGGTTGTTATTTAGCTCGTTGCCGTAGCCGTAGGTGTTGCTTGTTCCGGTTAAGGTCAGACTTTCAATGTTGTTTTCATATACTGCCCAGAGGCCATATGGATCGCCTACAGAGATTGCATCTTGATAACCAACTAAAGAGATTACATCTTTACAATCAAGAGAAAATGAAACATCTGTCTTGATGGTATCAATTCCTTCATCTTTGTTTTCGACAATGTACAGATTTTGACTTCCGCTTACCCACGAGGTTTGGTCAATGATATAGGTGTCATTTCCTGTACCACCATGTAAATGGCTACCTGAGCCCGTGGTTAGGCTGATAATATCATCACCTTGGTCGCCATAAATATTTGATGAAGTATTGACTACCGTGATCCGGTCGTTACCATTTCCCCCCATAATATAACCACTATGATTTTGAGTTTCTCCGATTGTCTGAATTGAAATGACATCATTGCCATCTCCGCTGTAAATGGCTCCACCCCTGTTTCCATTTGATGTCAGAGTTTGTGTGATAATGTCATCTCCTTCTAAGCCATATGCTGTGGCATGGCCTTTAAGCGTAATTTGATTGTTGCTGTTGTTTCCGTAAACATTCAGCATGTTATCTTTGATTACCTGAATGTTTTCCAGGTTGTCTGCAAGATAAAAATCAACCGCTTCCTCATGGTTGATAACAGCCACGTCAATGCCTTCGTTCATGGATTCGATCAGGGTGTTGTTGGGTGCGCTAATAATATAGGTATCATTACCTGTTCCGCCAACCAGCGTATTGTTTCCTGTTCGGCCATCCAGCGTATCATGACCTTCTTCACCAAACAGCTGGTTGTCCCCATTGTTGCCAATCAGGGTGTTGTTCAGTGCATTGCCTCGACCAATTGCATTGCTGGTGCCTGTTAGGGTCAAGTTTTCAAAGTTATCCCCCAGTGTATAGCTGGCTGAGGTGATGATCGTATCAATCCCTTGGTCTACTTCTTCAAATACGCTATTGATAACAGTACTTTCCAGTGTGTAACTGTCATTGCCTGCACCACCACGCAGCTCATTATCCTGGTCTTGGCCAAACAACGCATCATTACCATCACCACCCAGCAGCGTATCATAACCTTGGCCGCCATACAGGGTATCATTGCCTGCGCCTCCCTCCAGTAAATTGTCTCCTGCATTACCTGTCAGTCGATTGTTCAGTGCATTGCCCACACCATTCAGATTGGCGCTACCAGCCAGCGTTAAATACTCGAGATTTGCACCCAGGGTATAGCTGAGATAGCTATTAATGGTATCAATGCCCTGATTGGCTGCCTCTGTGACAACATCATCAACATGATCAATCACATAAGCATCGTTGCCATACTCGCCTGCCAGGGTGTCGGCACCGACGCCACCATCGAGTGTGTCATGTCCATCACCACCATACAGGGTATCGTTGCCGATCTTGCCTTGCAGCAGGTCATTGCCTAATCCACCGTAAAGACGATTGTTGCCATTGTTACCCGTGATCCGGTTATTCAGGTCATTGCCTGTGCCATTCAGATTGCTGCTGCCTGCCAGTGCCAGGTATTCTATGTTATTACCCAGCGTATAGGTAATGGCACTGTTGACGGTGTCGATACCTTGGTTAACTTCTTCAATGATTTGATCGCCAATGTCATATAAAATATATACGTCATTGCCACTGCCTCCCTCCATCCTATCCAGGCCAGCGCTACCATCCAAATAGTCATCTCCATCGCCACCATACAGCGAATCGTTTCCTGTTCCGCCTTCTAGCGTGTCATTGCCTTGTTCGCCATACAGGTGGTTGATTGCAGTGTTGCCAGTCAATCGGTTGTTCAGTTCATTGCCGGTGATGTCGAAGGGGCTGCTGCCGGTCAGGGTGAAGTTAGTGTCGGTGGCTGACAGGGTAATTTGGTTTCCGCTGGTGGTGGCCATAGTTAAAGTACTCCATTTGCTTGTGGGTGGGGTGAATGCTTAAGGATACGCTGAAAAAATCGTCATTCCCGCGAAGGCGGGAATCCAGGGTTTTGATTTTGCTGGGTTTTGCTTCTGGCAAACACGATTTTTCTGAATAAATCAGCGTATCCTTAAGGCATGATACAGTAAAGCGATTTTTGTTTTTGCCTATTTTTTCATTGTTTGATAAATATCAATATGGGTAGGTATAAATACTATTAGTATAATTACCTATATAATTTTATATAAGTAAAAATACGTATTGCTGTGGCTGGGGTCGGTTGATGGCTAGTTGCCGGGCTGGGATTTGCACCATTTTCTTGCCGCCTGATGCGCTGCCCCATAGAATTCGGTGGTGACTCTTCTTGGCCTATTGCTATGCCCAGCCCGCATCCGCATTTCCCCGCTGCTGAAAAAGCCGCCCTGCTTGCGCTCAAAGGCGTGGGTCCCACCGTGCTGCTGCGTCTGGAGCAACTGGGCATTCACAGTCTGGCCCAGTTGGCGGAAGAAGACGCCAGCGTGCTCACCCAGCGGGTAGCGCAGTTGCTGGGCAGTTCGTGCTGGCGCAATAGCCCGCAGGCCAGGGCCGCCTTGCTCAGCTGCATTGCCCACGCCCGCCAGTCTCTGGCGCAGGCCTAAGGGGGATGGCCGACGTGGTGCGCGGTTGATGGGCCGGTTTTGGCTCCATTTTTTCCGGCATCTGCTGGTCAAAGGCTTGCCCGTCTGGACAATTTGGCTTAAAACACCGGTAGCGCGCTGTGGCGCAGGCTAAATTTCCGCACGACTGTCATCGTTACGTCATCATGGCAGCGTGCGCTGTCCGTATACTGTTAAGAAGGAACTGTGATGACCCGCATGGTGAACTGTGTGAAGCTTGGCCGTGAAGCCGAGGCCCTGGATGTGCCGCCGATGCCCGGCGAACTGGGCAAACAACTTTATGAGTCCGTCTCCAAGGAGGCCTGGCAGGCGTGGCTCAAGCAGCAAACCATGCTGATTAACGAAAATCGTCTCAACCTGGCCGATCCGCGTGCCCGCCAGTACCTGACCCAGCAAATGCAGAATTATTTCTTCGGTGCCGGGGCAGACATGCCGACGGGCTTTGTGCCGCCGCAGGCCTGACCGCAGCAATGCATGACCCGGCAGCATGCTGCCGGGCAGAAGGTCTGCCGGCTTTGCCGTTTTTCCTGACCGACCTCCGTATGACAACAACGCCTCTACCGCTGCTCAACCGTGAACTGGGCCTGATCGAATTCAACCGCCGCGTGCTGGCGCAAGCCGAAGACGTCGGGGTTCCCTTGCTGGAACGGCTCAAGTTTCTGTGTATTGTCTCGTCCAACCTGGATGAATTTTTTGAAGTGCGCATGGCTTCGCTCAAGGAAGCCCAGCGGCTGTCCCCCGGTCAGGCGCTGCCCGACGGGCTGCTGCCCAGTCAGGCGCTGACCAAAGTCTCGCAGGCGGCGCACGCGCTGGTGGAACGCCAGTACTGGCTGATGCGCGAAGTCCTGTTTCCGGCGCTGGCTGAACAGGGCATTCATTTTGTCCGTCGCGCCGAGTGGAGCCCCGCGCTGCACGAGTGGATTCACCAGTATTTTCTGCGCGAAGTGATGCCGGTGCTGACCCCAATCGGCCTCGACCCTTCGCACCCCTTCCCGCGTCTGCTGAACAAAAGCCTGAACTTTGCCATCGAACTGGAAGGCCGCGACGCGTTTGGCCGCAGTTCCGGGATTGCCATTGTCCAGGCCCCACGCATTCTGCCACGGGTGATCAAGCTGCCCGAAGAAATTGCCGGCAAGCCCAACTGCTTTGTGTTCCTGTCGTCAATGCTGCACGCCCATATTGGCGAGCTGTTTTCCGGCATGGCAATCAAGGGGTTTTACCAGTTCCGCCTGACCCGCGACAGCGAACTGACCGTCGAGGAAGACGAACTGAAAAACCTGCGCACCGCGCTGCAGGGTGAGCTGCGCCATCGCCAGTATGGCGACGCCGTGCGGCTGGAAATTGCCGACAACTGCCCGGAACATATGGAGGCGTTCCTGCTCAGCCAGTTTGGCCTGGAGCGTGCCGATGTGTATCGGGTGGAAGGCCCGGTGAACCTGGTGCGGCTGATGCAGGTGCCCGATCTGGTCGATCGCCCCGATTTGAAATACCGGCCATTTGTGCCTGGCCAGCCCGCCCCACTGGGTAAAAAAAACGACCTGCTGGCGGCGATTCGCAAGGGTGACGTGCTGTTGCACCATCCCTACCAGTCGTTTCAGCCGGTGATCGACCTGCTCAATGTGGCGGCCACCGACCCGCAGGTGGTGGCGATCAAGATGACCGTCTACCGCACTGGCACCGAGTCGGCGCTGATGGATTCGCTGATTGCCGCCGCCCGCGCTGGCAAGCAGGTGACCGTGGTGGTGGAGCTGATGGCGCGGTTTGACGAAGAAGCCAATATCGGCTGGGCCTCCCGGCTGGAAGACGCTGGCGCGCATGTGGTGTACGGCGTGTATGGCTACAAGATTCACGCCAAGATGCTGATGGTGGTGCGCCGTGAAGAAGGGCTGCTGCGCCGCTATGTGCATCTGGGCACTGGCAACTACCACCCGCGCACGGCACGGATGTACACCGACTTTGGCCTGATGACCTGCAACGAAGAAATCGCCAGCGATGTGAACGATATTTTTGTGCAGATTACCGGGCTGGGCCGGGTGGGCCAGCTCAAGCACTTGCTGCAGTCGCCGTTCACGTTGCATTCCGGCATGCTGGCGGCGATTGCCAAGGAAACCGCGATTGCCCGCGAAGGCCGCCCGGCGGCCATCATCGCCAAAATGAATGCGCTGCTGGAGCCGCAGATTATTGCCGCGCTGTACGAGGCGTCGCAGGCCGGAGTGAAAATCCGCCTGATCATCCGGGGGGTGTGCGCCTTGCGTCCTGGCGTGTCGGGGCTGTCGGACAATATCGAAGTGCGTTCGGTGGTCGGACGTTTCCTGGAACATCCTCGGGTGTTTTATTTTTACAACGACCGCCAGGAAGACCTGTACATCGCCAGTGCCGACTGGATGGGGCGCAATTTCTTCCGCCGCATCGAAACCTGCGTGCCGGTGCTGGATCCCAAGCTGAAACGGCGCATCATCAAGGAAGGCCTGCGCCCGTATCTGTTTGATAATGTCAACGCCTGGGAAATGCAGGGCGATGGCAGTTACAAGCGCAAGGGACAACGTGGCAAGCCGCGCAGCGCCCAGGCGATTTTGCTGGATGAGTTGAGCAGTCCGGTGCGCTAGGGACGCGCTGATTGATTCAGAAAAATCGTGTTTGCCAAAAGCAAAACCTCTGGATTCCCGCCTTCGCGGGAATGACGATTTTTCAGCTTTTTCAGCATTTTCCTCGTGCAAATGACGTTTTGTCTGGCGCTTGGCCGGGCGTTGCATGTTGGGCGTGTTTGCCTGCAGCCCGCTGTGATCTGGTGGGCTTGAATTGTGTATTTGGCGCAAAGCAGATGGCCGCAACGGAATTCTCCGTTGCGGCCATCTGCGTTCTTACCCATACAGGGTATGGCGTGCTACTGGTGTATTACGCCAGTTTCAGGAAGCTCAGATCGCTAAAGGTCAGCGTCGGCGTGCCGGTAATCTTCACGGCCAGGTCTGCTGCTGCATTGAAGGTGGCATCGCTGCTCTGATCAAACACCAGGTAGGTGTTGCCCGAATAAACAAACGAGGACACTGCCGGTGCGCTGGTCGAGGCGCTGGCGGCGGCGGCCTGGTTAATCAGGCTGGTCAGCGTGTCGCCTGTGCCGGCGGTCAGCGTGTTCAGCGCCGTCGGTGCAGTGCTGGTGGTATTGATGCTGAACTGTACGTGATCTACGCCATGGGTAAAGTCGGTGATGGTCAGCTTGCTGCTGCCGGCACTATGGTCTCCGACATAACCACGCACCATCCAGAAGGTGTCATTGCCAGCACCGCCAGTCATCTGGATGGTGCCGGTCTGGTTAAGCGTCACCCCAGCTGCCTGGTTGCCGTTGGCCATCAGCGTATCGTTGCCGTTGCCGCCTTCCAGTACATCGTTACCGCCGTAGCCTACCAGGAAGTCATGGCCATCCAGACCCATCAGGTGATTATTGCCACTATTGCCAAAGACATTGTTGTTCAAGGCATTGCCAAAGCCATTGGTGTTGCCTGTGCCGGTCAGGGTCAGGTTTTCAAAGTAGTCATCGCCAGCATAGCCATAGACCGATGCTTGTACTTCTGCTGCTGGCTCTGAGTAAATCCCATTGGTCAGCGAGTAGGTCAATGTGAACGACATTTCGCTTTTAATGGTATCAATTCCCTCATTGGCTTTTTCTGCCAGATAAAAATAGCCACTACCACTCACCATTGAGGCAGCATCAATAATGTATAAGTCATCGCCTGCGCCGCCCAGTAGATGGGAACCTGTGCTGTTCTCTGCCGTGAGTGTGTCGTTGCCTTCATTGCCATAGAGTACACCGGTACTATTAAAGATTTTGAGGTAATCATGGCCGGCACCACCCCACATATATGAGCCTGAGCCTGTCAATACAATTGAATCGTTGCCATTACCACCATACGCTTGACCAGCACTGGTGCCACTGATGACATCATCCCCATCCAGGCCATAAACATAGCTGACAGTATCCACCGAAATATAATTTCTTTCATTGTTGCCGGTCATGGTTTCGTGGCCGTTACCTTTGACTGCCATACGCAGATTTTCCAGCGTATTGGATAAGGTGTAATCACCATACATCTGACCAATCCAGACCGTATCGTTGCCCTCACCTGTATTTTCGACAATATGGTCATCCAGGGTGCGGATGGTGTAAATATCATCTCCCTTGCCGCCTACCAGGGTATTGAGCCCGCCACGACCATCCAGCGAGTCATTGCCATCTTCGCCAAATAGCTGGTTATTGCCATCATTGCCAATCAGGGTGTTGCGCGCGGCATTGCCACGACCGATGGCATTACTGGTGCCAGTCAGCGTGAGGTTTTCAAAATGCTCTGGCAAGGTGAAGCTGGATTGCATCACCACGGTGTCCGTGCCTTCGTTGGCATTTTCAAAGATGGTGTCCAGACCCACCGAGATATAGTAGGTGTCGTTGCCTGCGCCGCCGTGGAGTTCGTTTTCGCTTTCCTGGCCACTGAGCACATCATTGCCATCGCCACCAAAAATGGTGTCATTGCCCAGCCCACCGTACATGGCATCGTTGCCGTCTTCACCAAACAGCTGGTTGTCACCCGAATTGCCAATCAGGCGGTTGTCCAGTGCATTGCCATGGCCGATCAGGCTATTGCTGCCGGTCATGGTGAGGTATTCCACGTTGCTGGTCAGGGTGTAATCGACCAGCGCGGTATAGACAATATCGATACCTTTATTGGCTTCCTCTACCACCACATCGCCAGTGCTGTCAATTACAAATGAGTCGTTGCCGTAGTCACCGGCCATATAGTCATCACCGGCGCTGCCCACCAGGGTGTCATTCCCATCTCCTCCGTACAGCGAATCATTGCCGCCGCCACCGGTCAGGCTATCGTGGCCATCCACGCCATAGATGCGGTTGTTTGCATCATTACCGGTGATCCGGTTGGTCAGGTTGTTGCCATAGATATTGTAATCAACGGTGCCGGTCAGGGTGAAGTTGACGTCGGTGTTAGAGAGTGTAATTGACTTGCCGGTGGTGGTGGCCATGATTTTAGGTTTCCTTAAAAAATATGATGCGTCAAAGGGGGTGAGGCATCTCACTGGCCGTGATCATAAACGATATTGGGTGACTTTATACAGAACTCTTAGGGTTTTTGATAAAAATCAATCTGGCTACGTAATACTACGTAGATTATTTTGGCGTACCCATGAAAAATATATACGTAGTATTACGTAGTTTTCCATTTTATACGTATAAATACGTATAAAAAATTAATACGTATTTATACGTATTTTCTCGTTTGGTATTTTTTTAATTTTTTGTCATTGACGGGTGGCTGCCTGCTTTACCAGGCGATACCGCTTTGATGTCTTGAGTTTGGCCTTGAAGCCACTTGGGGAGTTGGCTGGATAACGGAATACGTCGCTACCCAGGGGCGGAAGCTTGGTTGTGCAGACACAAGGTTTGAGGTGTTGCCGAGATGACTCAGGGGTGAGGGGGCGCGAGAAGAAAAATGCGCCAGAGGGGCGAGTGCTGTATCCAGCGGTTCAAAACGGGTAGGCAAGGGCGGATTGCTGATCGCCGGGGGCTTAGCGTGAAAGAGCCCACCACCAGGACGAGCGTCACCCTGGCCCGAAGGCCATGTAAAAAAACGCCCATGCAGAATCAGGCGCTGGCTGGCGTGATAAAGCCAAATTTAGTCAGCGCCTTGATCCAGCGTGGGGCATTGCGCTGAACAGAGAGCGCCTCGTAATCCGTCGCGCAATCCCGGTAATGCTCGCGCCGCTTGAGCATGAAGAACAGCGTGCGCAGAATTTTGTGACCAATTGCAATAATGGCGCGTTTGTAGCCACGCCTGACCACAAGAGCCTGGAACTTCGACTTGAACACCGATGTGGTGCGACTGGCGGCATGCGCAAACTCGCACAGCAGGCGGCGCACATATGGGTTGCCCTTGCGGGTGTGGCCTGACTTGCGCTTGCCCGCCGACTCGTTGTTGCCCGGGCAAACGCCAACCCACGAAGCCAAACGATCTGCGCTGCCGAAGGCGCCCATGTCCGAGCCAATTTCCACCAACAGCATCGCCGCGCCGATCAGGTCAACGCCAGGGATCGTTTGCAGCAGCGCCAGCGTGCCCCGCTCGGATTCAAGCCCAGCCAGCAATCGGACGTCGAAGCGGTCGATCCTGGCTTCGATCTCCTCAATATGCTGCATCAGTTCGTCGAGCACGAAGCGGTGACTGGCGGTCAGATCGCCTTGTAGGGCATCGAAGATCTCCTCACGGCTGGCCTTCAGTCGGCGGCTGGCCAGGTTGATCACCTGCTGTGGGGCTTGCCCGGCGATGATCGCCTTGACCATGGCGCGGGCAGATTGCCCATGCAGATCGCTGACCACTACGCCAAGGCGAATTCCACTGTCGGTCAGCACTTTGTGCAGCCGGTTCTTCTCAGAGGCCAGTTGGCCAACCAGTTTCTGTCGCTGACGGGCAATCAGGCGCAATTCGCGCAATGCTGCAGGCGGGACAAACGAGGCGCGCAACAAACCGGCCCGCGCCAGCATCGCCAGCCAATGGGCATCGCCCACATCGGTCTTGCGGCCAGGGACATGCTTGACGTGGCGGGCATTCACCACCTTGGCGCGGATGCCGACTGCCTCCAGCGCGGCATACGGGCTCTTCCAGTAGATGCCGGTGCTCTCCATCACGACTTCATCCGGGTGCAAGGAAGCGGCCCAATCCGCGAGTTCCCGGCGGTCGCGGGCAAAGCCGCCAAACTGCCGCTGCTCGATGCGCGTGCTGCCATCGGGTTGCTGAATCAATGCGCAGGCGGTGATTTGCGCCTGATGGACGTCGAGTCCGATGACGCATTTGTACAGTGCTGACAGTTCCATGGCGCTTCCTATCGATTTACACTTGAGGATGGAAGGAGGCGGGCACCAGGACTGAATGAGCCTGAAGGCGACAAGTCGCCAACGGCCTGTTTAGCGTGCGCTCTCGATGGAAGCAATCCGGGGTGCGAGTCAGTCTGGCAGGTCACGTTAGAGGCTGGGTCAAGCCGCAAAGTACTAATACGACCTCGACCCGCCAACTTCCACCCGATAGTCTCTTTCATCTTCTGGGGTGGCGCTACTCTCCATGATCGTTAGGGCAAGATGCGTCGTATATGTAAGGAGATAGCGTAAGGCATGGCTAACGCAGTAGGCTGGCAAGCGAGGGCGAAGCGCCTCGGAAAGGTGCATGCTCAGCGCTGGCGCGGTTGGCGCTTGGGTAAGGTGTCGCGTGCAGAACTGGTGGGCCCGGTGGGGTTCGAACCCACGACCAAAGGATTATGAGTCCTCTGCTCTAACCGACTGAGCTACAGGCCCGCAAGACTGTCATGACGCGCAAACGCCCATCTGACAAGCGCTCACGATTCTAGCATATTTTATGCGTTTGGCCATGGGGCGTTTGTCAGCGTGGTTCACATGGGCGTGCGCCCAGCGCCAATGAGAGAGCCTGGCCCGCTGCTTTGTCCGGTTTTTCCTCAGGGTGAAGGCGGATTTCCCGATAAAAACATCCGTTCAATTAGGCACATGCTTTGCTTTGACTGACCCTACAACACAACATTCTAAATGCAGAACCGAGAGGGAAACTCGATATGGCACTAGCCAGCATGCGCATGGCGCTCAGTGATCGCGAACGACGATGGTTGCCGTGGTGGGGCAAAACCGGAAAAGTGTCGATGCGCTGGGCCACGTTCCTGAACCGGCATCGGCTGGAGGGGCTGGAGCAGTCGTTTACCGGCATTGCCGAAACCCGGGTCAACATCCTCACCCAATGGACCCAGGAGCAATGGCAGCACCTGGATGCGCTGGCCGACCAGTTGGTGGGCGGCATGCCGCAGGTGGATGAGGCCATCCTGCGTTTTCGTCACCAGTTGGCCGATGCGTTTTCCGAGCTGTTCGTGATCGACGCCAATGGCGTGGTGCTGGCGTCCACCGCCAACCAGCGCCAGGGGCGTCACGACCTGCCGGCTGCAGCGGTGGCGCGCGGCGTGCAAACCCGGTTTTTGCACGGGCCTTATCTGGATTCGGTTACCCAGGCGCTGGGGCCGAGCACGTCCAAGTTCCACGATGCCGTCACGCTGATGTTTTACCAGCCCCTGCTGCGCAATGGCCAGAGCGTCGGCGCAGTCTGCGGGCGGGTACCCAACGATGTGGTCAGCGACTTGATCCAGCGTGAGGCCGGGCATATTTTTCATGAGTCGGGCGACAACTACCTGTTTATGGCCAAATCGGTGTTTGATCCGAGTATTGCGCCAGGCACAGCGTTGTCCCGTTCGCGCTTTGAAGACAAAACCTTCTCGCTGGGCGACAACCTGAAAGACGGCATTCGCACCCGCTGGGGCGTGGTGCGGGTGCAGCAGCATACCGAGTTTGAACTGGTGTTCAACGACCCGGCCACCGGCCAGTTGCACCCCGGCGTGCGCGAAACCATTCGCAGCGGCGAAAACCTGTTTGTCACCTATCCGGGGTATTCCGACTACCGGCATATTCCGGTAATTGGTCGCGGCGTCACCTTCCAGCTGCCGGGGTCGCCCGATACCTGGGGGATGATGTGCGAAGCCGACCTGGAAGAAGTGTATCGCCACCGCACCATTAGTTACCGTTTAACCCGGCTGTATATCACCACCATGCTCATTACCTGGGCAGCGGCCAGTGGGGTAGACGCGCTATTTGAGCTGGATTTGCACTCTCGTAGTGCGGTTGCACTGTGTGCGCACATGTTTGGTGCGTGGCTGTTCCTGACCTTTGGCACGCGCAAGCTGACCAACCGCTTCCGCCAGATGATCCGCATGGTGCGTACCATTGCCGAAGGCGGCGGCGATTTGCGCCAGCGTCTGGACCGCAGCACTGGCCGCACCGACGAACTGACGGTGATGGCGCAGTGGTTCAACAGCTTTATCGACAATCTGGAAGGAATTGTCCGTCGGGTGATCCACACCTCCAACGAGATTTCCACCACCAATCAGGTGATGCAGCATGGCCACCATGCCACCCGTGACACCACCCACACGGTGCTCGGGCTGATGGATGACATGTTTGCCTCGCTGGCTGGCCAGATGCGCGAAATCGACGCCGCCAATATCTCGGCGGTGGAAATGAAGCGGGTGATGCAGGAGATGGTGGACAACGCCAGCCAGCAGGTCAATCTGGTCCGTCAGCGCTCGCAAGGTATTCGCGACTCGGTGGCTGAATCCAGCCGCACGCTGACCCAGCTGGAAACCAGCACGGTGGAAATTGGCCGGGTGGTCGGGGTGATCAGCGAAATTGCCGACCAGACCAATCTTTTGGCGCTGAACGCGGCGATTGAAGCCGCCCGCGCCGGCGAGCAGGGTCGGGGCTTTGCCGTGGTGGCCGACGAAGTGCGCAAGCTGGCCGAACGCACCAGCAAGGCCACTGATGAGATTGGCAGCATGATTTCCGGCGTGCAAACCCAGGCGCACGGCGCGGTGGCCAGCATGGCGGTGGGCATGCGCGAAATGGAAGAAGGCCTGAAGCTGGCCGAGGAAACCGCGTCGGACAATGGTGAGGTACACCGTCTGGTCGAGCAGTTGTTCCACGCCATTGATGGTATTGCTGCCACCAGCCGGGCGCACAATGACAAGGTGCAGCAGGTCAGCGACGCCACGCAAAGCACCAGCCAGGTGCTGGCGGAAACCGGGCATACCACCCAGCAGACGCTGTTTGCCTCCAACCGCCTGCAGCAGCTGGTCAATCAGTTCAAGGTGGGCTGAGCGCCTGCCGTCTGCCCTTTTTCCTGGATAAAAACTGGATGAAAAATTGCCGTTCACCTGTATGGGCTGAACGGCATTTTTCATGCGGTATTGCTGAGGCGCTTATTCCAGCGGCACGGCATACGGTAACGGCAGAACCTGCAAGGCCGGGCCATCCAGCGCGCCCAGATGCACGCCGCTTTCCAGCGCCGGCAGCTGGAACACCGCCAGTGCCTCGCTGCCGCCCGTGGGAGCCGGTACGGCATTGACGATATGGCCGATGGTCTGTTCGGCAGTGGCCGGGCTGAACAGTGCCTGGCCAGCGCTGACGCCGTTGGCGTCCAGATGCACGCGGAACATCCGCCGCTTGGTCTTGCCCAGATACTGGGTGCGGGCGACGATTTCCTGGCCAGGGTAGCAGCCCTTTTTGAAGCTGACCGCGCCAATCAGCTCCATATTGGCCATCTGTGCCACAAACAGCTCCTGGGTGGCGGCGCTGATCCACGGCAGGCCATGGGCGATGTCCTGGGCATGCCAGTCGGTCTGACTGACAGCGTGGGCACCGCCGGCGCACAATGCCTGCCACAGGGTGGGCGCTGCGCTGGCGGTCAGGTCAAGCAGCAGGCGGTCACCGGCCAGCGCCAGCAGGCTGCCGTATTCGCCCTGTGTTACCTCGCCTGGTGCGCTGGGCACCTGACCGAACACCTGGCGGGCCAGTTCGCCCGCTTGCGCGCCGCTCAGGCCCAGCAGCACGCTGTCGCTGTCCAGCGCCACTTTAACCTTGGCGCGCAAGATAAACATGCCCAGACGTTTTTTCATGGCCTCAGCCAGATCGGCGCGCACCATCAGCCGATAGTGCGTCTCGCGTTGCCAGACCAGAAAGCTGGCCAGCATGCGGCCTTTGGCGGTGGAATAGCTGGAGTATTGCGCGTGCTGGTCGTTCACTTCGCGCACGTCGCTGGACAACTGGCCCTGCAAAAAGGCCTGAGTCTCTTCGCCATGAAAATCCAGCACGGCAAAATCGCTCAGCGCACACAGGCGGGGGGCGTCGGTCTGGGTCGGGTAAGTGGGGGGCGTGGGCTGTTGGGCCAGCCAGGCAAGCCAGTCGGCATTCATCGGCGGTCTCCTGCCAAAGGGGGGATGGAATGGGGCGACGCACATCAGCTGGCGTCGAAGCATCAAAAACACATCGCGGCAATTGGCGCAGATTCAAGCCCGGGTGGGATGAATTGCGCGGCAAGCAGGCAACAAAAAGCCCCGCGAAAATGGCGGGGCTTTTTGCGGTGGCGCAAGAACGCGACAATCAGGCAGCAATGGCCTTGATCTTGGCGGACAGGCGGCTCTTGTGACGAGAGGCCTTGTTCTTGTGCACGATGTTCTTGTCAGCGATACGGTCGATCACAGCAACGGACGACTTGAACACTTCCTGTGCGGCGGCTTTGTCGCCAGCCAGCACTGCTTTCAGCACTTTTTTGACGGCGGTGCGATATTGGGTACGCAGGCTAGCGTTATGCTCGCGGGCCACTTCGGCCTGGCGAGCGCGCTTGCGAGCTTGTGCGCTATTTGCCATGGATGTCTCCTGGGACGGATTCTGTAAAACACGCGATTTTACTCACCATCGGCATGTTTTGCAACAACAATCCCAAGGCCTGCCCTGCTCACGCACAACAGGCTGCCGGCCCTGGCCCGGATTCGGCTAAGATACGCGCTTTGCCGGCTGTTCCGGTGTTTGATCTCCGCGATGAATCTGCTAAAAACCCTGGCCACGGTCAGCAGCATGACCCTGGTGTCGCGCATTCTGGGCTTTGTCCGCGACGCCATTATTGCCCGCAGCTTTGGTGCCGGGATGGCCACGGACGCGTTTTTTGTGGCGTTCAAGCTGCCCAATCTGCTGCGCCGGGTGTTTGCCGAGGGGGCGTTTTCCCAGGCATTTGTGCCGGTGCTGGCTGAATATAAAGAAAAACAGGGCGACGACGCTGCACGGGCCTTGCTGGCCAATGTAACCGGCCTGCTTACTCTGGCGCTGGCGGGGGTGACCCTGCTGGGCATGCTGGCCGCGCCATGGGTGATTTACCTGTCCGCCCCTGGCTTTAGCAACGACGCCGACAAGTTTGGCCTGACCGTCACCCTGCTGCGCATCACCTTTCCCTATATCTTGTTGATCTCGCTGGCCTCGCTGGCCAGCAGCGTGCTGAACACCTGGCGGCAATTTTCCATTCCGGCGCTGACGCCCACGCTGCTTAATATCAGCTTCATCCTGTTTGCCACCCTGCTGGCCCCGTATTTTGATCCGCCTGTGCTGGCGCTGGGCTGGGCGGTGTTTGCCGGCGGGCTGGCCCAGCTGGCGTTCCAGCTGCCCTATCTGCGCCGGATCCGCATGCTGCCCTGGCCGCGTTTGCGCTTTAATGATGCCGGGGTGAATCGCATCATGCGCCAGATGGGGCCGGCTATCTTTGGGGTGTCGATTGGCCAGATTTCGCTGGTGATCAACACCATCTTTGCCTCATTGCTGGTGTCGGGTAGTGTGTCGTGGATGTACTACGCCGACCGGCTGATGGAATTTCCCACCGGGGTGCTGGGGGTGGCGCTGGGCACCATTCTATTGCCGTCACTGTCACGCCATGCCGCCCAGGCAGCGGACGCCGAGTTTTCCCATCTGCTCGACTGGGGCATCCGATTGTCTTTGCTGCTGGCGCTGCCTTCGGCAGTGGGGCTGGCCATTTTGTCCTGGCCGCTGATTGCCACCTTGTTCATGTACGGCAAATTTACCGCCAACGATGTGGCGATGACCCAGCAGGCGCTGATTGCCTACGCGTTCGGTCTGGTCGGGTTGATTCTGGTCAAGGTGCTGGCACCAGGGTTTTATGCCCGGCAAAACGTGAAAACCCCGGTGCGGATCGCCTTGCTCACCCTGGCCTGCACCCAGTTGATGAACCTAGCGTTTATTATTCCGCTCAAGCACGCCGGCCTGTCGCTGGCCATCGGGCTGGGGGCGTGCCTGAATGCGGGTCTGCTGCTGTATCAACTGCGCCGGCATGGCATTTACCAGCCGCAACCGGGCTGGGGACGCTTTGCCCGGAAGGTGGCGCTGGCGCTGGCGGTGATGGCGGAAGTGCTGCTGGTGCTGTACTGGAGCCTGCCGCTGGACTGGCTGCACAGCGCTGCCTGGCAGCGGGTGGTCTGGCTGACCGTGCTGGTGCTGATTGGGGTGCTGGTGTACTTTGCCTGCCTGTATGCGCAGGGCTTTCGGCTGGCCGATTTCAAGCGGCGCGAAGCCTAGGCGCTTGCCCGTCCAGTCCCAGCGCCTGACGGGCGTTGGCGCTAGTGGCGGTGAGAATGTCTTCCACGCTTTCACCACGCAGTTCGGCCAGAATCCGGGCAAAGCGTGGCAGA
Organism: Aquaspirillum sp. LM1; assembly: GCF_002002905.1. Taxonomy (NCBI): domain Bacteria; kingdom Pseudomonadati; phylum Pseudomonadota; class Betaproteobacteria; order Neisseriales; family Aquaspirillaceae; genus Aquaspirillum; species Aquaspirillum sp. LM1. The sequence continues at coordinate 2,485,538 of NZ_CP019509.1, read as the reverse complement.
TTGTCCGGCTGGTTGGGCTGTTCGGGTGGGCACCAGGCCGGGCGGATGTCCGGCGCGTCGGTTTCCAGTACCAGCGCCGACAGCGGTAGCGTGGCCGCCAGCTGGCGAATGCGCTGCGAACCGCTATAGCTCATTGCTCCGCCAAAACCCAGCTTGAACCCCAGCGCAATCAGCGTATCGGCCTGCTGGCGGCTGCCATTGAACGCATGGGCAATGCCGCCGGGTGGTGATACCTGGCGCAGATACTTCAGCACCCGATCCTGCGCCCGACGCAGATGCAGCACCACCGGCAACTGGCGCGCGCGCGCCAGCTTCAGCTGGGCCAGCAGCAATGCCTCCTGCGCGGCGGGGTCGAGTTCAGGCAGATAAAAATCCAGGCCGATTTCGCCCACCGCGTCGGGCCGCTCGCGGTCCAGCGCGTCGGCCAGCTGTTCCAGATGCTCGGGCCGGTGCTGGGCCAGATACACCGGATGCAGGCCCAGCGTCACCCGGCAGCCATAGCGGCTGCGCATGGCCAGGGTGGCTGGCCAACTGGCGGTGCTGACGGCAGGAACCAGCATGTCGCCCACCCCGGCAGCCAGCGCGGCGTTGACCACCGAATCGCGGCAAGCGGCAAATTCGGCGGCGTCAAGATGGCAGTGGGTGTCGAATAGCGTGGGGGGCATGGGGGCTCCGGCAAGGGGGCGACAGGGCGGTCGCGCTTGCCGGCTGCCCATGGCGTTGTGCATCATAGCTGGCTTGTTTCTGTGTTGGCCACTTTATCCTGGAGCATTGCCACCATGCTGGTTTACCGCCCGGCTGTTACCGATGATCTGGACGCCATGCTGGCGCTGCTGCACCGCAGCGCGCAGCGCCATGTGCTGCCAGGGTTGAGTCCGCAGGGGCAGGCGCATTATCTGGCCCAGCTTGACCGGCCCGTGTTGGCAGACAAACTGGCTGACCGGCAACGCTTTGGCTTTGAGCTGGCCTGGTGCGCCGGGCAGTTGGCCGGGCTGGCGGCGGTGCGCTGGCCTGCGCACGTGTATTATCTGTTTGTCGATGACCCGTTTCAGCGTCAGGGTGTGGCCCGCCAGCTCTGGCAGCGTCTGCAGGCTAGCGCGCCGGATGCGCGGCTCTGGCGGGTGAATGCCGCGCCTGGCGCAGTGGTGGCGTATCAGCGTCTGGGGTTTGTGGCTACCGGGCCAGAACAGCAGTTACAGGGTATTCGCTATGTGCCGATGCAGTGCCAGCGCGCCGGCCCAGATCTGGCGGATGGTCTTGCCTGACACGCAGGCGCTGGCGTAAACCACATCGCCCCGGCCTGCGTGGGCGCGGGGCGATGGCTGTTGGGCGTTGCGCGGCTTTATGCTGCGGTGGCCACAAACCGGCCTTGCAGCACCTGTTGCAGCACCGACAGCGGCACGCCTTTTTCGATCACCGCCTGGCCCAGCTGGCGCAGCAGCACAAAGCGCAGCTGGCCTTCTTCCACTTTCTTGTCGTGGCCCATGTATTCCAGCCAGGTGTCCACACCCAGATTGGGCGAGATCGTGGGCAGGCCGGCGCGTTCGATCAACGCCACGGCGCGGGCCACGTCAGCTTCGCTGATCCAGCCCAGCAGGCGTGAGGTTTCCGCCGCCAGCACCATGCCCGCCGCCACCGCTTCGCCGTGCAGCCAGGCACCGTAGCCCATGCCGGCCTCGATGGCGTGGCCAAAGGTGTGGCCCAGGTTGAGCAGGGCGCGCACGCCGGTTTCTTTTTCGTCCTCGCCAACAATATCCGCCTTCATCTGGCAGCAGTGGCGGACGGCTTCGGCCAGGGTGGTACGGTCGCGGGCGCGCAGTGCGTCGATGTGTTGTTCCAGCCAGGCCAGAAACTGCACATCGCCCAGCAGCGCGTATTTGATCACTTCGGCCAGGCCGGCGGACAGCTCGCGCGCTGGCAGGGTGTCCAGCACGGCCATGTCGGCCAGCACCGCGCGCGGCTGGTAAAACGCGCCGATCATGTTTTTGCCCAGCGGGTGGTTGATGGCGGTCTTGCCGCCCACCGACGAGTCCACCTGCGCCAGCAGGGTGGTGGGAATCTGGATGAATGGCGCACCGCGCTGGTAGCAGGCGGCGGCAAAGCCGGTCATGTCGCCAATCACCCCGCCACCCAGGGCAATCAGCGTGGTCTTGCGTTCGGCGCGCCCGCCCAGCAGGGCGTCAAAGATCAGGTTCAGCGTTTCCCAGGTCTTGTAGGCTTCGCCGTCAGGCAGAATCACCGGGGTGACGCTGACCCCGGCGGCTTCCAGCGCCTGTTGCAGCGGCGCCAGGTACAGCGGGGCAATTGTGGTGTTGGTGATGATCGCGGCTTTTTTCTGCGGCAGGTGCGGCAAAATCAGCGCCGGATTGGCAAACAGGGCTTCGCCAATGTAGATCGGGTAGCGGGTGTCGGGCAGAACAAGGTCAAGCGTTATCATGCGGAAGCGCCGGGCAGGGAGGGGAGGAACCACCCGCCGGGCTGGCCAGCTTGCTCAGCAGGCGGCTGACCAGCAGGTGGACATTCTGGCGCGAGGTGTCGATGATGATGTCGGCCACTTCGCGGTAGAGCGGGTCGCGCTGGGCAAACAGGCTTTCCAGCTTGGCGCGCGGGTTGGCGGTTTGCAGCAACGGTCGGCTTTTGTCGTTTTGCGTGCGCAGCAGCAGGTCGTCGATCGAGGCGCGCAGATAAATCACCGTGCCGTGGGCCGCCAGCACCTGACGGGTATCCGGATGGGTGACGGCACCGCCGCCGGTGGCCAGCACGATATTCTGGCGCAGCGCCAGCTCGGCGATGGTCTTGCGCTCGCGTTCGCGAAACGCCGGTTCGCCTTCAATTTCAAAAATCGTCGCCACGCGCACGCCCGCGCGCGCTTCGATTTCGTGGTCGGAGTCGTAGAAGGTTTTGCCGGTTTCGCGCGCCAGTGTGCGCCCGACGGTGGTTTTACCCGCCCCCATCAGCCCGACCAGAAAAATATTGCCAGCAACATGTATCATGCCCGATATTGTACCCAAAGACCTCCCGCCCGCGCGACACCCCCGCCATACAAAAATTTGTCCTGCGCAGACAGTCGTGAATGGGCGGGTCTATAATCGGCGTTCCTTATTCCTGTGTTTTTCCTGCCTATGCTGACTCGCGTCCTGCTTGGCGTGGTTGCCCTGTGTCTGGCTCTGGCGGTGGTTGCCGTCGGTTTGCTGGGCTTTGCGGTGGCTGTGACCTACCCGAAACTGCCTGACCTGGCGGTGCTAACCGATTACCGTCCGAAAATCCCCCTGCGCATCTACACCGCCGATGGCGTGCAGATTGGCGAGTTTGGCGAAGAGCGTCGTTCGTTCACCAAAATCCAGGAAGTGCCACAGCTGATGAAGCAGGCGATCATGGCCGCCGAAGACGAGCGCTTTTACCAGCATGGCGGTATCGACTACATGGGCGTGCTGCGCGCCGCCACTGGCAACCTGATTTCCGGACAAACCAAATCCGGTGCATCGACCATTACCATGCAGGTGGCCAAGAACTTCTTCCTGTCGTCGGAACGCACGCTGACGCGCAAATTCAACGAGGCGCTGCTGTCGTTCAAGATTGAGCACAATCTGAGCAAGGACCAGATTCTCGAGCTGTATTTCAACCAGATCTATCTGGGCCAGCGTGCCTATGGTTTTGCCGCTGCCGGGCAGATTTACTACGGCAAGCCGCTCAAGGCGCTTAGCACCGCGCAGATGGCCATGCTGGCCGGGCTGCCCAAGGCACCGTCTTCGTATAACCCGGTGGTCAATCCCGAACGCGCCCGTCTGCGCCAGCTGTATGTGTTGCGCCGGATGCGCGAGCTGAACTTCATCAGCGCCGAACAATACGAAGCGGCCAAGAACGAGCCCGCCAGCGTGTCGCGCCAGGCCGAGGATTTCAGCGTGCCGGCGCAGTACGTGGCGGAAATGGTGCGCCAGACCATGTTCGAGCGTTACAAGGAAGCGGCGTACACCGACGGTTTCCGTGTGGTCACCACGCTGGACAGCCAGCACCAGAAATGGGCGTTTGACGCTCTGCGCGTCGGCCTGAGCGAATACGACGCCCGCCATGGCTATCGGGCACCCGAGTCGTATATCGACCTGAAAACCCTGCCCAGCGGCGAACGGGATGAAGCGCTGGATGAAGCGCTGGCGGCCATTCGCGACAGCGGCAAGCTGCAGCCCGGCGTGGTGCTGGAAGCCGGGCCCAGCCAGGTGGTGGTGTATCTGCGCGGTGGTCAGCAGGTTGTCATCAAGGGCAGCGGGCTGAATTTTGCCCGACGCGCCTTGTCGGCCAAGCTGACCCCGGCGCAGCAGATTCGCCCTGGCGCGGTGGTGCGGGTGCAGCGCAACGACAAGGACGAGTGGGAAATCAGCCAGATGCCGCAGGTGGAAGGCGCGTTTGTGTCGGTCGATCCGCACAATGGCGCGATCAAATCGCTGGTGGGCGGTTTTGACTTCAACCGCAACCACTTTAACCGGGTGACCATGGCCTGGCGTCAGCCGGGTTCCAGCTTCAAGCCGTTTATCTATTCGGCGGGCCTGGAGCGTGGCTTTACCCCGTCGTCGATGATCAACGATGCGCCGCTGGTGATCGACCCGCAGTCGATTGGTGGCCAGCGCTGGGAGCCGAAAAACTACGATGGCAAGTTTGGCGGGATGATGACCATGCGTCAGGCGCTGACCCGGTCGAAAAACCTGGTGTCCATCCGTATCCTGATGGCCATCGGCACTGACTACGCCCAGGAATATATTGGCCGCTTTGGTTTTGGTGCCAAGCAGCATCCGGCCTACCTGACCATGGCGCTGGGCGCGGGGGTGGTGACGCCGCTGCAAATGGCGGAAGGCTACGCGGTATTTGCCAATGGCGGCTACCGGGTGCGCTCCTACATCATCGACCGGATTGAAGACAATCAGGGTCGGGTGCTGGCGCGAACCACGCCATCGGAAGTGGGCAAGAATGCCGAGCAAACCATCGACCCGCGCAACGCTTTCATCATGACCAGCATGATGAAGGACGTGGTGCGCTACGGCACCGCCACCCGGGCGATGACGCTGGGGCGCATGGATCTGGCCGGCAAAACCGGCACCACCAATGATTCCCGCGATGCCTGGTTTTCCGGGTTCAATGCCCATCTGGTGGGCATTGCCTGGGTGGGCTTTGACAATAACCGTAGCCTGGGCGGCGGCGAAACCGGTGGCGGCGCGGCCTTGCCGATCTGGATCCACTATATGACCCAGGCGCTCAAGGGCGTGCCAGAGGTGGAGGCACCGGTGCCTGCCGGGGTGGTGGAACGTGCTGGCGCTGGTGCCAGGGGTGGGCCAGAGTATTTTTACGAGGAGTTCCAGAACACCAATCCGGAGCTGGGCCTGAACAACCGCAGCAGCGACCCGCAAGCTGGCGATGAGGCTGCCCCAGCGCCGGATGGCAAGCCGGCGGACAAACCGGCTGCGCCCGGCACGCCGCCGCGCAGCAATGCTGCCCGCGATGCGGTTGAACGGGTGAAGGAACAGTTGTTCTGAGCTGAGGCAGTCTCTGTCTGGCGTTAAAAAACCGGCCCTGAAACAGGGCCGGTTTTTTGATGGGTGCCAGGGTTGGATTCTCTGGTGTCAAACCCGCGCCAGCGCCGGGTTTTTGGCAAAGTACTGCCGGATGCCGTCCATCATTGCATCGGCAATCTTGTCCTGATGGTTGGTGTTGGTCAGCTTGGCCTCTTCAGCCGGGTTGCTGATAAAGGCGGTTTCCACCAGCACTGACGGAATATCTGGCGCTTTCAGCACGGCAAAGCCGGCTTGTTCCACTTCGTTGCGGTGCAGGCGGTTGATTTCGCCCAGCTGGCCCAGCATGTATTTGCCCAGTTTCAGGCTGTCGGCAATCGTGGCGGTCTGGGTCAGGTCAAACAGGGTGTGCGCCAGGTATTTGTCCTTGACGTTGAATTTCACCCCGCCAATCAGGTCGGCCTCGTTCTGGGTTTTGGCCAGATAGCGGGCGGCGGTGCTGGTGGCGCCTTTTTCCGACAGGGCAAACACCGACGAACCGCGTGCCGAGCTGTTGATGAAGGCATCGGCGTGAATCGAGACAAACAGGTCGGCGTTGAGCTTGCGCGCCTTGGCCACCCGCACCCCAAGCGGGATGAACACATCTTCGTCGCGGGTCAGGAACACGCGCATATTCGGGTGGGCTTCCAGCTTGCGCTTGAGCCGCTTGGCGATTTGCAGCACCACCACTTTTTCCTTGGCACCAGACGGACCCACGGCACCGGGGTCTTCGCCGCCATGGCCAGGGTCGAGCACCACCACAATCGGGCGGTTGCTGCGTGAGGGTTTTTTGCCGGGTTTGCTCGGCGGTTCGTCGCTGTCGGCGTGGCTGTCCTTGCTGTCTTTGTTGTCCTTGCCGTGATGCTTGTCGGTTTTCTCGGCCTTGTCTGTCTTGTCTGTCTTGTCGGTTTTTTCCGGTTTCTCCGCCTTGTCGGCCTTATCCGCCTTGTCGTTCTTGGGCGGCTGCATGTCCTTGTCCAGCTTGCCCTGGTTGTAGTCGTTCAGCAGCGCCAGCAAGGGGTCATTGCTGGCGGAAGGATAAATATCCATCACCAGCCGGTGTTTGTATTCGGCGACTGGCGGCAGCATGAATACCTGGGGCTCTACCTGGGTTTTCAGGTCGAGCACCACCCGCACCGTGGTCGGGTTGAACTGGCCGGCGCGGGCGGTTTTGATATACGGGTCTTCGCCGCCCACTTTGCTGTCCAGCGATTTCAGCACTGTATTGAGCTGCACCCCTTCGATGTCCACCACCAGCCGCTCCGGGTTTTTCATGGTGAACTGCTTGAAATGCAGCGGTTCCGGCGATTCCAGGGTGATGCGGGTGTAGGTGCTGGATGGCCATACCCGCACGGCAATAATCTGCCGGGCCCCTGCGGCATGCCCCAGACGGGTAACGGAGAGCAGGGCGGTCAGGGTGGCGGCGCCGATCAGGCGGCGGCGGGTGGCGTCAAAGTCGACAGACATGCAGTTCCTCGCGGGGTCAGTGCGGTCACGGTCAGCAAACGGCCTGCGCCGTCCAGTGCCAGGTTCACGGCCAGGTCGGCGGCGGGCAGCCAGCCTTCGGCCTTGTCCGGCCATTCCAGCAGGCACAGGCTGTGTGGGCCAAAGTATTCGCTAAAGCCGGCATCGCGCCATTCTGCCGGGTCGGCAAAGCGGTACAAATCAAAATGGAACACGTCCAGATTGGCCAGGTGATAGGGCTCCACCAGGGTGTAGGTGGGGCTGCGCACCCGGCCCACATGGCCCAGCCCGGCCAGCACGCCACGGGTGAGCGTGGTCTTGCCAGCGCCAAGGTCGCCGTACAGGGTGATCACCATGCCGCCGCCCAGTTCGCTGGCCAGTTGCCGACCGGCGGCCAGGGTGGCTGCTTCATCGGCCAGGGCAATTTGCCAAACGCTGCTATCATCCATCGGATGTGTCCTGAACCTGCTCAAAACCGGGATTATCCCGAATTAGCCCAACAAATCAAAGCCTGGGCGTATGAACTTGGCTTTTCCGGGGTCAGTATTGGCCGCGCTGCCTTGCCCGAAAGCGTGGAACAGTCGCTGCTGGACTGGCTGGCGGCTGGTTTTCATGGCGAGATGGATTATATGGCCCGCCATGGTGTGCTGCGCGCCCGTCCGGCTGAACTGGTACCTGGTGCCTTGACGGTGATTTCCGTGCGCCTGCCCTACCGTGATCCGGCTGCCGCAGACATGCACGCGGTGCTGGCGGACGGTGAGAAAGCCGCCATTGCCCGCTATGCGCTGGGCCGCGACTACCATAAAACCCTGCGCAATCGCTTGCAAAAACTGGCCGACCGGCTGGTGGCTGCCGTTGGGCCGGTGGGCTACCGGGTGTTTACCGACAGCGCACCGCTGATGGAGGTGGCGCTGGCCAGCCAGTCCGGGCTGGGCTGGCGCGGCAAGCACACCTTGCTGATTCAGCGTGACGAAGGGTCGTTTTTCTTTTTGGGTGAATTGCTCACTGATCTGCCGCTGCCGCTGGATGCCCCTACCGATGCCCACTGCGGGCGCTGCACCCGCTGCCTGGACGCCTGCCCCACCCAGGCGATTGTGGCACCGTATCAGCTGGACGCTCGTCGCTGCATTTCCTATCTGACCATCGAGCTGGCCGGCAGTATTCCGGAACCCTTGCGTGCGCTGATTGGTAATCGGGTGTACGGCTGTGATGACTGCCAGCTGGTGTGTCCGTGGAACCGGTTTGCCGTGCCGACGAGTGAGGCGGATTTTGCCGTGCGTCACGGCCTGGATCATGCCAGCCTGGCCAGCCTGTTTGCCTGGGAAGCCAGTGATTTTACCCAGCGCATGGCCGGTAGTCCGATTTACCGGATTGGCCATGAACGCTGGCTGCGCAATCTGGCGGTGGGCCTGGGCAATGCCCCGGCCACCCCGGCGGTGCTGGCGGCGCTGCTGGCGCGGCGCGACCACCCGTCGGCGCTGGTGCGCGAGCATGTCGGCTGGGCATTGGCCCGACAGGGCGTGATATGATGCCTTCCTTTGCCGGCCTGCCGTCTGCGTGGCCGGCGTTGGCTGAAATCAAGTGAGAGTAATGACCGCCTTGGACCGTCGCCCCATTGGGGTGTTTGACTCGGGGATCGGTGGCCTGACCGTCGTGCGTGCGCTGATGGACCGCCTGCCGTTTGAAGACCTGATCTACTTTGGAGACAGCGCCCGCGTGCCCTATGGGGTAAAGTCGGTGGCCACCATCGAAGATTTCACCCGGCAAATTGCCGAGTTTCTGCTCAAGCGCCAGGTCAAGGCGCTGATTATTGCCTGCAACACCATGGCTGCCGTAGCCGCCGAGGTGGTGCGCCAGGTGGCCGGCGACGTGCCAGTGCTGGATGTGATTGACGCCGGCGCACGCAGCGCGGTGCAGGTCAGCCAGCGCGCCAGTATTGCGGTGATTGCCACGCCCACTACGGTCAATAGCAATGCCTACGCCCGCGCCATTCATCATCTCAGCCCGGATGCCCGGGTGTACTCGCAGGCCTGCCCGCTGTTTGTGCCATTGGTGGAAGAAGGCTGGCTGGATCACCCAGTCACCCGGCTGACCGCCGAGGAATACCTGAAGTCGGTGCTGGTCGAGGACGTGGACACGCTGGTGCTGGGGTGTACCCACTACCCGTTGATCAAGCCCCTGCTGCAAGACGTGACCGGCCACCGGCTGACCATCGTCGATTCGGCAGTGACCACGGCTGAGGCCACCGCCACCCGGCTGGCCGAGCTGGGGTTGCTGAATCCGCAACGCGGCATGCCCAATTACCAGTATTTTGTCACCGATATTCCGCTACGCTTTCAAACCATTGGCGAGCGCTTTCTGGGCCGCTCGATCCGCCAGCTGGAGATGGTCAAGCTGGCGTAAGGCGTAACACCATTTTGGGAGGCCATCGTGCCCTGTGTGCAGGGGCGCGTGGCGGCGGGACCGGATGACGCGAAAGGGTGTAATGGACGACAGCGTACGAGCAGCCATGGCCAAATGGCCGAATGTGCCCGATGTGTTTGGCTGGCTGCGCCTGGATGGCCGTGGCCAGTGGTGGATACAGGACGAACGGCTGAGCCACCCGGCGATGATCGAGTTCATCCAGCGCAACTATGCGCAGGACCGCCAGGGTCGGGCTTTTTTTCAGAATGGCCCGCAGCGGGTGTTCGTGCAGTGCGATGTCAGCCCGTATGTGGTGCGCTACCAGCACGGCGACTGGCGCTTGCACGATGGCGAAGCGGTGTTCTGGATTGGCGGGGTGTTTCTGACTGCCGAGGGCATGCTGCTGCTGGATGTGAATCGTGGCAAGCTGGCGGTGGTGGATGACCGTGATCTGACGGCGGTGCTGGCCTTGCTGCACGATCAGGAGCGCCGGCCGCTGGATGACGACAACTGGGTGCGCTGGCTGGACGGCACAAGCACGCTGTTCATGACCTATCGTCCGCCGCAACCGCATTTGCCCGTGCAATTGGCCACACTGGCTAACCTGCATGAGCAGTTTCACCTGAAGGTACAGCCCGAGCCTGAAGCAGAATAGCCTGCCAGGGGAAAACCGGGCGCAATCCATGGCGCTGGCCAAGCGCCACGCGGATTGCGGTGATGGTCTTTCAGCAATCCGCGCGGCGCGCCGGGTTTGTGCGGTATGGTCTCGCTGTTATTTGTTGGGCGTCAGCACAGTATCCTGTGCGCTGGCCAGGGTGTCCGGATAGTCACTGCTGTAATGCAGGCCACGGCTTTCGTGGCGGGCCATGGCCGAGCGCACAATCAGTTCGGCAGTCGCCACCAGATTGCGCAGTTCGATCAGGTCATTGCTGATATGAAAGTGCCGGTAGTACTCGGTAATTTCATCCTGCAGCAAGTCAATCCGGTGCAGCGCCCGTTCCAGTCGCTTGTTGGTGCGCACAATCCCGACATAATCCCACATCGCCCGACGCAGTTCGTCCCAGTTGTGCGACAGCACCACTTCTTCATCCGGGTCGGTCACCTGGCTGTCATCCCAGGCCGGAATCGGCGGAA